>JASURT010000066.1 GCA_030446435.1 Candidatus Ozemibacter sp.
ATCTTTCCTTTGGATTTTTCCCGGTAGATTGAAGTAAGGGGCTTCGACACTTGAATCAAGCGTCGAAGCCCCTTTTTTCGTTCATTCAGGTCGATTAGCGACCGTCAAGAGATCTGGTATTGAATCCGGCCGGAAGAACATTGATGTTGAACTTCATTTCTCTGGCCTGTCCGGCCGAGCCGTCTTTGGCGCGGTCATAGGCTTTAACTCTGAATTGATACCAGCCGGCAGATCTGAAGATGTGATAAAACTGAACTGTGGGGTCGAATTCGTTCAATTCATACTTATTCTTGCCTGTACCGTCTTTTACGACCTTGTTGGCGGCGAGAATCTGACCATCCTGCTCGTATTCAATTCTTTCGAGGTTGCCGGTCGGGCTTTGATTTTCATCGAGAGCTTCAATTTCGACTTCTGTTTTAACAACACCTCTGAATGGTGTCAGGCTGTCGATATTGTCGTAAGGTTTGATAACGAATCTCATACGCTGATCTTCAACCGGAATCTTGTTTTTGTCTGGACCTTCAGGGTCGGTAGGTATTTTGGGAAGATCTTCTTTGGTGCCGTCGGTTTTGATGATAAACCAGTCTTTGCTGGCCATATCAAAATCTTCGTTAACGCCTTCTTCGCCATAATTCTTTATCGCGCCGGTTTTAACATCTTTGGCAGCCAGCTGAGAACCAGCGTCAAGAGATTCAATCGGTGGAACGCCTATTTTATGAGTATAGCCGTTGGTCATGTCTTCAATTTCACAGCCGATCAAAGGCTTGCTGAATTCTGCCGCATCGTTAACTTTGATCAAAGAACCGGCTGGCGCAGCGTTGCCGCAGCAGTTTGATACTTGTTGCGTCATCAGACAGTCTGGCGGCAGGTTTTTGAGTTCGTTGTAATAGGCGACCATTTCTTTTGTTTTCTTGCCTGCAGGAGCATCAGAACAGTGGTCGTTCCATTCGATCGAGTTGGTGGCAAAGTGTCTCGGCAGAATCACGCGCTTGCCGGCGACTGTCCATGAACCCTGTTTTACTTCGATTGTCTGGCCGGTTGCCGGATCGGTCTTGGTTACTTTGCTTTCATTATGCTGGCTGGGAATATTTTCGAGGGTGATTTTTGCCAGTCCGCATCTGCCGCTGTGTGCGCTGAAGCCGATATGGGCAAATCTTGTGGCTTCGCGGGTGCCTTCAGAAGAATTGTTAATGTAGTTTTTCAGCGCCTGCATTGCTGCTTTGGCTTCGGCGGCTTCAGGCGTGGTTTTTGCATCCAGCTCGTCCATAAGATCGCCAAGAACGCTTAACTGACCAACGTCTTTTTTCTTCCATGCTTCGTTTAATTCGTTAACACGGGTTTCTCCGTCGCCATTCTGATAGAGCACATAAAACACGACGCCTTTTTCCCAGGGCTTCAGGAAATTGGATTCCCATGAATTGGCATAGCGGTCAGCCATGAATTTATCGAGCTTTTCTTTGGGCTGGCTTTTCCAGTAGGGGTGGTGGTCGACATAGTAGTCTTTTTCGAAGCTGGGGTTACATACGCCTACATATGGGCCATATGCGCCATTAGACTTCAGACAATAGAAAAACAAAACCGGCTGCTGGCTTGGTGAGCCATCATAAAAAGGGTTGGCAATGTGATAAAGTTCGTCTGGGCTGAAAAAATAATCAAATGCCGAGGTGATAGCCGGTGAAGTCGGCAGCAGATCAGCATTTTCGTTTTCATAGCTGACGGTCATGTTTTTGCCGTCTGAATAGCCGAGGTATTTGCCAACAACGCCTTCATAGACAGAACCTTTGGGATCGAGAAAGTCCTGAGAAATTTCGGGGTAAGAATAGTCTTCGACATAGACCATATTATAGTCTGTAAATTCACTGTATTCTTTGCCATCGATGGTGATTTTCAGGTTCCATGTGCTTTTCAGGGCTTCTGGAATTGGTTTGGTGGTTTTTTCAGGCCCGAATTTTTCGAATGCCGAATCTTCTGGGGCAGCGGCAAGGCTTACGGTGCCGGGAATGTCGCCTGCGGGGTCAGCAGTATCTTTTTCTTTCGCGGGGTAACCGGCGCCCGAGGGGCTGATGCCACTTACTTCGGCGCGCTCATAGGTCATGATCATACCGACCTGCTGCAGAAGGGTTGAGCCCGAAACCATTTTTGCTCCGGCGATTCCAGAGTCAAAAGCGGCAGTGTGCCGGTTAACGAACATCTTTTTATCCCAGATGTCTGATTCTGAAACTTCACCATTGACCAGGTCTTCGAAATACTGGCCGTTGGCATCTTTTAAATTCATGAACGGTGAATAGACTTCTCCACCAGAGACGCCGCCTTTATTGCCTTCGCCAAGAACTTTCTTGTCTTCCTCGGGCTTTTCAAACGCCCAATGATATTTAACGTTCTTGTAAACATAAAATTTATTGGTGGCCTTGTCTTTTATGATATAAGGAAATTTGTCTTTGGTTGGGCCGGTATTGCGATAGATGAGGGTGGCATCGGTGATTTCGTTGCCATTCGTTTTTACAATCGGTTCTGGTTCAACCAAAGGCATCCATACCGCGATCTGAGCTTCGGGTTTGTCGTGATGTCCGCTTACACGGCGAATATCCATGCCGTCAGAAAGAAGGCCGCCTCCCATGAATTCTGAATCGAAGGGCTTGATTTTCGATTTGTAGAAATAACTCGATTCTCGCCCGGGTTCAACCTCGACGGCCATAACGGAACTTAGGCCGAGTGCCAGAAATAGACTCAATACCGCCCAAAAGGGTTTCTTCAGAACTTTGGTTCCCATAACTCCTCCTTCTAGTGAATCCCTGAATTTACTATTGTCTGAAATGACTTTGAATCAGTGAATCAAATTGCATTGCTTCGCTGATTTTAAGCTCGTTTTCATCTAACCAGATTTTAATTTCCTGTGCTTCTTCAATATCAGGCTTTTTATCGATGACTTCCTGATAGTAGATAAAAGCCAGTTTATAGTTCTCAAGCGCGCGATAATTTGCAGTGTAATGCGGCCTGTTCTTTATCAGAAGATTGCCGGGAAAAGTCAGATGCCCTTTGCCTGAATAGAGCTGTCCAAGTCTGACCCTTGAACGATAACCTGCTTCGTCATCATACATGGCCAGCCAGGTGTAGGCTTTTTTTGCCTGAAGAATTTTTTCATCAAGCTCGAGAAAAACCGCTTTCCAGTATTCTACCCTTGGGTCGCCCTTAACTATCTTTTCGCAGTTCTCAAGATGCAGAGAGGCCCGGGGGTCGTTGCTTCTGGCAAAAATTTCAAGCAGACCAAGGTTAACTTCAAAATCTTTTTCGTTTATGGCAAATGCGGTATTGAACATTTGCAAGGCAAAACCGAGATTGTCGTTTTTAAGATAGGCCTTGCCCAGAGCTACCAGAGGTCTGAAGCTGTCGGGCCAGATACTTCTGGCCTGTGACAAAATTTCGATGGCCTTGTCAAAATTTTCCATTTTCAGGTAACAGTTGCCAAGCCCCAGATAGGCCGGCATGCTGTTCTTGTCAAGTTTGATGGCTCGATTGAACTTTTCTATCGCCGGTTTGTAACGCTTTCTTTCGGTGTCAAGCTGTGCTGACAAAATAACTGCTTCAACATTCTTGTCGTTTTCTTTCAAAAGTTCGGCAAGAATAGTCTGGGCTTTGTTCAAATCAGGTTTGCCCGAAAAGATATTGGCCCGGGCTGCGGCCGCTTTTTGTTTGGCGGTCAATTTTGCTTTTGGGTGCTTCTCAAGTTGCTCATAAATTTTTTGAGCTTTCTGGTAATAGCTTCCGCCAATTTGATCGAGAACCGAACTGGTCTTTTCGAGAAGCTCGAGGTTGCCCGGTTCAATTTCATTAGCTTTCAGAAACAGATCGGCGGCGGCTTGATATTGCCCTTGCTCGAGATAGGCAGCACCCTTTCTATATACCGACTGGGCCTCATCGTTCTTCAGCGATTTAAGGCTATAGGCATTGCCTGCAGGCGAATCGACCAATTCGGTAGCTTCTGTCTTTTCGGGTTCTTTGGGTTGTTTTGAATTCTCTGATGCGGCCGTTTCTTGTTTTTCTGCTTCGCTTTTGTTCTGCTCTTCCACTTTCTTTTCAGCCTGCATCTGCTTTAGCTTTTTGGCGCGGGCAAAAGCCTTTTCGGCAAGGCTTTTTCTGCCAAGTTTGTTGAGTGCCACGGAAAAGTAATACCAGGTTTCTGCATGACGCGGATGATTGCGAATCTCTGCTTTCATTGTGGTTAGGATGTGGTTTAGCATTTCCGCTGATTTTTGTGCGTCGCCGGCTTTAAGCCTGGTCTTCGCATTGTTGATCAAAGCGTCAATGTCTTCACCATTGACTGACAGGTTGGGTATAAGAAGCGACAAAATCAACAGCAAAAAAACACCTGAAA
The DNA here is from genome assembly GCA_030446435.1 of Candidatus Ozemibacter sp. Classification (GTDB taxonomy): domain Bacteria; phylum Muiribacteriota; class Ozemobacteria; order Ozemobacterales; family Ozemobacteraceae; genus DYKG01. The sequence continues at coordinate 4,373 of JASURT010000066.1, forward strand.
ATTTTAGGGCAATTTTCATTATTTGGCTCCCTCAGATACAAGTTGCTGTAAGTTCAGCACATGATTGAACTCTTTAAGATCTTCTGTTGATATTATTCTACCATCCATTGTGCCTATAAACAGTGTATTATTTTTTGTTACCAGAAAGGATTTGGCGGCAAAATCAGGGAAAGAGCTAATCTGGTAACCCTTTTTATTTTTTATCTCCCATAGGCCATACTTGCCACCGCCAATGAGTTTGTCTCTGAATCTGGTAACGAAATAGATTTCTCCAAAGGTGTCGGCGATTGGAAAAGGCTGTTTGCCCGGTTTCATTGCGAAAACACCACGTGTAGTTGTCGAGATATAAAGCAGATCTTTGGTTGGAAAAAGATGATTTACCCCTTCACCAAGCCCCGCCGATGCTGGTGCCCAGTTTTTTTTCAGATCCCGGGCGTTGGTGTGGTATAGCCCCGTGGCTGTGCCGAGCCAGATTTTTCCTTCCCATTCATCGATATGATTGACCCATGAAAGATGCTGCAGTGTTCTTGAAGCGATGTTTTCCCAGGCCGGATTCTGAGCTTTGCTATTTAAAATTGCGGTACCACTGCCCACCGAGCCGATAAGAAGTTCATTGCCCGAGGTTTTGAAAAGGCCGTGAAGCTTGCTGAAGCCTTTGAGTTGCTTGACCGGTTCGAATGAACGGGTTTTCGTGTTGAAACATACGCAGCCGCCTCCGGCAGTTGCTATCCAGAGTTTGTTGCCATCAAGCAAAAGATTGCTGATCATCGGAAAAGGTTGTTTGTCTACTGAAGCCGAAAAAAGCCTGGTGCCTTCGCTGTTTTTTTCCCAGAGGCCTGCGCCGAAAGTGCCGACCCAGATGGTGCCATTGCCGTCTTCGACCATGTCGCGAATGGTGAAACATGCTGCCACAATGTCTAATTGCTGCGAATAACAGGGCGATAAAATGAACAAGACCAATGTCGCCACTGCCAGCGCTTTTAAGACAACCAATTTTTGTACACCAGAGCTGAAATATCCCATGAAAAGTACTCCCTGTATAGACATACGATTTAAAATGGAGAAAGGTTTCAAAACAATTTGTATTTTTGCATTAATTTAGTGTATCTTGACAGCGTAAGAGGGGTGTGCTAGTATTTGTCACCCCGTATTTCAAGGGAAATGCGTCTATTCCTCATTATTCGGAGGCATTTATATGCAATTTGTAATCAAGGGAAAAAATCTCCAGCTGACACAGGCATTGAAGGATTATGCTGAAAAGAAGCTGGCAAACATTAAGAAATACTTCGATCACATTATCGAAGTAGATGTAACCCTGTCGGTAAAAGACTCTAAAGACGTTTCTAAAAGTCGCGTCTGCGAAGTAACCGTTTGGGCCAAATCTATTGGAACACCCATTCACGGGAAGAAAGCTTCCGAAGATCTGTATGCTTCAATAGACATGGTTGCCGAAAAAATCGAACGCCAGGTCAAGAAGTTCAAAGAAAAGAAAACTGACCGCAGAAGAGCAAAAGGTTCTGACCTCCAGGGAACTCACTCTATCATCTCTTTCGGTGAAGGCTTCGGCGAAGTTGAAAAAGAAGATACAGCTGAAGTTAAGCCTAAAATCGTCAGAAGCGGCACTTTCCCAATGCGCCCGATGTATTCTGATGAAGCAGCTGAACAGCTTGAACTCTTCAATCAGGATTTCTTTGTGTTCTCTAACGCTGAAACCAACAAGGTCAACGTAATTTATCGCAGAAATGACGGTAACTTCGGCCTTATCGAGCCAGAATACTGATCCTAAATCAAATTTCAGCCCCTGACGGGATGCAGGAGGAGTTTTGGAACTAAGCGAATTTATATCACCCCAGCTGACAAAGTTGGAATTGAGTTCCACCACGAAGCTTGATGCGATAAAAGAACTGATCGACATGCTCGATACAGCCGGTTTTCTTACCGATGCTGACGCCTTTCTGAAATCTGTCCTGGAACGCGAAAAAGTTGGCTCGACCGGAATCGGTAAAGGAATCGCCATTCCGCATTCACGAACTTCAACCGTTCGCGAAGTGGTTGTTGCCATAGGCCGTTCCAGTACCGGTATCGAATTTGAAGCTCTGGACAATCGTCCGGTGCATCTAATTTTTCTGATTGCTGCTCCTATCGAGTCAGGCGGGCTTTATCTCAAAGCTCTGGCCAGGCTTTCAAGATTATTGCGCTATCAGGAATTCAGAAACGAGCTGATGGAAGCCGAATCGGTTGATGAAGTGCTTAAAATCATTTCGGCCGAGGAAAAATAGCTTCGTTCAGATCTTTTATCCTATATTGTGTTAAACCTAACAGGCGCAGCCTTCTTAGCAGGGCCGCGCCTTGAATTTTTGAAAGGGGTCAGGCATGTTTGACTGGCTTTTTAAACTCATAAGATTTTTCATACCAGACTTCAACACTCGCGAGTTGAATCGCCTCGATAATATTCTCGAGGAAGTTAACGAACTCGAAGATTATTATAAAAGCCTTTCTGATGAAGAACTTGCCGGCATGACCCAGAAGTTCCGGCAACGTTTGTTCAAGGGCGAAACCCTCGAAGACATCAGGTCTGAAGCTTTTGCCACCGTTAGAGAGACGGCAAGAAGAGTTTTGAACATGCGTCATTATGACGTGCAGATAATCGGTGGTTGTGCTTTGCATGAAGGCCGCATCGTTGAAATGAAAACAGGTGAAGGTAAGACCCTGGTCGCAACCCTGCCTCTTTATCTTAACGCTCTCGAAATCAACCCCGAATGGGAAAAACTCGCCCGTGAACAGGGTGTTACCGAGTTTGTGCCGCTTACCGACAAGAACGGGCTTAAAGTTCCTGTTGGCCGTGGTGCGCAGCTGATTACAGTCAATGATTATCTTGCCCGCCGTGACTCAGAGTGGATGGGAAAAGTCTTCAAGTTTCTTGGTATGACAGTTGGCCTGAATATTCATGGCCTTACCCCCGAAGAAAAACGTGCCGCTTATGCATCAGACATTACATACGGCACCAACAACGAGTTTGGCTTCGATTATCTGCGCGACAATATGGCCCTGAGTCTTGCCGATTGCTCGCAGCGCAGCGATTACAACTTTGCCATCGTCGATGAAGTCGACTCGATTCTTATCGACGAAGCCAGAACTCCGCTTATCATTTCAGGCCCGGCAGAAAAGGCGACTTCATTGTATTTCGTTTTCGCTAAAATTGCCAAAGAAGTTGTTAAGCCAGAGCTCGATTACGTCGTTGATGAAAAGCATCACGGTATTTCAATAACCGAGTCCGGCATCGCCAAAGTCGAAAAAGCTTTGGGCATAGAAAACCTTTATGACAATAACAACATGGACCATGTGCATCACCTTCAGAATGCTTTGAAGGCCAAACATTTTTTCCATCGAGATAAAGAATATATCGTGCGCCCCCGCGAAGACGGTCGTGGCCCCGAAGTTGTCATCGTCGACGAATTTACCGGCCGCCTGATGTTCGGACGAAGATATTCTGATGGCTTACATCAGGCCATCGAAGCCAAAGAAGGTGTGACGATTCAGCAGGAAAACCAGACCCTGGCATCGATTACCTTCCAAAACTATTTCAGACTTTATCGCAAATTGTCAGGTATGACGGGAACCGCTGAAACCGAGGCGAAAGAATTTAAAGAAATTTACAAATGCGAAGTTGTGGTGGTGCCCTCGAACAAACCCTGTATCAGGAATGACTTTTCTGATGTAATTTTCAAAACCGTCGAAGAAAAATTCGAAGCCATCGTCGAAAATATCATCGAAATTCACGAAAGAAAACAGCCGGTTCTGGTCGGCACAATTTCCATTGAAAAGAGTGAATTGATCGCGGAATTGTTGCGTCGACGCGGCGTAAAATGCGAAGTTCTCAATGCAAAATATCACGAGCGTGAAGCCGAAATCGTTGCCCAGGCAGGTCGGGAAGGCGCAATAACCATTGCTACCAACATGGCCGGTCGTGGTACGGATATTCTTCTCGGTGGTAACCCTGAAATGCTTGCCAAGCAGGAAGTTGACGACGAAGACAGCCCTGAATACCAGGCTGCTCTCGAAAAATACCGCAAGGTGTGCGAAGCCGAAAAGCAGCGCGTGCTCGACGCGGGTGGTCTTTTCATCATCGGTACCGAACGTCACGAATCAAGACGTATCGATAACCAGCTCAGAGGCCGTGCCGGTCGTCAGGGCGATCCCGGCGCCAGCCAGTTTTACCTGTCTCTTGAAGATGATCTGATGCGTCTTTTCGGCTCTGTAAACATCTCAGGCTGGATGGAAAAGCTTGGCTGGGAACGCGGCGAACCCATCGAGCACCCCTGGATTTCGAGGTCGATTGAAAGCGCTCAGCGTAAAGTAGAAGCTTATCATTTCGATGTGCGTAAGCAGGTGCTTAAATACGATGATGTCATGAATCAGCAGCGAACCGTAATTTATCAGGAACGCCGCAAAGCGCTCGAGCAAGATCAGATTCATGAAGACGTATTGACCATGATCGAAGAAATCATTCAAAATCTCATTGAAACTGATCTTAATCCGGCAATGGATCCTGATGATTACGATTACAACGCTCTTGCCGACAATGTTAAGAAAATCTTTCCGATTGAAGTCGAAGGCGGTGACCAGCGCAATGGTAAACCTGGCCAGCTTTGCACCTATTCGCGCGAAGAGCTTTTTGCCGAATTGAAGCGAAGAATTCTTGAAAAGCTTGATCAAAAACGTCTCGAACTTGGCGACGAAGATTTCTATCAGATGGAAAAATTTCTGCTTCTGCAGATCGTCGATGGTAAATGGAAAGATCATCTGCAGAACATGGATAACCTTCAGGATGGTATTCACCTGCGTTCATGGGGTCAGCGAGATCCTCTGGTCGAATACAAGATCGAAGGGTTTCAGATGTTTCAGAACATGATAGAAGGTATCAAGGAAGATGTTCTTTATTACCTCTACAGAATCTCTTATTCACGGGCTGAAGAAAAAGAGATCGTTGAAAAGCATGAACAGGAAGTCTATTACAACCGTGGCGACGAAGAAAACGCGCCGCAAAAGCCTGTTCGGGCTGATGAATCAACGGTTGGCAGAAACGACCCCTGTCCGTGCGGCAGCGGAAAAAAATACAAAAAATGCTGCGGCAGATAGTATAATCAATAGTATAACCTCTGTTCTAAATGTGGTGATTTAAATGCTTGCGAGCCTTTCAGGCAGAAAAGCTATTTCTCTGATCGAGGTGTTGATTGCCATGGCAATGTTGTCAACACTGGCATTGCCAATGGGAATGTTTCTCATCGAATACCTTCGTGGAAGCACAGAGCTTAGCGATTATTACCAGATTCTCAATCAGGTCGAACAAAGGCTTGAAGTTGCAATGGAAATGCCTTTCAATCGTATTCCGATTGGTCGGAGTTCCGGGGTGTTGATCGACAACCCCTTCAGCATGGATCTTGACCTTCGTCCCGCTGAGATTGCCCAGAACGAGGTGCATTATTCGTTGACGGTAGATATGATGCCGATCGAGTTTTCGGCGCTTAAAGATTCTTTTTCCGGGCAGCTTCAGCGCGCCAGGGTAGAAGAAGGCATGAAGCGTCTTGAGATTGTCGCTGAGTGGGGCGATAAAAAGCAGCATAATATCAGATTGATTGCATACAGGGCTAATTTATGAGTATAGAAAATAAAAACGGAATAGCCATGCCAATCATTCTTGGTCTGGTTCTATGTATTGCAATCTGGGTCGGTTCTTTGGCCTGGACCATGACCAACAGCCGCAGCAGATATCAACAGATTATCAAAAGCCGCCAGGCCAATTTTATTGCGCGCTCAGGCTTTCAGCACTTTTTTCTCAAGCTTAAAACCATGCAGCGATTATGCCCTGAATCGGTAAGAGCTCTTGAAGAAGCTAATGCCGATGAAAAAAAAGTTCTGCATGATGTGTTTATTGAAGATATAATTGTACCACCGGATGATAAATTCTCCGGTGATAAGTTCTCGTATCGTATAGAAAGATTCGACATTGAATCTATCGATTATGACAGGTCTGTTTTGACCATCGGAGTTACCAGTTCAGGCAGCTACGGTGGCGAAAAGAACCTTTTAAAAAGACTTGTGCGCATAAGTCGCTGAGTCTCACATTTCAGGAGGAAGATTGCGTGGAATTTGAAATCGTTGAAAAAATTCGCGAAATGAAAACACGGCTCTCCGGCATCGGGAGCCATCTTTGACCTGCCCAACAAGCGCAGGGAAATCGAAGAGCTCGAATCAGTCACTCTTAACCCAAATTTCTGGAACGATCGAAATCGTGCTCAGACAATTTCACAAAAGATCGCAGAACTGAAAAAGTCTTGTGATCAATACGAAGAAGTTTCTTCAGAATTCAACGATACCGTTGAGCTGATGGAATTGACCGAGCAGGAAGGCGATGACGAAACCTTTAAAGAGCTGTTTCAGCAGCTTGACCCCATCGCCAGAAAAATCGACAACCTTGAACTGACAACCTTTTTGTCAGAACCTTATGACGCTTCAGACGCATATCTTTCAATCAAGCCGGGTGCCGGCGGAACCGAATCATGCGACTGGGCTTCGATGCTTTACAGAATGTATCTTCGTTATGTTGAACAGGCGGGCTTCAAATACGAAGTTCTTGACCTTCAGGAAGAAGATCAGGGCATCAAAGCTGCGACAATTCTGGTTAAAGGCGGGTTTGCCTACGGTTATCTAAAAGCCGAAAAAGGCGTTCATCGTCTTGTAAGAATTTCTCCGTTCGATTCGAATGCCAGAAGGCATACGAGTTTTTCTGCCGTCGATGTTTTGCCGGTTCTGCCTGACGATATCGATATCGAAATTAAAGACGACGATATCAAACTCGACTTTTTCCGCAGTTCCGGTGCTGGTGGTCAGCATGTTAACAAAACCAGCAGTGCGGTTAGAATTACACATATTCCTTCAGGTATAGTAGTGGCATGCCAGATCGAACGCAGCCAGCACGCCAACCGCGACCGCGCTTTGAAAATGCTGAAAGCCAAGCTTTACGAACAGCAACAGGAAGAGCAGCGAAAGGCGATCAAGAATATTCAGGGCGAAATGAAAAATATTGGCTGGGGAAGTCAGATCAGATCTTATGTTTTCTGCCCTTATACGCTGGTCAAAGATCTTAGAACCGGCGAACACACTTCTGATGTTAAAAAAGTCATGGATGGCGATCTCGAGCCATTCATCAAGGCTTATTTGAAGTGGCATGCAAATGGTGAAAAAGCCATGGATGTAGGCGAAGACGAGTGAGGTAATGATGCAGCGAAAATCTACGGGCCTTCGGCGTAATGGTAGTGCAATGTTTCTTTTGTTAACTGTTGTCGGCGTTCTTTATATCTTCGGTATGATGCTGATTAACTACATGACACAGGAAAGAGCGCAGACCAACAAGCTTGGTGAAAATCATCAGGCATACTACCTTGCCGAAGCGGTCGTAGAAAAAGCCATGATAAGAATGAGAGAGCTTTTTTCACAGAAACTTCTCGATGAAGATGGCAATGTGAATGATAAAATGCTCTCTCTTCTCGATATCGACCGTACCGAAAACTTTTATCTCATCGTCAGAATAGAAGACGGCGAAATCGTTAAAGGCGGAAGCGCCGAAGTTCGCGTTGAAATCAGCGATCTAAAGCTGACGCCTTTCAAGACTTACATCGATGAATATGAACAGGTTCCGGCTGAACTCAAAATTTATCGAAAAGAAAATCGCGATACCTATGCAGACAAAGCTCTTGGCGGTTACGAAGGTCTTTTGCGCTTTGAATCCATCGGCAAATACAGAAGCGCTGAAAAAAAGCTTGAAGTAATCAGAGAAATCAAAGTAACTGATCTTACCCCGCCCGCCGAAAACTATACTCTTTTCGTGGCGAGTCGAAACGACGAATACCTGCGTCATGGTGAATTCAGATGCCGTAACTGGAGTGTCGTCAGAGCTTTAAAGACACTGATCGATGATCTTGCCGTAAAAACCAACCATGCTTTTCAGGAAACCATGGGGTCAGGTGCCGGCGACCTCTTCTGGGAACCGAACATGGCCAGCAATGTCAGTTTCGAAGGCGAGATCAAGCGCCGCACTCTGACTGTTATCAAGAATCTGGTCATGTCTGCCAGCGATATAAAGATCAAAGATTTCGTCGATACCACCATTCAAAAGCTTCATCCGTATCTTTGGGGCAAGGTAAGAACCAATGGCCGTCTTCATGTGTATCTGCCGTTCTTTGCCGCAGATGACATCATTAACTACTTCGAAGACAACTCGATTTTTTCGCACCAGCGACCCGAAATCGGCTATCTTTTCTGCAGCAACCAGCTTCATGATCCCTATTTAAGCAAATACACCTATTATGAAGGCGAGATCATCAAGTATTATCAGAAGCTGAAACCTTATATGCTCGGCATTACCGAGACACCTTACCCGAGCTCTGACCCTTATACCATCAATACCAAATTCGATTTTGTTTCGCGCCATCCCGATAAACTGGAACCTTTGCAGCTCGAGCGCATTCAAAAAGACGCCAAGAACTATTGTCACGAATTTCACGAAGGCGATCTTCGTCTCGAGGGCACTTACTCTCGCCCCGCTTCTGTAATGGGGCTGATTTACGTGCAGGGTAACGTATATATCAGCGGTAGAGTCAGCGGCCAGGGAATGATCGTTACCGATGGCAACATCTTCATCAATGATGACGTCGTTCATGATAGCGCCAGCACTTATCTTTCTCTTGTTGCCCTGAAAGGCATGGTAAGATTACCGCGCGAACTTAAATCTGCCAAGGTCGAAGCTGCTATTTATGCCAAAAACAGTGTAATTGGCGGCGAAAAACTCAATATTTTCGGCAATCTCGTTGTAGACACCCTGAACCGTCAGAAGGGTGAAGACGGCCCTTTGATAATGCCGAAAAAGGTGGTTATAGATTACGATGCGGCCTTGAAAAGCGAAGTAGGCAATAACGTCTGTTTTAACATTTCTCAGCAGATAACCACATTCAGAGATCTGTGATCATTTATTTTCAAGTTCATCGATAGATTGCACACTGCCATGATAGGTGCAGTAAATGAAAAGCCCGCCCTCATCTGTTGCATCACCAATACTTTTATAAAAACATTCTTTTTCTGCCCTGGGAAAAGGGTGCTTCAGATATTCAGGTATCAGGGGGGTAAAGGTTGCATTCAACATCTGGTCGTTGATTCGTCGTAATTTTATTCGGTGCTCGCTGTTGTACATCTGCAATGCTCCGGCAATGACTCTCTGATTGAAAAAGCATTCCTGCAAAAGATTGCGATAATGGTTGGGAAAAAACGAAATAATCAAATACTCTTTCAGTGTCGCGATAAAAGGCTGTCTGAAACATGGCGGGTCAGAAACGATTTTTCTTGCCTCTTCAACTTCTGTCTGGTCGGTGTTTTTTAAAACATAACAGTCCTTGAACTCTTTGATCAGTTCAGGTGAAACTTCTGAAACTATCAGCTCCTGCCCCGTCATCGGGGTTGCGAAGAGAAAGCATAGAATCGAAAGACTGAAAGCGATTTTAAAAATCATTCGGGATCCGGGTAGGCAGAGATAAAGGTTAAAGATGGCAGGGCGACGGTCTGACCCATGTCATTGATTATATTGTAGGTTTTCCAGTCGGTGGTACCGGTAAATGTGATTATTTCACCCTCTTTGGCGAATGGCGGAAACCCGCCTTGGGTAGCTGCCAGAAGAAATACCGGCTGATTGTTGAAGTGCTTGTTCAAACGAAAATCGTTGCGATCTTTGCGCATCATATCAAGTTCGTCACGGCTTAGATCTTTAATCATCAAAAGAAAATCACGGCCGTATCTTTTTATTTTTCTGGCGATATAGCCACGCCATTCGACAGTTACCGGGCCGGTAAATCTGGTTTTGAAATTGATGTCGGCAAGCTGCGGATAAAGCAGATTAACGGTTCCATAGGTTTTTCGTGTCGATTTAAAGCCTTTTTGTGCGGGTTGTCTGGCAGCCTGAATTTCTTTGAGCTTGAATCGGGCGACTTCTACTTTTCTCAGGGCATCACGGCGATAACTGTCAAGCAGGCCGCTGGTTTCGATAGCCTGTGTAAAAAGATTTACGGCGTCCTGATAATTCTCGGTGGTAAAGGCATGGTTGGCTCTTAGATAAAGATCGTTTGCAAGATTGCCTGTGGTTTCATTGAGTCTGGCCTGAAGATTAGGGTTGCCCGGGTTCATGGCGTTGGCTCTGGCGTAATACTCTCTTGCTTTGGCCGGGTTTCCCATCGATTCATAAATGCGTGCTATTTCAAGAGCAACAGAAGCCTGGGGTTTCACTCCATAATAAATCTGATAATTTTTAATTGCATCTTCAAGCAGATTTACCTTGGCGTAGTTTCTGCCAAGCAATACGTAAGCGTCATAATACTTTTCATCGACCCGCAATGCTTCTTCAAGATGTTTGATTGAAGAAAACAGATCGCCTTTAAGGCTTAAGGCCTTGCCGAGAAGAAAATGTGCCTGGGGACTGTCGGGGTTACTTTGCAGGATTTTGTTCAGCAAATCGATCGCCTCTTGAGTTTTTCCGCTTTCAAGAAGCTTTTCCGCCCGGTTTTCTTCGCTGGGTTTCGATATGGCTCGCGTAACCGTTTTGGGTAACGGCGGAAGTCTTAAATTCTGGGCGCTGGTAATCTCGGCATCAGATGGTGTTTGTTGAATTATTACTCTGGCCGGCGCAACAGCGGGCTTTTGGGTTACGATTCTGGCCGGCTGGTTAACCGGTCGGTTTTC
>JASURT010000067.1 GCA_030446435.1 Candidatus Ozemibacter sp.
TCGCCCGGCTTGAAGTCACGCGAACCTTTGGCTGAATAAAGATCGTTGCCGCTAAGCCATAATGAAGCAGCATTGCCGCCGGCTGAAATCATGAAAAAAAAGCACAATAGCAGTGCTATACTAATTTTTCGCATATTCTACCCGCCCCTTATCAACAATTATTCCATGAACTCTTTGTCGGTTCTTAAGATTTATAAGACTGATTTCATCGCCAATTTCTCCGCCTTCAACCGCCCGTGCGGGCATGGTTAAGGCGAGGGTGCCGTTCGCAAAGTGAAAATCTACTTTGTCGCCGGGTTTGATGGCCCAGTTTTCTCTGTCTGTTCTTTGAGCAGTAGCGGCCGGAACAAAAGACTGGCGTGGTTTCGCGGCTTTACTGACGCAGATGTTGTTTTCTCCGGTCGAGAGATCTGAGCTGCGTAAAATGGTGCCTGGTGATTTGAAACGGGCCAGGCACTTACCAACTGCCTCTTCATATGAAATTGGCAAATTCGCACGTTCGCTTTTCAATTCAACCCGCTTTTTGTTGATCATTTCTTTGGTGACCAGCTCTCCCGGCTTTACCAGACGGGTAAGCTGAGCGGCTTCGATGACCTGGGCAACATTGACCTGAATAAGCTGACGAAAGCTGCCGCCATCGGTCTGGGCGGTCAGACAAAAAAGCCTCATACCAAGCTGGTTGTCTGAGTTCGATTCAATTTGCCAGTCAATCAGGTTGCCAGGCAGAACTATCGTTCCGGGAACCCTTGAAACATCGATCTCGATGTTTTTTTTGCCGTCGACCTGGCACAACGATTTGATTTTCGCTTTCACTTCGCTGCCCTTTAGAAGAGCTCCCTGGCGCTTGATCACGACTTTTTCGGGAAGTTCGAGCCTGGAAGCGAATTTTCCAAGTTTCCGGCGCAACTCTTTTTCTTCTAATACCAGCTCGCCTAGCGGGTCTGGTATATGCCCAAGCTGAATGCCCGCAAGCTCATTTCTAATTGTGGCGCTGCAATCGTTCATTACCAGGCAGTCTGCGTTTATAGCGCTCTGACTGACCAGGGCCGAACTTTTAAGAGAAGTCTTCTCTTCACCGCCTTTAATGCTTGCCAAAGCCATGCCTGGCAAAGCGCTGATTTCGAGCGCAATTACCATAGCTCCGGCCAGAATTGTTTGCTTATATGTTCTATTCACTATTCAAAGCCTTATCTTCTGAGGTTGTTTGCTATCTGTAACATGGTGTCTGAAGTTTGAATTGTCTTTGAGTTGGCTTCATAGGCTCTTTGTGCCACGATCATGTTGACCATTTCTTCGACCACTTTTACGTTGGCCATTTCAACGAAGCCCTGGGCGATTTCACCGAATTCTTCTGTGCCGGGTATGCCAACAACCGGGTCACCAGAACTGCCGCTGGGAATGTAAAGGTTTCTGCCGATTGCTTTTAAACCGGCGGGATTGATAAAATCTGCCACTTCGATTTGCCCAAGAATTTCAAGGTCGACCTGATTGGGCATTTTTGCCGCGATGATACCTGATGGGGTGATGTTAATGCCGATGGCTTCCTGTGGAATGATGAAGCCGGGCAAAACTGTGTAGCCATCTGAAGTTACGACTTGACCTTCTGCCGAAAGCTTCCAGGCACCGTCTCGGGTGTAGGCAGTGTCGCCGTTCGGCAACTGTATCTGAAAAAAGCCACGACCTTCGATGACGACATCGAGTGGTTGCTCTGTTTGCTGGAACTCACCCTGGGTGAACATTCTCTGGGTCGCTACCGGTCTAACACCGTGACCGAGCTGAATTCCAACCGGATACTGGTTGCCGGTCGCCACAGGAGTTCCTGGTTCTTTCAGGGTCTGATACATCAGATCCTGAAAGTCGACGCGGCTTTTCTTGAAACCTGTTGTGGTAACGTTCGAAAGGTTGTTGGAAACTACGGCAATGTTAAGTTCCTGACCCTTCATGCCGGTCGCTGCCGACCATAATGAACGCATCATAGGCTGTTTCCTCCGGTTCTGTTAGTGTCAGCGTCTGGTGACACCAACTGAGTTGATGGCCTTATCAAGAAGACCATCGTGAGATTGAATAACTTTGGAGTTCGCTTCGTATGCTCTTGAAACTTCAATCATCTTTACCATTTCCTCGACAAGGCTGAAGTTGGGTTTTTCTATATACCCTGGTTTTACGTTTCCAAGAGATCTGGTAACTGCTCCGTAAGCTCTTACATATTTATTTGCGCCTTCTTTGCGAAAGGCTTTTCTATCAGAGGCCTGCCCTCTGCTGATTCTAAACTCTGGTATACCATCGACTAAAACCCTGCCGTCTTCATCAATAACGACTTTTTGCTGATCCTGAACCTGAACCCTCATCAGATTAACGGTTGGGTTGCCTTCTTCGTCGATAAGCTGGTCGCCTTCGAATTCAGAGACCGGGTCTCGTTCAGCCATTATGTAGTCGCCATGCATGTTGGTCAGATAGCCTTCATGATCTATGGTAAGAATGCCGTCGCGCGAATATCTTATGCCGTTGGGACCTTCTACCAATAAAAAGGCTTTTTCGTTTTCAAGGGCGATGTCGAGATCTTTGCCGGTGTAATCCATTTTGCCGGCTTTGAAATCGGTATATGATTCGTCAAGAATGACGCCTGTGCCCAGCTCGCCGATTTTAGGAAACTTGTAGATTGGTCTGGGCGGGTAAAGTTGCCCATCGTTTACTTTGCGCAGTTGCATCGTGGGCAGTTCTTTGAAAATGCCCTGATCGCGCTTGAAACCGGCAGTATCAACATTGGCAAGATTGTTGGCCACCATGTCCTGACGAATGATTTCGCACAGCATTGAAGACGAGGAAGTATACAAGCCTCTGATCATTGCTTTATCCTTTCATGGTTGCCCTGGCAGTTTCCGACCTGCACCAGAACGTCTTTGCCGATCGGGTTGTTGCCAAAAGCCAGTTCTTGAGCCAGATGAGCGTGCAGGCATTTAACACCGGCAATGTTTCTGCTGCCGGCTATGGTTGTTTCGGTGAGAATTTCAACTATATGTTCCGGAATGTCTTCACCAAGTATCTGGTGAGCCATTTCAATTCTGATTTTGCTGATTTCTTTCTGCCCTTTTTCAAATTCTGCTCTGAAGACTGAGTCAGTTTGCAGTCGCTCTGAATAATGTTTTACCAGGCCTTCCTGTTCCAGGTGGGCCGCTTTGAGCTTGAGTTCAGGGCATACCAGCCAGAGAAATGTCGGAAAAGGTTTCCAGATATTGTCTTCTTTAAAAACGGGGTCTGCCAGAAGCACCTGAGGTGAACCATCAGCGCATCTGGTTTTGATGATAAACGGCGTTCTCGGCTCTCTGCCTAGAAGTTCGAGAGCTTTTTGCCGGTCGGTTTCTGATTGTCGAATGTTGTTTGCCAAAATAATATACCTTCCCCTAAACGAATTATCGGCAATAGCAATGCCAAAGTTTAGGGAAAACAATGAATTTTTATTTATTAGAAAAAACATCGGCATTCAGCGCATCTAAGCTGAGTAATTTGTGGAATAAATTTTTGCCCTGCGGTAAAATTGCACCCATGACAGGTGAAAAAACATGACACTAAGATATCTGACCGCAGGTGAATCACATGGGCCAGCGCTTTGCGGCATTCTTGACGGAATGCCGGCCGGCGTTGAAGTTCAACCCGAAGACTTCGAAATTCTGGCGAAAAAACGTTGGGCCGGCTACGGAAGAGGCAAGCGAAAGTCTATCGAAAACGACAGTGTTGAGGTTCTTTCGGGAATCGTGGCCGGTAAAACCATCGGCAGCCCCATATCTCTGTTGATCAGAAACAACGATTTCGCGGCCCATCGCGGAAACATGGCGCCCTTCGCAGACGAACGTTCGAGCAGCAGACTTTCGATACCGCTTCCCGGACACGCTGACTTTGCCGGAGCCATGAAGTTTGGTTTCGATGATTGCAGACATATCAGAGAAAGGGCTTCTGCAAGAGAAACAGCTATGAGAACGGCACTTTCTGTACCGGCGCGGAACCTGCTTCTGGCTCTTGACATCAATTTTGCCTGTATGGTTGAAAAAATTGGTGATATCAGCGCAAAGATAGATTACCAGATCGATCCTGATCTTTTGAAAGACAAGGTCGAAGAGAACTCAGATGCTTTCATGACCCCTGATTTCGATGTTTGTGAGCCATGGCGCGATCTGATCGATAAAAGTCGCGATAAGAATGAATCGTTGGGTGGAACGGCGGCCGTGATTTTCTGGGGGCTTCCGGTTGGGCTTGGCAGTCACACCCAGCACGATCTCAGGCTTGATTCTATTCTGGCGGCCAGAATCATGAGCATTCCTGCCGTAAGAGCTGTTGAATGCGGCAATGCCGTCGAATACTGTTCAAAGCCTGGCATGTATGCTGATGCGCTAAAATATGACGAAGATCGAGGTTTTTACCGTCCTACGAATCGTGCAGCAGGTATCGAAGGCGGAATGACAAACGGGCAGCCCCTGATAATACGCTTTCATATGAAACCCCTGCCCGGCGGGGGAAAGGTTGAATCGGTCGATCTGCAAACCTTGAAAAGTGCTTTGCCGGCTGGTTATCGTTCTGATGTTCAGGCATTGCAGGCCGCTGCCGTAATTGCCGAATCTTTGCTGGCTATCGAGCTGGCTTCGCAGCTGCTGGTGAGTTACGGCGGGGCGAACGTTGAACAGATTCAGAATCGTTTGCGAAGCGTTTATTAAAAGGCTTTGCAGACTATTTAAGGGCTGACTTCGCCAGGCTCAGTCAGCCACAAATGAGAGAAAAAAAAAGCCACCCTTGCGGGTGGCTGCTTTTTTTATGTTTGTCGGAGGTTAGAAATTTGTATCAAACGCATTGTCGAATGAGTCATCGATGGTGCCGGCAGGCTGCATTGGTGCAGAGACCGGAGCCGCTGATGCCATCGGGTCCATACCGGTTTCAGGAACCAGTGAGGTTGGAGCCGAAGATTCGATGCTCTGAGCGATGATATGAGGAGTGATGAGGATGATCAGTTCCTGTGAAGAGCCTGATTTACCCTTGAAGGTAAACAAAGACTTCAGTATCGGAATGTTTCCGAGCAATGGAATCTTGTTGTTTTCTTTACCTTCTTCATCTCTGATCAGGCCGCCGATGAGAATTTCTTCGCCATCGCGAACACGCACGGTAGTTTTGGCAGAACGGGTTCCAATTACCGGATACATGTTGTTGTTCGACCATGATTCAACGAATGATACTTCGGGTTCGGCGTCAACTGTGATATAACCATCATCATTGATGCGCGGAGTGATTTTGAGTTTGATACCGGTATCTTTTTCTTTCGGAGGCTGGTCAGCACCACCTGGGTAGATAACCTTGGTACCAACTACGATGTTGGCTTCCTGACCGTTTACAGCAGAAATCTTGGGGTTACTGAGAACCTTGGTTTCGTTTCTCTTTTCGAGAGCTGCAAAGGTAGCTTTGAACAGAAGATTTTCTCGGTAGAAGTCACCCAGACCGAATAGTTCGCCCTGCTGACCGGTGAATGCTTCCTGATAGAGACCAGAGTCAGGATTTGCGGCAAAGTATTCTTTGGTTGAAAGCACCGGCAGAGCGTTGAATTCAGAATAAGCTGCTTCCTGGCCTGTTTTTCCTGTCCATTTGAAGCCGATACTCTTCGAAGCATCGGTTTTAACTTCGACGATCTTCGCTTCCATCATAACCTGATGAACCGGAGTGTCGATGGTTTCGATCAGTTTCTTAACCTCGTCAAGAATGTCTTTGCCACCAGAGACGATAACAGCGTTGATACGTTCATCTGTGGCAACTTTTACATCTTTTTTAATGGTTGAAGAGATGATTTTGCTGACGTCTGCCGCTTTGGCATACTGAAGACGTTTGGTGATGGTAAGACCTTTTTCGAAGGCTTCAACAAGCTTCTTCTCATCAGCAAGAATCCAGGTGTTACCGATTTTCCTGACGGCAAAACCATTGGTTTTAGCGATAAGGTTCATCGCTTCTTCATAATAAACGTCGGTCAGCTTAACGGTAACCTGACCACGCACACTCTTTTCTGCGATGATGTTGGTTCCGGACTGCTGGGCGATAACCTTGATGATCTGGCGAATGTCTGTATCGCGGAAATCAAGTGTAATGTTATCGTCTGCACGCAGAGCCGACGGCAACAAGATAGCGACTGTAATAGCCGCCAACAACAGTAGGATGTTACTTTTCTTCCTGGTGTAACCCGTGGAATTCATTCTTCTATACCTCCGAACGGGAATGTCCGACAAACTGTGATTACTGATAGAGCCTTTTCGGGTCTATCAGAAAACATATCGACAAACTTTTGTGTTTTATCCAGTGTCAAATTAATAATTTTGTAAAAAAAATCAGAAACTTCGTTCTGTTTTGTTGACCGCCGTTTTGCAAACCCGGAGATCGCGCCATGTAACTGCGGGTAAAAAACCTGGCCCGAATCTGGGGCTCTGCTTAAACAAGACATGTTTCTTTTCTTGATCACTGCTCGATATTCCTTTTGTCTTTCCCTGAAAATCAGGGTTTGACTTTCATAGTCAGAATGAATATCGGCATGACCTCATGGTTAGTTTAGCGATTTAGTCTTTTTCGGCTGCGAAATATCTGGGCCGGGCAGTTTCTGTTTTTGCGTTCTTTGCATTTTGTTCTTTTTCCAGTTCCATGGCAAAGGTTTTGAATCCGGCAATCATTACGCATATCAGGGTGGTAAGGCCCCAGATAGTCCAGAATAGATTTCGTTTCATAATGCTTCTCCTGAATTTTATTCAGATCAAGGAAATAAAAAAGCCGTATCATTAGCCTGCCTTTGTTGGCTTTTGATACAGCCTTTTTTTTCTATTTACGAGTGCGGGGTTTTACCCGTTGGTTCAATCTCTTGAGTCGCCACCAATTTTAAAGGTATGACGTCTCTGCTCTTTGTTCGAGTATACAACGACACGATCGTTGAGAATGTCGACTACTTTGAATTTGCCATCGACAACCTGGTCTTTGACAATGGTGTATTCGTTGTTTTCAAACTTCACCACTGCAAGTCGATTGCCTTCGTTACCCACGATACCGGCAACATGAAGCTTGATCGGTTTGATCGGTGGCGCTTTGGGTTTGTTGTCAGATGGTTTGCTGACAGGTCTTACAGTTCTGACCGGAGGCAGAATTACTTTCTTTTCTACCAGCGGTTTGAAAGGGTCTTTCTTCGGGTTTTCCGGAGAAAATTTGAATTTGTTCGAAAGTGCGTCAACCTGCTCTGATTCGTTCATTTTGGGGGCATCGAAGCCACCTTCTGCAGAACCTGTGCTTTCAGCCATCATGCCGTCTCCGAAGTCTGATGGAGACTCGGTTATCATGCTGTCGCCGCCCAGATCGTCAAGACCGCCGAAGTCGTCGAGATCGTCTTGAGCAAAGACCTGCGGTGCAGCAAGAAGGAACGCGCCCAGACATAGCAGACCCAGTTTCTTTAAGGTTTTAAAGCTCGTCATAGTCTACCTCCTTCAATGATTACAGGCCGCTGCCCATAATATAGACTTTAGCACTGATTACAACGCTGAGAAGCGGACTTTTGGTTTCCCGGTCAACTTCAGCAGATACGGAAACGTTCATGGAGCCAGCGGCAAGGTTTACAATCTTTCTCTTTTCCATAATGGTGAGAAAGTTGCCCACTTTACTGAAAGGACCCTGAACCGTGATTTCGATTGGAAGTTCAGACCATTCTTCCGCTCTCACCAGGGGCGAAATACGAATGTCCTGAAATTTAATATCATACTTGTTAGCAATGGTTTCAGTTGAATCGAGAAGCTTGGGAACAACGGTGTTAAGCTGGTTTGATTCCATCTGTAACTTGTTCTTTTGTTCCGTTAGCTCTGAGATCTTTGTCTTCAACTGCTTCATTTCTTCTTCAATGTTTTCCAATTCGCTTTTCTGGCGTTTCAGATTTTCAATCTCGTCATTGAGATCAGCAGCTTCTTTTTCAAGAGGCTGCCAGTATTCCATGTAGAAGAATGCTCCGACACCTGCTGCGATAACAAGGAGGAAAATTGTAACTACTGCGAAGTTATTCATCTATTATCCCTCCAGATTTCTGTCGCCAAGGTCACGTTTGATTCTGCAGTTCACTTCGAATCTCCAGACCGGCTTCTTTTCATAAACGTTTTTGGTCGCACTGTTGAGAAAAACGTCTTCGAAATGCTCGTGACCCTGAATCTGCTGAATGAACTGCTGAATACCTTTGGTCAACTGAGCGCCTTTTTTATCTCCGTCTCCATCTTCGTTACATGAATAACCGGTAATCTGAACTCTGCGGTCTGAGTCGATGCGCAGGTTTGTTATCCAGACGGTTTTTTCAGGAACGACGCTGGTGAGATCACTGAAAACCTGAGACCACTGCAGAAGAGTCGCACCAGACAACTGCTTAAGTCGATTGATCTGTGTTTCAATCTGATTCTTCTGCTGTCGCAGAGAATCTTTGATGTCGAGCTTCGACTGTTCGCGGGCAATCTGATCTTTAAGATCGTTTTTCTCTTCAATCAGATCTTTGTTCCAGTCTTTGATGGCCATGGTTCCGGCGTAGAATCCGCCACCGATACCAATCAGTCCGATTACGAAGAATATTGCAGCAAAGGGAATCTGGATCGGTTTACGACGCTTGACGGTTAATAGGTTAATTCTAATCATTAATCTTCCACCACCCCTCTAAGCGCGAGGCCAATCGCAACGGTAAACTGCTGAAGATTGTCATAGAGTTCGTCTGGTTCAGGAGCTGTAACCGCGATTCCTTCAAGTGGGTTGCCCATATAGACATCAACGCCAAGCTCATTGCTGAGATAGGTATTGAAGCTGCGAAGGTTAGAGCTTCCCCCGGAAAGAATGATGCGATGAATCAAAGGCTCGCGTGACTGAGCTTTAAAATAGTCGAACGATCTTCTGATTTCTAAAGCAAGCTCTTCAACTGTGGTTTTAACCACTTCAGAGATTTCGTTGGCACCGACTTCGCCAATGCTGACTTCAGCTTCTTCGATTTTGATCGACTCAGCCTGGTCAAATTCCTGCTTCATTACTTCTTTGATCATTTCGGTGATGTTGTTACCGGCGATGGGAATATTACGGGTGAACATCAGAATTCCGGCTTTCAGAACTGAAATGTTGGTGGTTCTTGCTCCGGCATCGATAATAGCAACGACTTCGCCGCCTTCCTGTGAGCTGGCGGTCTGCATGTACGAATTCTCAAGAGCGTTAATGGCAGCGATAGTGTCAACATCGATGATCTCGGCGGTAATGCCTGCGCCTTTAAGAACGTCGGTGTAAGAAGCTACCAGGTCCTTCTGGGCTACTACCAGAAGAATAGAGTATTTTCCACCACCTTCTTCGTCCTCATCAACGGTGTTCAATACAGCGTGAGTAATGCTGACTTCGTCGATGGCATAAGGAACGTATTGTTCTGCTTCGATTCGAACCGTTTGTTCGAGTTCTTCAGGCGACATAATCGGCAGCTTGGTGAAGCGCATAATTACGTTTTGCCCGGAGATAGAAGCGAAGTTTCGTTCCGGCTTAATTTTTTTCGATTTTAAGAGATCCTTAATGACCGCTGAAACTGTTTGCGGATCGCCTACTGAACCCTCTACCATCGCATCTGGGGGTAGCGGCATCATTCCGTAGTTTACCAGTTCAGGACCAGAAGGAGTCTTTTTGAGCTGGACCATTTTTACGGCAGAAGTACCTATGTCGATACCTACGGCCGTATTGCTTGTCCCGAAGGTGAAAAAACCCATACGCTCTTTCCTCCAGAGTTAGCCCGGAAATTCTTTCCGTTTTAGCTGTTGTTTTATAGAATGTCAGTTTTGTATCGGCTGATTCTTATGCAAATTTGAGCAATAAATTAAATTTAGTGCGAAATTTAACAATTTTTTCAGTAATCCAGTTGTCTGAGAGCCACATTTGAATAGTAGAACGGTAGAATCTGCCGATAAGACCAGTTTCTTTTACCCAGTTCAATGGCGCCGGATTGGCAAAGACCAACCTGGTGCCCGAAACCTCTGCCAAAGATTTCGATTTTTTCAACAAGTCCGTTTGAATCAGATTTTGCCGCAGGCTTTGTTGCCCTGGGCGCGGGCTTCGTTGCGATTTCTTTCTTTTCAGGCTGAGCCAGAATCAGACCGCAGGCGATTGTTTTCCAGCCTTCTTCAGGTCTGGTTACCCTTTTTAAGCCCTTTGCCGTTTGTATTATCAGCTGTGGCGGGCCATCAGAAGCAGCATTGCCTATACCGGCCAGAATCGTCCGGTGTTGCTTTCCGGCAACGTTGGTTTGCGGTTCTTTTCGGGATTTAGCCGGCACTTCAACCGCAGAAGATATCAGATTTTTTACCGAGTTGCGGTTGCCTAAAGTGAAAGTTGTGCTGTTAAGGTTGAACAATCGTCTGAAAGTGGTTCCCTTTATGCTTATCTCGCCTTTGTCGGTCAGAAAGATTACTTTGGCAACTCTATCCATCAGTCCGGGTGATTCATACCCCAGGTCGTAAAGACGGTTGAAATGAATTTTTTCTTTTGCCAGACCTGCTTTTAATTCATGCAAATTCAGGGTTTTTGCCCAGCGATATTTTGAACCATTGCGGCAGAAAGGACAAAGAACCCGGCGCAGATAGCTTCTGGGAGCTCCTCCAAATACTTTGTCGTTGTCTGAAGTCATGCCGCCGCATGTGGCATGATAAAGAGTTTCGATGGGTTTTCCTTCAGAAATCATAATGATACCGCGGGTTCCATCGACGGCTTTGTTGATTGTATCTCGCTCTGAGCTGACACCTTTGTAAACCTGACAATGTGTTGAATCACATACGTCGGCGCCGTCGCGACCATGTTTGCCGCGGTTTGAATATGCGTAGGTTCTGGCAATAATCGTCTGGGCTTTTAAAGACTCAGCGGGAGAAAGTGAGCCCATTTCACTTCCAACCACACCGCGAAGATAATCTTCGATGCCAACGTGGTTCACAACCAGAGCACCACTTTTGGTGAACTTCACCACCAGTTTGCCCCGGTATTTTTTGCCGTTGAAGACGAACAGATTGCCGTTGCCTTCAAAGGTCATGGTTTGATTGTTGTATTGAACCGAGCGACGTTTGGAAGAGGGCAGTTGCCAGCTGAATTTACTTTTGCCCCTTATCGTTCTGATTCTTCTTCCGCGTGAGTTTTTAACATGGCCGTTGTTGACGAAGGCCACTTCTACTTTTTTATGCAGCTTGCCAAGTTTTACCCTGATCAAGGGTTCTGAAGTATTTTTTTTTCTAACCGCCGCAGAACCCGACTGAACGAAAGCAAAAAAAAGTAAAAGCAAAGAGAGCAACCAGATAAAGTTTCTGATTTGTCTGCCCTTTAATATTTTTCCTTTGATTTGCTTCACCTTGCACCTCATTTTTGGGTTGTCTGCTTTATTAAACGGCAACTTGCCGAACTGGATTTAGAAATTATTCGCATTCTGGCAGCTGATACCTTTTATCGCCTTTAAACCTTGAATGCTCGCTAAAGATGCAGCCACAGTATTTTTGCTTGTAAAGATCGTATTGTCGTGCAGATTCATGAGTGTTTTTAAAACCTGGTCTGAAATCACAATAATGAAAGCTGGTGCCGTATTTTTTCGCTGCTTTTTCTGCTTCTTCGACAATCATTTCGTGCTGCTGATAAGGTGAAACGAGAAGAGTTGTCGAAAATGCCCTGAACGAATTCGCGGCCGTATAATGTGCCAGTTGATCGAAGCGCAAACGATAACATTCTTTGCAGCGCCCCTGATCATATTTTCCGGCAATCTCATTCAAAAAATACTCAAGCCCGTAATCGCCTGGGCCGTAATGCGTCTTCAGCCCAAGCTCGTTGCAAATTTTCTGAAATGACAACAGCCGTTCACGGTATTCAAGATAAGGGTGAATATTAGGGTTGAACCAGAATGTTTCTATTCCTTCTTCCTGAAGATCATTCTTTAAAATATCATATGAACCGCCCAGGCAGGGGCCACAACAAGAGTGAAGCAAAACGGTCATTATCAACCTGCCTCTTGAACAAGGGTGCCTGAAAGGGTCCAGATTCTGGCCCGGTCAATGCGCACTTTTACATATGAACCAATAAGGCTTTCGGGGCCTGCAAAATCGACTACCCGGCCGCTGCGGGTTTTTCCGGCTACGTGGCCCTGTTTTTTTGAAGAAACAGAGTCGACCAGAACTTCAAGCTCGCGATGCAGTTGCTTCTGGCTTTCTTCAAGCGCAATATTGTTTTGTAAATCGATCAGGCGTGCCAAACGCTCTTTGCGTTCAGCTTCAGGAATCTGGTTCTTCA
This sequence comes from Candidatus Ozemibacter sp., assembly GCA_030446435.1. Classification (GTDB taxonomy): domain Bacteria; phylum Muiribacteriota; class Ozemobacteria; order Ozemobacterales; family Ozemobacteraceae; genus DYKG01. The sequence continues at coordinate 12,310 of JASURT010000067.1, forward strand.
TTTCAGCTGCTTCTGTGCCTTCTCTGGGAGAATAGTAATACATGAAAGCAGATTCATAGCGAACCTTCTTAACCAGGCTGAGAGTTTGTTCGAAGTCTTCTTCAGTCTCGCCCGGGAAACCGCAAATGATGTCGGTGCTCAGGCTTACATCTTTGATTTTGCTTCTGACTTTAGCGATAAGGTCAAGATACTTTTCTCTGGTGTAGCCGCGTTTCATTGCTTTTAGAACGCGATTTGAACCGGCCTGAACCGGCAAATGATATTGTTCGCAAACTTTGTTCAGTTGTGAAATGCGTTCTATGGTTTCGTCGGTGAAATCACGTGGGTGAGAGGTGAGAAAACGCACCCATCTGATACCATCTATTTTTTCAATTTCTTCTAATAGCTGGGCAAAACCTTCTTTAAGACCGAGGTCTTTGCCATATGCGTTCACGTTCTGCCCAAGCAGGGTAATTTCGCTTACGCCTTTGCCTGCTAGTTCGCTTATGAAGGCTTTTAGTTCATCTATTGGTCTGCTTATTTCGGGGCCTCTTACGAAAGGCACGATGCAATAGGCACAAAAGTTGGTGCAGCCCCTGATAATGTTCACCATTGCCGAAAATGGACGGTTCAAAATGATGCCGTCTGCCGATTCTCCGTCAAAAGCGCCTTTGGGAGCAAAGTTTCCCATGGTTTTTTCGTTTCTCGAGCGTTGCAGCAGCAAAGGCAGCTGTTCAATATCGTTTGGCCCGAAAACAAGGTCGACCAATGGCAGAATTTCAAGCATTTCTTCTTTCAGATTCTGGGCCATGCACCCGGCCACGCCAATCAAAAGGTCGGGGCGATTCTTTTTTTCTGAATTCAAGGCCTGAATGCGGCTGATAAGCCTTTGTTCGGCATGCTGCCTGACACAGCATGTATTGAAAAGAATTAAATTAGCTTCTTTTTCGTCCTGGGTTTCCTGGTAGCCCAATGAGGCAAGAATGCCGTGAATTCGCTGGGCATCTGCCTGGTTCATCTGGCAACCAAAAGTGGTTAACAAATATTTTGACTTGTCTCTTTTCATAATCATCAATTCTACCATTTTCTCTATCTGCAATGAAAGAGCCTGAGGCTAAAATAAAAACGCAGCCTGTTATGGCAACAGGCTGCGTTTTTATCTGCTTTGTCAGTCTTTACGCAGATTCGTAAACAGGTCGCTAAGTTCAGACATGGCTGAAAATGTGTTTTCTAATGCTTTTTCAAGTCTTTTAAACTTCTGATCTGCTAGTTCTTTTGCATTTTTCATACTGTCTGCTGAGAATTATTCTCCCTTGATATTACCGGCGGGGAATTCACTCAGGTTGCCGGGTCCGACTGTGTAAATGCCTGTCTGCTGATCTGCTTCTGCGTCATCTGTTCCACAGCCGGTGCTGAAGAAGGGGAGAAGCATCAGAGCAACCGCTGCAAGTAGCCATACAACTCTTTTAAAGTTCATAAGCTCACTCCTTTATCTGAGATTTCGCTTTGCTTATCGGCAAGAGTCTAATTTTCACTTACCCTTTTCGATCAGCCTTTTATACTGAGTTGCATGACTGATTATCAATACAGGCTTTTCAGCTTTGCGCCCGGGAAATAATGCAAAAGTATCTCATTGAACTTTTTACCGTTGGCCGCCATGCTTTGAGCACCGGTTTGACACATGCCCACACCATGACCCCAGCCGGCGCCTTCAAAATCTGCTGCGACAATGAAGCCCTGCTTATCGTAATTCCAGTCAACGATAAAACATGAGCTTCGCAGCCCGTTGAAGAGCCGCCTGATGGTTAACTCTTTCATTATGGTTTTTTCGCCATTTTCTCCGGTGATTTTCAGACTTATTATGCGCCCTGAAATGTCTCTGACAAAAGAATTCACTGATTTTATGCGACCAAGCTCCACTGCTTCCTCGACTTTTTTCCAGTTTTTTCCGCTAATCTCCTTTTTCCAGCGGAACTTGTCGCTGCCCTCGACGCCACCAATGCCACACCAGCATTTAGGCGGATTGCGAATGAATTCTTTTACCTGATTTTCATCGGTAAGGTCAAAACTGCTGCCATCAATTGTGTCGGGAACTCCCTGCAGATGCGGGTCGGCGTTTGAAGTCCAGATATTCTGGTTTGCCGAGCTATGCCCGCCACAATTGGCTGAATATACTGCGTCTACCGCTCCTCCTTCATGATTTTCAAGTATAATACCCCAGGTATTGCGAATCGAACTATAAATATGATCATCGCAGCTTTGCATGCCTTTGTAGACCTGACAATGCTGTTCAGAGCAAAAGTCATAACCTTCATTATAATGGCGAGTGCCCAATTTAGACAGCATTTCGCCTCTGGCGGCGGTAGCTTGTGCCTGCAAAGCTGCCGGAGCAGCCTTTGCAGATATTTCTGATGGAACAATACCTACCAGCAGCGATTCAAGATCAGTGTGCTCGATGCAGTCGAGGCAATCGTCAGAACCCCAGCGAATCTGAATTCTTGATTTATAGGTGCGGTCTGCGAAACCGTGCCAGCTGTAGCCCTTTGCGTATTCTGCCTTCAACAGCTTAACTCCGCTGCGCCCTTCGATAGAGATGTCGGTAAAGTTGAAAGGAACGGTTTTATTACCGACCTTAAGAATCATTGTGCCTTTGGCCGGCTCTATGGTTTCTGCGAATATCCAGCTTGATATGTTTTTGGCTGCAAGCTTGTCAAGTTGCTGTTGGGCTTCGTTTTCATCAAAATACAGACCCACGCCGACGAAAACGATTCTGTTGTCAGGAAAACCCTTTTCGGCTGCTTTTCCGACCATGAATTCATGAGTTGAAAA
>JASURT010000068.1 GCA_030446435.1 Candidatus Ozemibacter sp.
AGCCTGTCGCGAATTTCTTCGAATTTTTCAAACTGATTTCCTTCGTAGGCAGTAACTTCAAGAAAATGATAACCGAGTTCAGACTTGAATGGTCCGGCAATTTTTCCCTTGAAATTTCCGTCTTTGATAAGGGTCATGATGGTCTTGTGAACTTCCGGAAGGTAGATTCGGCCATCTTCAGTGAACTGACCAATGCCGTCTGACAGAGAGTAGCTTACAAAGCCCGGGTTTCCTGAGATCGGCAGTTCTTCAAAACTTACTTTCAGATCTTTGCTGTCTGGTTTGTAGGTTTTTGCAAGAAATTCGATGGAAGCGTTCGGATAGCTTGATTTCAGCTTCTCAGCGGCTACACGGGCCATTTCCTGCTGGGCTTCTTCTTCGAGAATTTTATGAATTTTAGCTTTCAGGGAAGGGGTGAGAGTCAGTTGAACCGGTTCGAGAATCTTGTTGAGAACGAAAAGATGGTAACCGGTAGTGGTTTTGATAACCTGTGAAACCTGACCCGGTTCCATGGTGAACAACGTTTCTTCAATTTCAGTCGCAATATTTACGCCGTCTTCAGAAAGTTCTTCGATAAGAATCTTTTTCTGCTCAGCGGAATAATCATCGGTGATTTCGCCCTTGAAAAAGATTGGCAGTTCGCCGTTGTTTTTTCTTGAAGAGCCCATAGAAAGAAGCTTGACCAGGTTTTCAATGGTGTCGCTTTTGTAGATAAGCTTCTGTCTTGCATTTTCAAGAGCATTCGAAGCTTTCATGTCTGCCTGTTCTTTCTGATATTCTTTGGTCAGCTGGGCTCTTACTTCGTCAAGGCTCTTGACCTTTTCAGGTATCTTTTCTTCAACCTTGATAATGTGCCAGCCAAACTGAGATTTTACCGGTTCGGTGATTTGACCGACGTTGCTTGAGAAAGCTGCGTCTTCAAAAGGTTTAACCATAGCACCGCGGGCAAACGCGCCCAGGTCGCCGCCCTTTTTGGCAGAACCTGTATCCTGAGATTTTGCTTTGGCCATTTCTGCAAAATCTTTGCCGTTTTTGATTTCGGCGAGAATGTTGTCTATTTCAGTTTTTGCGGCGGCAAAGGCTTTTTCGCTGTCGAACGCAGAGCTGATGTCGAAGTTGGCGGTCATTGCGCCATCTTTAATGATCAGCTGAGTCGGAACAGAGCCCTTTTCGGTAAGAACTGCAACCTTGCCAAATACCGCAGGTTTGGTTGCGCCGGTAAGTGGAAGTTCAAGTGCGTTTTCGACGCTTTCCTGCGAGGAAGAGGTTGGAAAATAAGTTTCACCATCTGCCGTTGAGACGGCAAAAGTCTGAAAATTAACGTCAGAACTTGCGCTGAGCTTCGAAAGCCCTGCGTCAAAAGTAACGAGAAGACCGTCTTCGGTTTCTTTCATGGTGAAATTTCTGAAGTTGGCGCTGAAACCTGGCATTTCATTGTCAAAGCTGTTTTTCGGCTTGATGAGAATGTGGCGGGCCCGCACTTTTTCGGGTTCTTTGTATTTGTCGATGTTATCGGTATAACGACGTCGAAGTTCACGATCGCTTACTTCTACAGTGCCGAGATAGGCAGGGTCTTCATGCTTGATGAAGATGTGTGAAGCCTGAAGGCGCTTTGAACTCATGAAGTCGTTACGATGTGCGTCAAAGTAGCTTTTTACCTGTTCATCGGTAATTTCAGTTTTACCGGCGAAATCACTCGGTGAAACAAGCAGATGATTGAAAGAAATTTTGTCATCGAGACGAAATCTTTCTTTGTTCTGTTCGTAGTAGTTTCTAAGAAAGTCTTCGGTTGCGCTTGCCGGAGGAACCGGTTTTACGATTGTCTGGGCCACGGCCTGCATGGTGATCTGTTTCAGTCTTTCGTTGCCCCACTCATCAGTGGTCAGACCCTTGCGTCTAAGTTCACGTTCGAACTCAACCGGAGTGATCTGCTGTTTGTCACGTTCTACAATCGCCTGTGCCGTGATCTGAGGCTTGATGTTGTTTGCCTGAGCATAAAGGTCGACAAGACTCATGGTAATAAGGCTTTCAAGAGCACGTTCCTTGATCATGCCACCATAGAATTCCTTGATTCCTTCGGGCATGGCAGATACCTGCTGATATTCCGGTGAATCTTTAACTGCTCTCCAGAGCGTTTTTACATCGATAACGTTAGTTAAAGATGCGTTTTCGGTCGGGTAAGAAATATGCGCTACCGGCAGGTTCAGAATGCTCTGAAGATTGCTGGGAATAGCGTTTTTCTGAGCAGCAGCGCGTCGCTCTGCTTCTTCTGCCATTTTCTTACGTTCTTCCTGGCGTTCGATTGCTCTGCTGGTACCATAACCAATCACGAAAATCGATCCGACAAAAAGAATTACCGTTGTCCAGATGATCTCCTTGATATGGAGTCTGAGCCACTTCATTGACATGAAACTTGCATTGGCCATTATGCCGTCACCTCTTCAATCTGTCTTGATTAACTGCTGAGAACGAATCCCTATAAAAAGACATGCTCTCAGGAATTGTGGATTATATCACCGCATTGTCAGGCATGTCAAAAATCATTTTGTGTACATTGTTTAAAGTCGGGTAATTGGCGCCCTGAAAACTAATGTGGCCACAGCATGAAATTTTTTCGTGTTTCGTTTGACAGATTTTGAAATGCTTGGTAATATTAATGTCAATCTAGCTCAATTATTAGTAATAAGTATAGGAGGATTGAGTATGAAATTTTTGATTAGTTTGTTTGTTGTGTTCATGATGATTGGATTTGTTGCTGCACCAGCCATGGCTTGTGACCATGATTGCGGAAACTGCACACACACCGATACCTGTAACGGTCATGATGATGGCGAAGCCGGTTGCCCTGATGGCGATGATTGCGGCGATGATCATGGTGATAACGGCGATGACCAGGGCGGATGCTCAGACGGTTCATGTCATATTTAAGAACCTGATTTAAAGTTAATTTAAAAGAGGCTGACCCGCAGGGACAGCCTCTTTTTTAATTCTATCAGCAGGGCTTTTACTTGAAGATACAGAAAAAATGAGCGTAGCCAGGTCTTTTTTTTCGCTTTCATCGCTGACTTTGGTTTCAAGAGTCAGCGGGTTCATTAAAGTTGCAGCGTTTGCCGCTTTTTACGGCAGGTCTGCCGAGGCCGACATGTTTCTGGCGGTCATGATTCTGCCGGATCTTCTTTATCGTTTTTTAAGCGAAGGTTTGGTTTCAAGCGCTTCTGTGCCTCTTTTCGTCGATTTGCGCAACGATAAAGAGCAACTTGAAAAAGCTCTTTTCACAATCAGCTGGATCGCTTTGCTGGTAAGCGGCATTTTCGCAATATTTCTGAGTTTCAATGCTGAAGATTTCTGTCGATTACTGACCCCTGGCTTTGATCAGAATCATCTTGAGCGAATGAAGTTTCTTTGGGCTCTTATGTCTGTTTATCTTGTTACAGGCACGGTTGCCGGGGTTTTTACATCTTTTTTGAATGCGCAGAACTATTTTGCCCTGCCGGCCATAGGCCCTTTGCTGGTTAATATTGCCATTATAGCTGCAATTTTTATCGTCAGGGGTGGGGCAGTCGAAAAAATAGCTCTGGCAGTAATTATCGGGTCTGTTATGCAGCTTATATGGCTGATTTATCTGACCTGGAAATACGGCTATCTTGCTGACGCGCAAAGGCATTTTAAAGAGTTTGACGTGAAAATCGCCGTCAGTTTTGTCAGATCGGTTTTTCCGGTAGCGGCCTGGATTTCTGTTTTACCATTCATTCCTGTTTATGAAAGATATCTTTTGTCAATGCAGCCCGTGGGCTCTGTTGCCGCGTTGAATTACATCGAAAAGCTTTTCAATCTTCCTTTGGGAATTCTTTCAATTTCGCTTGCAAGGGTAATTTTGCCCGAACTTAGCCGTCTTGGCGGCGCAGACAGAAGAAGGTTTCTTTTTAAAATGATCGGAATGTCGACTCTGGTAATTTTGCCCGTGGTCGTGTTTTCTGTGGTTTGCGCTGAAAGCATCGTCGAAATCGTTTTTAAAAGGGGCCGTTTCTCTGTCGAAGATACGGTTGCCGCTGCGGGGCTGTTTGCAAGCTACTCTTTTGCCCTGCTCCCCACGACTCTTTGTATGATTTTTAATCGAGGCTTTTTCGCCGCCAGAAAATATCATGTTCCTTTTCTTGCTGGTTTAAGCGCGGCAGCGGCACAATTTTATCTTGGGCGGCCAATGGTTGAAAAATACGGGGTTAACGGAATTGGTTACGCTGCGGCAATTGCATTTTCGGTGCAACTGCTGGTGCTTTTCTTTGCCGAAATAAAAACTTCGGTGGCTCAGCGGGATACGAATGATGTCAGTGCATAAATTCGCTTGAATTAAGAATCTTCTGCGTCTTTACAAACTCTTCTCGATCTGTTTCCGGTAGAAAGACGGTGCCATCGAACCCGTCTAGGCTGGTGAAAGTGAAGACTCTGTTGCGACCACTGTTTTTGCTCTGCCATTTTTCTGGCTCCTGGGCTACGAGAGCAAAATCAGATGGAACAGATATCTCGAGCTGAACTTTTTCAAACTCAAGCGGAAAAACGCCCCACTTCGATACAAGAGCACCCACCAGAAATCTTTTTCCGAATTTTTCCCGTTCAAAAAGCTTCATCAGGCCACTTAGATCAAACTTTTTGCCTTTATTGGCTTCGTCGTCCTGGTGTTCTTTGCGCAGGGCTTCGCGAACGCCATCTATGCTGTAATTGATGTTTGTGCGAGCAGAAAGCGAAAAATTGATACTTGCCTGACTTTCAAGTTCGAACGAATAACGAGGCGATTTGCGATCGTATCTGATAGTCTTGCCGTTAACTCTTACCTGAATTTGATTTTCAGAAGTCGGATAAAGGACGCGAAACTTGACCGAACTTTTGATTTTTTTGGGGCTGCGGTTCTTTATGCTGACATCGAGAGTCGATTGTGCATCGTTTTCAGTTACTTTAACACTGGCTTTACAGTCAGTTACGAGAAAATTTTCTGAAAACCCTTTTTCAAGAACGATGTCGGGAATTCTCGGTAAAAGATTGCGACTGGCAGCCTGTGCCTGAAATGCGCAGACAAGGGTGGCAAGTAAAAGAAGCAAGGTTATATTGGTATGGATTTTAATCCGGTAAAGCATTTTTCTAAGTCTCCTCTTTGCTCAGAGTGCCTTACATTATATTTCTTTACTGTCGCAAATGTCAAAATTCTCAGTGGCCGCCGGTTGAACTTTACTGGGCTTTGTATCTTGGCACTGCGCCATGCATGACCTTTTCCCGACAAAATATTCTTACCAGTCGCAGAATTATGTAGTAAGATCATACGACCAATATTCACAGAATTTAGTTGCAGCGAAAGGAAATGTTTTGAAGAAGAACCCCATTTTTGCCGATTTGCACGTTCACAGCACTGCTTCTGACGGGTTACTGACCCCAGGCCAGATTGTCGACAGCGCAGCTCAAAAAGGACTTGCAGCGGTTGCCATAACTGATCACGACACAATTGGCGGTGTAGCAGAAGCAAAATCGCAAGGAAAAGAAAAAGGACTTGAGGTTATCGCCGGAATCGAGCTTTCGTGCGGCTGGGAAGGTCGCGATGCCTCAATTCATGTTCTTGGTCTGTTTATTGATGAAAATTCCGGGCCACTGCTTGAATTGCTTGATTCTCAAAAAAGATTTCGGCATCAAAGGGCATTGAAAATCGTTGGGCTTCTTGAAAAATGTGGCCTCGATATGAGCGAACTGAAGAATGAATTTGAAGCCTCGACCGAAAAAGTTCTCGGACGCCCTCATATTGCGAGGTTTCTTCTTGAAAAAGGCTACATAAAAGAATTTCAGCAGGCGTTTGATAAATATCTTTCTGGTGGCAGGCCTGCTTATGTGCCAAAAGATCATGTAGACCCGATCGCAGGTATAGAAACAATCAAAAAGGCCGGCGGAATAGCTGTGCTGGCTCACCCCGGGCTTATACCCGACTGGGAAGTCGTTTGGGAAAAAATAAGCGATATGCCATGGGACGGAATGGAAACCTATTATTCTGAGCACAGCAACTCTCAGGTCAGGAAATTCGCTGAGATCGTCGCAGAAAAGGGTTGGGCATCAACCGGAGGCAGCGATTACCATGGCGATTATGGCAAGCATAAAAATCGACTCGGCAAATACGGCCTGGATGCCGGGCAATACGGCGTATTGATCGACTGGTGCAAAACCAGAGGAATCGATGGGGTTAAGAGCCGCTGATTTTAACGGCTTTGTCGGGCAGGGTTATGGTAAAGGTGGTGCCTTTGTCGACCGTGCTCACAACCGTAATAGAGCCTTTAAGCAACTGAACTATTCTGTATGAAACGGCAAGCCCAAGGCCTGTGCCGCGCCAGTCACGTTTGGTGGTAAAAAACGGGTCGAAAATCTGATCGAGCTGGTCGTCTGGTATGCCGCAACCCGTATCACTTACCTTGATCATTACTGAATTGTTGACAGTTTCGTTGATCTCGACCCGAATGGTTCCGGTGCCGCTGATGGCTTGAGAAGCGTTGAGAAGAAGGTTGATCATCAACTGCATGAATTGATTCTTGCTGCCTTCAATTTTGGGGGCAAGGCCGTTGGTTTCAAATTCAATTTCGATTTGATCGTTTTCTCGTTGATAGCGCAACAACTTAAGCGTTTCTTCAATTGCCGAAACCAGTTCGAAGGCATCGGCTTCGTATCGTTCCTGGCGTGAAAAAACCCGCAGGTCATCGATAATTCTTGAAATGCGGCTGATGTTGCTGAGAATAAGCTCGAGAAGCTCGTCTTTTTTCTCTTTTTCGATTGAATCTCTTTTTAGAATGTGAATGGCGTTGGAAATACCGGCGAGAGGGTTGTTTATTTCATGGGCGATGCCGGCGGTCAAGATGCCCAGAGAATTGATCTTTTCTGCGCGCGAAATGACTTTTTCCATGTTGTTTTTTTCTGTTACATCGCGCATGACAATCTGAAACATCATGCCGTTCGAACCAGGCACTTCTGACGGGATACCGCGAATTTCAAGAAAGGTAGTGTGGCCTTTTTGCATCGAAACCGAGATAGTTCTGGTAACGATCAGACCCGTCGCCTTAACCTTTTCAAGCAAAGCAGAGATTTCGCCAAATACCAGCGATGTGTTCGCAAGAGACTGTATTGACTGGCCGATTTCTATGTTTTCCAACTTCCCGGGTAGAATAGACTTGAATCTCGAATTTACGAAAAGCAGCTTCAATTCGGGTGAAAAAAGCAGTATTCCGTCAGGAGAATTCTCGATAAGCTGCCGGTAACGTCTTTCAGAAAATTCAAGATCGCGAGAAAGCATGTCGATGCGCAAATGCGCTTCTATTCTGGCTAATAACTCGCTGCTTGAAAAAGGCTTGACGATAAAATCGTTTGCGCCGGCCTGAAAGCCTTCCAGTTTTTCTTCAAGAGAACCCTTCGCAGTAATGAAAATGATTCTGATACCGCGAGTGGCATCGTTGGCCCTGATTCTTCGGCAGACCTCGAGGCCGTCGAGGCGCGGCATCATTATGTCGAGAAGAACCAGGTTCGGCTTTTCCTGATTGATTTTTTCAAGGCCTTCAAGTCCGTCGTAGGCCTGACGAACTTCATAGCCAGACATTGCGAGGGTGTCATAAAGATAATCGCTGATGTCTGGTTCATCCTCGATGATGAGAATCTTGTTCAACAGGTTGGCTTTTGTTGTTGAGTGCATTGCCGACAATTAACCTCTGATGAAAAGGCTTAGGGTTTCCATGTGAAATGTGCCCGGAAACAGATCGAAAGAATAAATTCTGTCGAGTTTGTAACCGAGAGAGCGAATATATTTGGCATCTCTTCTGAAAGTTGTCGGATTGCATGAAAGATAGGTGATTACTTTGGGTTTGATACCGGTAAGCCCTTTCAATACACGCTGTGACAGCCCGGTTCTGGGCGGGTTCAGATGCAGGGCAGCGATGACGCCTTTGGTTATGGGCGAATTGAAAATGGTTTCAGCCTTGCGGCAAATGAACTTGATTTTCGAGTTGCTTCTCGTTTTCTGAAAAGCGATCGCATCCTGAAATGATGCCTGGTTACATTCTACCCCGAAAACTTCATCAAAAAGATTTTCGAGCAAAAAGGTCTGAGTGCCGCACCCGCAATAGAGATCGATGAATTTTCCTTTGTGCGGAAGAGAATGATAAATCGAAAGAAGTGTGTGCAGAATAGCTTCTGCGCCTTCGATATTGTTCTGAAAAAATGAACCCGTGGAAATTCGCCAGTTCTTTTTCATGAAATTGAACAAAGGTTTTTCACGCAGCAGTGTCTGGTGATTACCAAGATTAGACTGGGTTTCCAGACGGCTGAGACTTTCGTTTTCATCGAAGAAAGCGTGAAGAGTCTTAAGTTCGTCTTCTGTCGGCGCTTCCTTGAGATAAAAAACACAGTGCTGCTGCGGTGGCAATGTGCGAACCATTATGGTTTCCGTTTTTTCAAGCAGGGGTCGGTTTTCGCTGATGTTGGCGAATTCTTCGAGCTTTTCCAGCATTGCCAGATTGTCTTTGCATTGAACAATGCAGCCTTTTAATTGAACAACGTCATGCGAACGGTATTTGTAGTTGCCAAGTATAACCTTATCGCCATCAAAAGCGATTTTGAGTTCCATCTTGTTGCGATAATGCGTGATGGGCAAAGGTTCCATTGGGTAAACCTGCGCAGGATTAAGGGGCTTGAGAATGAAGTTCAGTATGTCTTCTTTCTCGCGTCGCTGTGCTTCAGGGTATAGGTGAAGCCAGTGGCAGCCGCCGCATTCTGGAAAATTGGGACAGGGCGATTCGCGTCGGTCCGGAGATTCTTCAAGAATCTTTTTCAGTTCAGCCCTGAGATAATCAGTTTTTTCTTCAACGATTTCGATTTCAGCTTTATCGCCTGGAGCGGCATAAGGAACAAAAACCACTTTGCCGTCAATGTGTGAGAGTGAATCAATTCCATAGGTCATTTTTTCAATAGATACAGTTTCCATATTATTCCCCGTAAAAAAATAAGAAGGGCGAGATGAAAAGCACAATTCTTTTCAATCCCGCCATTAATAGCCTATTTTGCCGTCTTTTGTCAACCATGGCATCGGCCTTGGGCAAATTAAGTGATTTTAATTCACAGGCGGGAATTAGATGAAAATTGGCTTTCAATTAAGTGTTACTTGTGATATACTGCCGGTCAGATGTAGTGCTAGGGTTGTACCATTTCGGGCAATTCTTGGTTCTTCAACTTAATTAAAAGGAGATTTTTGTAATGTCTATCACTAAAGACGTAAAAAACCAGGTAATCGAAGACTTCAAACTGTCTGACAAAGACACTGGCTCACCTGAAGTGCAGGTTGCCATTCTGACCAAAAGAATCAACAATCTTTCAGCTCATTTCGAAGCTAACCCCAAAGATCATCATTCAAGACGCGGTCTGTTGAAAATGATCGGTGCCAGAAAACGCCATCTTGCTTATCTCAAACGCAAAGATGCCGAAAGATATTTTGCTCTTATTCAGAGACTTGGTCTGCGCCGCTAAGGGGAAATAATGGATAATAATTTGGAAATAGTAGCATGTGAATTAGAAAACCAGACAATAACCTTTGAAACTGGCCTTATGGCAGGTCAGGCAGCGGGTGCAGTCGTGGTTCGTTGTGGCGACTCTGTGGTATTTTCTGCGGTAGTTTGCAGTAAAGAACCAAGAGAAGGCTGTGACTTTCTTCCTTTGACCGTAGATTACTCAGAAAAGACTTATTCTGCAGGTAAAATTCCCGGCGGCTTCTTCAAAAGAGAAGGTCGTCCGACTACCAAGGAAATTCTTACCTGCCGTCTGATCGATCGCCCTCTGCGACCAATGTTTGCCGAACATTATCACAATGATGTTCAGCTGGTAACCTATGTTCTTTCTTACGACAAGGTCAATCAGGTCGACATTCTCGCGGTTAACGCCTCGAGCTGTGCTCTGATGATTTCTGAGATTCCTCTTGTGCAGGCCATTGGCGCCGTTAGAGTTGGAAAAGTTGATGGACAGCTTGTGCTTAATCCTTCAACCGCTCAGCTTGAACGCAGCGTTATCGATATGGTCGTGGCCGGAACCGAAGATGCAATCACCATGGTTGAATCAGGTTCTGAAGAAGTTTCTGAAGATGAACTTCTCGAAGCGCTCGCTTTTGCCCACGAAAATATCAAAAAGCTTTGTGCAGCCCAGAAAGAACTCGCTTCCAGAGTTGGCAAACCCAAGTATCAGCCACCAGTTCCGGCCTCCGAACCGGAAGTCGAAGAACTGGTTAAAGTCGGCCTGATGCCTGACATCAAAGATGCTTTGAATACTGCCGAAAAGTCTGAAAGAGTTGAAAAGTTCAGACAGCTGCACATTCGAAAGACTCAGCTGCTCGAAGAAAAATTTGGCGAAGAAGGCGCTGCTGATAAAGCTGATGCCGCCGACAGAATTCTTGAAGAAACAATTTCTCAGGAAATGCGCCGAATGATTCTTGAAGAAAGCCGACGAATCGATGGCCGAAGCATGACTGATATCAGACCAATCTCTACCGCCGTTGGATTCTTGCCAAGAACCCATGGTTCTGCGTTGTTCACCCGCGGTCAGACTCAATCTCTCGGAGTTGTTACTCTTGGTGCCAGTGGTGATTCACAGGTTATCGACGGTCTCGACGATGAATTCAAAAAGAGATTCCTGCTTCATTACAATTTCCCGCCATTCTCAGTGGGTGAAGCAAGGCCAATGCGTGGCCCCGGTCGCCGAGAAATCGGCCATGGCGCACTGGCTGAAAGAGCTCTTGCTCAGGTTATGCCTTCTGCTGATGAATTTCCTTACACCGTTCGCGTTGTCAGCGAAATTCTTTCAAGTAACGGCAGCTCTTCAATGGCTTCAGTCTGCTCAGGCAGCCTTGCCATGATGGATGCCGGCGTTCCAATCAAAGCTCCTGTGGCCGGTATTGCCATGGGTCTGATTAAAGAAGGCGACAACTTCAAAGTTCTCAGCGATATTCTCGGTGATGAAGATCACTTTGGCGATATGGATTTCAAAGTTGCCGGTACCGATAAGGGTGTTAACGCACTTCAAATGGATATTAAAATTACCGGTGTTACTCTTGAAATTATGCGAACCGCTCTGGCCCAGGCCAAAGAAGGTCGTTTGCACATTCTCAACAAAATGAGTGAGACAATCAAGACTCACAGAGGTGAATTGTCTAACTATGCGCCAAGAATCATTACTATTCAGATCGATCCTGAGAAGGTCAGAAACCTCATCGGGCCCGGCGGAAAAACAATTCGCAAGATCACCGAAGAAACCGGTGTGCAAATTGAAACCGGCGATGATGGTCGTGTTCTGATCATAAGTCCTGACGCAGAAGCGAATGAAAAAGCCGTTTACATGGTTAAACAGGTTACTGAAGACGCTGAAATCGGCAAGACTTATCTTGGCAAAGTCAAAAGAATCATGAAGTTCGGTGCTTTTGTCGAAATTCTGCCGGGAATCGAAGGCATGGTTCATATCAGCCAGCTCGATAACACCAGAGTTAACAAAGTCGAAGATGTTGTTAACATCGGCGATGAAGTTAAGGTAAAAGTAATCGAAATCGACGGACAGGGAAGAGTTAACCTTTCAAGAAAAGCTACTCTGCCTGGCGGCGAAGAAGAGTAAACGATATCTTTTAACTCAAAAAATAAAATGGGCTGTCTCGTAAGAGGCGGCCCATTTTTTATAACTGTTTTTTGCAAACTTGCAATTTTTGCCAAAAAAAATCGGTTATTTCACCCCTTTTAACGGGTCAAATAACCGATTTTACAAGACTAATTAGCTACTTTTCTGGCGACTTCCAGGTCTAATTCTGCTCTTTTCAGCATTTCACGCACTTCATTCGAATCTACACGCGAAGCCATCGAACGAATTCTAAGCAGATGTTTCGAAGCTTCCTGGGTGGTTTGCCAGTCGATAGCGTCGGTAACTTTTCTTTTATCAGGAAAAGCATCCTGCAAAAGCCTGGCCATTTTCCTTTTCATGCGAACCTGCATGACTTTGTATTGTACATAGCCGTTGTCATTTTTCTGTCTCAGATAGCATTCGGCGATCATGCCGAAAATATCGATTCGATGTTTAACATCGAGCGGGTCGACTGCGTCGAGAGCTTCGTTGAATTTCTGCAAAGCTTTGTCGTAAAAACCCGAGATATAGTATGAAAGGCCTGATTCGTATTGAATTACCGGTTGTCTGGCCAATTCGAGAAACTTTTCATACTGTGGTGACATTCTTGGCTTGGCAAGCTTGTTAACCGGAGACGGAACATTTTTCAGGGCTTTATCCATGTAGTTGTTATATGAACTGATTGTGGCGGTCATGACGTTCGAAAACATCTGGCGCTGAATCTTTTTCGCTTCTCTTGCTGCTTTGAAGGCGTTCGGATGCCTTACTGAAGTAGAAGAAGAAAACCTTGAGCTTTTTGACGCTTTGCTGTTATGCCTGTAGTCTGAATAGTCTACATAGATTCTGTTGTGCGAAAATCGCTTCTGGTCTGATTTGAATATGCTTGATATGAAATTATAGATTAAAAAAATCAAAAGCAGGGTTATTCCGATTACCGGCCATTTCTTTTCCATCAGAATTTCCCCTGTGAGTCAGTTGAGCTGAAGAAGTCGGGGTTTGCAACTTCTGCCATCTTTGTCTGACTGTAAAATTTGGTTACGATATCAAGTTCTTCGTCGCGACGACTTGGCGATTCATCTTTCATTGTGTGGACTCTTAAAACGATAAAAGCCGCATCTTTAGAATTCTCTTTCGTAACTCTTTCGGTTTTTAGGCCTGAATCAGCGGTTGGGTCGGGTGCCTGAGAATAACCAATAACTTCGAAATCGACGATGTCTCTCAGCACCACTTTCTCCATTTTCGAATAGGCGCTGATAAAATGCGAGGGATCGCCTTCCTTGAATTCCATTGGCTCGCGCAGAAAAAGAAGCCAGCCCGGGGTGCGCTTTTTGGTTACCTTGTTGTCGGCCCAGCTGTATTCGTATTTTACAACCTTGATTTTGGCGTCGCTGTCATTGCCGGTCGACCTGGGGTTGCCGGCGGCATCATATAAAACCTCATCCAGTGGGGTTCTAACAAAGGCAAAAGAATAAAAGCTGAAAGACTTTGCTTCGGTGTCGATTTCATTGAAGCAATAGCATGAGCCCATTTCGGTTTCGAGATAATCGAGAAAGATTCGGGTGTCGGCCTGAACCTGGCTCTGACTGACTGTGTGGCGCATGGTTTCGCGGCCGCCGAAATAAAACTTCCAGGCGAAACCCATCAACAGGGTCAAAATTACGGCAACGATAACGGCTTCAACAAGAGTAAAGCCTTTTTTGTCAGCTGTTTGCATCATACTTTACCACTACAGTTCCAAATCCGAGGTTGAATTTGCGATTGGGTTCGTTCCATTGAATATCGAGCTCTACACGAATCTTTTTGTTGTTTTCGGTGCTGGCTTTTTCAAGCTTGATGCTGGTAAAAAATCTTTTGTAATATTCCGGATAGTTGACTGATTCAGCGTCATCTTTAACCAACGGGCCTTCGACTGGCCTGTCAGCATGCACAAGTCCAAGTTTGGGGCTTTTCATTTCGTTTTCAAGAGTTTTGAAGCCCATCGCCCTGATTTCGCTGATAATGGTTCGCCCAAGACTGTGAGCGATCATCAGGTTTTTGGCCTGGGCAGTCTGTTTGTGACTGCTCTGAAACAGAACGATCAGCGGAAGTATGCCGAACGAAAAGACCACCAGGGTCATAAGCAGTTCGGGGGTTGAAAAAGCTCTTTTTTTACTGATTGAATCAAACATCAGTCTGAACCACCAATCGTTGAAACATGTTGTATTTTGGGGCTCATGAAAAATTCGTGAACCTTCATTTCGTATTCGTTTCGCCCTGCTTCAGATGCGTCGATAGCCGTCTGAACTATTTCATAGTTGTTTGGGGTTGGGCTGTTGAAATACAGCGGGTTGTTGATGTTGTGAATAACCCACAAATCACCACGCTGTTTGTCTTTGTTCATGTAAAAGTTGATGTAATTTCCCATTATGATGTTGGTCAGATTGTTGAGCTTGCCGAAAAAGCCGTTCGCTTTCCATTGAGCAAGGGTCTGACTCGGGTCCATGCCGACAGAAGCCGGGTTGGTAATGTTGCCATCGGTGGTTTTTATGCCATAGCATGAGTAAACACTTGCTTCGATAGTTATTCCTGAGCCTTCTATGCTCAGCATGCGTTCGGTGGTATCGGCAACCGAAGACTTATAAGGGTGATAAATCAGGTTCATGTGCCCAAGCGGAGTACACTTATCTTCAGCTTTAACGCATACTATGCTGCCCTTTATTTTCATGGGTTTGGCCGGGTCGAATCTGGTTACGACAATGGTGCCGGTTCCAATATAGGTTACCGGCATTTCAACCTGAAAGCTGTCGAGCCAGTAAACACCGTTCAGGATCCAGCGACCTTCTTCATCACGAGGAATGTCTTCCTGGTCTTTCATCTTTCTGGTGGCGATGCCGCGCATATTGTATTTAAAGTTTTCAGGGAAAAGGTTTTCGAAGTTTTGTTCGGTTGTCGCAGAAACGTATGAATCTTCGCCGCTGCCGAAAATCTTTGTTACAAGTGGGCTGGCAAGAACGCTTACCGCCTCGAAAGGCAAACAGATTCGACTCCATAACTTTTCGCCGAGGTTCGAAAATACGCCGCCGATTTTACCAAGAAGGGTTTCTGGTTCGGGGTCATTGTAATAGCTGAGAGCAAACTCAAGTAACTCTTCTGAAGGCGGCGATTTTATGCTGTTGGTAACATTGTTTAGCTGGACTTTATAGGTTCTGGCGTAAATTTTGCTGGCTTTGGCAATTTCAGGGTCTTCTTTAACCCAGCGGTGTTCGAGCTTAAGATATTCGTCGTCTTCCGGGAAGTTCTTTTTGGCAGCTTCTGAATAATCAGCTGTGCTATTTGGCAAATAACGGTCCTCACCATCGAAAAGAGGCGAGACGTATTTCCAGGGAGTTCGGCAGAATGGGCCGCCTGGCAAAAATTTCTGATTAACATTGGTGCCACGGAAATATGTGTCCTGAATTCCGTTTGAATCGATTGTTTTAAG
>JASURT010000069.1 GCA_030446435.1 Candidatus Ozemibacter sp.
AAACCAGAGCCTGTAAAACCTGAAACCATAAAACCTGCTGCGCCGCCAGAGTTGCACAAACCTGAAGCACCAGAGGTCTCAAAACCCGCCATATCGCAACCGGAAAAGGTTGCAATACCTCCGCTTACCGAAACCCCGGCAGTAAAAGATTCTACTTCAACCGGTTCTGGTCTTGTAGAAGAACCGGCGCAACCAACGAATCTGCCCCCGGAAGTTTCAGAGCACCCTATGCCAACGCAGCAACCACCGTTGCAACCGGCAAACTTAACTGAACCACTCTCACCTCAGGCACCTGCGCCTTCAGAACAGCCGGTGCCGCCAATTACCAAACAACCAACTGAAGCCAAAGATGAGTTTGATCTCAGCTCAGATCAGCTTGATCTGGGGGGATTTTCACCAGAGCCTGTTTCACCCACGCCTTCTGCGCCGGTTCCGCCAGTTGCTCCGGCTACCCCTACTGCTGCGGTTGAACCACAGGCTCCTATGACTCCGTCTGCAACTGAAATTTCGACTCAACCTGGTCAACCTGCAGAGCCGTCAATGCCTGCTGCTGCGACCCAACCAGTCGCACCACCAGTTTCGCCGGTTGCTCCGGAAGCCACAGAAGTTCCTGAAGCTCCTGCAGCACCGATTCAGCAGCCGACAGAACCCGCACCCGCACAGCCTGTTCCATCAGAACCAGTTCAGAGTGCTACCAGTACAGGTGAAGGCGTTCCAGACCTGGAAAACCTTGACTTAAGCGATTTCACGATTCCAGAAGCAAAGCCTGCTTCACAACCCGAACAGGCAAAAGATCCGTTTGCTTCACTGGCAGACAATGATTTCAATCTCGATCTCGAAGACACTCCGCTGCCGCCAATGAAGCCCCAACCAACAACTACAGAGGCACCCGCGGCACCGGCACAGCCCACTCAGCCTGATCCTTTCAGCAACCTTGAAGTAGAAGATGACACACCGCTACCACCGCTCAAACCAGCTGAACCAGCTGGAGAATCTTCAGATCCATTTGCACTTGATTTAGATGACGAAACTCCTCTGCCGCCGCTGAAGCCTAAAGCCCCGGAAGCAAATCAGAGTAAAGATCCATTTGCCGCGTTGTTCTCTGAAGGAGATGCATCTTCAGCAACCGATTCAGGCACCCCCGGCAAAAGCAAAGATCCATTCGCATCGTTAGATCTCGACCTCGATGTTCTGGAAGTATTTCCTTCTGATGATGCCCAGACACAGCCAACCGGGCCCACCCCCGGAAAAGCACCGGCACCGAAACAAACTCCGGCTGATGATAACCCATTCAACTTCGATAATGTAATCGATCTCGACGGCCTGGTAGAAGACGATAAAAACGGCGATAAAAAAGACCCGTTCGATCTCGATGACTTCGATATCAGCAAGTTTAAAATCTGAGGTAAATTGAGTTATGAAATTTCTTCATCCCGTTTTCATGCTAATTCTGCTGTCATTTCTCTATAAGATTTACAAAACCGGCACTGCTGCACTGCAGGTTAACGAAAAGTCACCAGAGGCAGATTTGCGGGCGCAATATTTAGAAGAACACAAAAAGTGGGCAAAAATAGTAACCATACTAATGGTTGGCGGATTCATTTTCGGCGTCATCGGTATGGTTTATTTTTTCAAGGTTAACGAAATCTTTCTCAAAAGCTATGGACATGGTTTCATAGGCGCAGGAATTCTTGGTCTTATGCTTTCAAATATGTTTGTCGGCAGTTCGGTAAAAAAACCGGCCAGACCGAAACAGCGCGAAAACCTTTTGAGTTTTCACAAAGGATTGATGTATTTCGTTATCATTGGCTCGATCTTCTCTGTTCTTACAGGTGCTGCCATTCTGATTTCCGGCCCATCTGCCTGACATCAGATCAAACACTGCTTTCAGACTGCTTTGCCTTAAACAGGCAAAGCATGTTATTTTTTAGAAAAGTCTCTCAGGGAGGGAAAAATGAAGAAGCTCCACGGAAATATTTTTTTGAATTCAATCGGTTGCGCGCTGGTCGCAGCTTTATGCCTTATTTCCCAACCAGATAACGCTTTTGCGGCAAAAAAATCGACCAGCTTTACAACTACTGAAGTCAACGACGCCTTTTATGACAAAGCCTGGAGAAACTTTCAGATCGGCACCAAAAAAGAGCGCAATGATGTTATAAACGCCCTGAAAGGAGTTGTGAGAAAAAACCCTGAAGCGTTTATGGCTCATTATTATCTTGGAATAATGATTTCGGAAGATGGTTCGCCCACCACAGCTTTGCGCCATTTCGAAACCGCTCTGGTAGGTTTTCCCAAATCAGCGGATATTCATGTGAGAATTGGCAAAATTCTCGATGACAAAAACAAATTTGAAGAAGCGACCGAGCATTATCGAAAGGCTATTGAACTGAACCCCAACAACGGAACCGCTCTTAGCCGCGTGGGCATTGCCGAGCTTGAAAGAGGCAATAACGACCAAGCCTACGAATTGCTTGTCAGGGCCAGACAGCATGAGCCTGACAATCCTGCAACCCTGCGTGGACTCGGTTCAATTTTAACCGAAACAGGCAACAAGGATGAAGCGGTAAAAATTCTGGAACAGGCATTGCTGTTCGACCAGAAACATGCAGAAACCCATTGGCTGTTGGCACGTGCCTACGAAAGCCTGAGAAAGCCCGAAAAAGCTTCTGAGCATTACGAACTGGCCAGAAAATATGGCCGACGCGACCCCGAAGTAAAGGAACTTATCGGTTACGACCTTGCCAGAAGCCTTATGAAAGCCGGCAAATACAATGATGCCGAAAGTGAATTCAAAAAGGCCATAAGAAAATCAGATGACCCAGGCACCGGTTATTACGAGCTGGGAATGCTATATAGCGACATTGGCCGCGATGACGACGCCATTAAGAATTTAATCAAAGCCTATGAAGAAGACCGGCAGTTTGGCGCTGGAATAATGAAAGCGGCATCGATTTACATGTACCGCGAAGATTACGGCAAAGCCGAAGAAATGTATGAAATGCTGAAGCGCGATAAAAACTATAAAGATCAGGCAAAACAGGCATTAAAAGATCTTGAAGACCGAAAGAATCTCAACGAACAGCTTGCGCTTGAAGCCAAACTGCAGCAAAGTCGGCTTAATGACGCCACCATAGAAAATACATATTTTGAACTGCTTGACCGCGACTCAAAAAATGAAGAGGCACTTGAAGGTTTATGGCGGTTCTACGAAGAAAGAGGTTACTATAAAGACGCGATAACCTATTTCAGAAAATACAACCGCATCAGACCGGTTTCTGACTACCAGAAAAAACTCACCGAAAAAGAGTTGAAAGACAAATGGAAAGCGGATAACAACATAATTTTCGGTAGTAACAATCCAATCGAATATCGCTATGTAAAGACAAGTACCGAAGATCTTCTGCAAATAGCAGAATATGGCGAGAATGACAGAATCAGAGAAGAGGCAATGAATATTCTGGTTTACCGAATCGGTCGCAAAGGCAAAGACCGCAACAGCTGGGAAGACAAACCCGTTCTTGAAAAGCAGCTTGAGTTTTATGAAGAGCGTGGCCGACTGAAAGAAGCCCTGAAAGTGGTAACTCGCCTGAAAAGATACGGTTGGTATACTGATTACGAAGCGAAAGAAACACGCAGAGAATTGAGAGAAGACCTGAAAGAATAAAAAATTACTTGATTTTTTACATGTTTTGTCTCAAATTTCTCTACTATATTGCCGATAATCAGGAAGATTAAAGATTTTGCAATCTTGTTTATCCTTCCATTTAAGGAGTTAATGATGAAGCGCGGTTTTTCACTTATTGAGCTGCTGGTTGTGGTAGCGATCATCGCCATTCTTGTTGGCGTTGCCACACCATACTATTCTGACTATGTAAAAGAAAGCAAAAGGGCAAAAGCCCTGCAGGACCTGGATGTATTGAAACAGGCAATTGTTTTGTACAACTCCCAGGAAGACCTTCCATACCAGGGTCAGCTTGCCACTCAGCCCCCTTATCTGCCATTTCTCGGCGAAAACGACTTCAACGGTCTTCAGGGTCGCTACCTGACCTATATACCCGTTGACCCCTGGGGAAAAAACTACAAGCTTGACCCCTATGCCTGCTATGTTTACAGCGAAGGCCCGGATTCCAGAACAGTGAACGATGACATTCGCGACTACTACATCAAAGACCTTGCCATCGTTAGCGTAGAATGGGAAGACCAGGACAACGACAGAACCATGAACGCAAACGATCTGCTCTATTTCACCTTCAATAAATCTGTTTGGGTGCAGGGTGGAATGGCGGCAACCGATTTTGATGTTTATGAAAACGGTGAAGCAACAACAAGTGTTGTGCTCGATTTTTCTTTCAACCAGGTCGACAATCCAGGCTATGAACCGACTTCAGCAACGAACACCGTTCTTCTTTGCCGCGTTGGTGGTGGTAACACCGTTAAGCTTGGTGTTCATTCAATCGCTTTCAGAGATGATCTGACCACATTGAAAAAATACCGCGAAGTCGTCTATGACAGAAGTCTGTCTACTTCGGCCAATCTCGTTACCCAGGTTGAAATCAATACTGCAACCGGTGAACCTTTGAGATACGCAGTAAGAACCAACCCAATCAAAATCAAGCCAAAAAGCTATTAAAAACCGCAGATAAAAAGGGGCCGGCTCATTTTGAGCCGGCCCCTTTTGTTATACCTGATTAAAGCTCTGCAAAAGACTGTCTGGCTGCGACAAGAGTTTTTTCCACATCTTCTGAAGTATGAGCAATCGAAACGAATGCCGCTTCAAACTGTGATGGAGCAAGATATATCTTTCGCGAAAGCATAAGCCTGAACCATCTGGCAAAAAGCTTTGTATCTGATTTGCCTGCGTCGGCAAACCTTTTTACCGGCTCAGAAGCAAAAAACATGGTCATCATCGAGCCGAAACGGTTCGCCACCGTTTTTATGCCGGCTTCTGCAGCAATCTTTTCAAGCCCGTCATAAAGCAGACCAGAAGTTTGATCGAGTCGATCATAAAAATCTGCATCATTCTTGATTTTTTTCAGGGTAGCAATGCCTGAAGCAACGGCAACCGGGTTGCCGGAAAGAGTTCCGGCCTGATATACCGGACCGTCTGGAGCAATCGAGCTCATTATTTCGGCTCGGCCGCCATAAACGGCCAAAGGCATGCCGCCGCCAACGATTTTACCCAGGCAGGTCAAATCAGGCTCGACGCCAAAATAACGGCTAGCCCCGCCAAAACAGGCTCGAAAACCAGACATAACCTCGTCAAAAATTAAAATTGCGCCTGCTGCCGAGCAAAGCTCTTTTACTTTTTCGAGATAGCCCGGCTCTGGTAAAACCACACCCATATTGCCGCAAACCGGTTCAACGATGAAGCAGGCAATTTTTCCCGGATGTGCTTTAAAGCATGCTTCGAGTGCATCTGCATCGTTGAAGCCAATGGTCAAAGTGTTGCGGGCCACATCTTCAGGAATGCCGGGACAACCAGGAATTCCAAGGGTTGCGACACCTGAACCAGCAGAAACAAGCAAAGAATCAGCATGTCCATGGTAAGCGCCCTCGCATTTTACGATCAGGGGACGATTTGTATAGCCTCTGGCAAGTCTGATCGCCGACATTGTCGCTTCGGTGCCTGAGCTGACGAATCTCATTTTTGCCATTCCGGGAAATGCCTGTTGAATCAATCTGGCCAATTCGGTTTCGGCTTCGGTCGGGGCGCCAAAACTCATACCATTTTTTGCGGTATTACACACCGCATCGACCACATCGGAATCAGCGTGGCCAAGAATCATTGGCCCCCATGAGCCGACATAATCGATGTATTCATTACCGTCAATGTCGTAAACCTTTGCCCCAAAGGCTCGCCCGATAAACAAGGGATCACCACCGACTGATTTAAAAGCTCTTACCGGACTGTTAACCCCGCCCGGAAAAACCTTCTTAGCATCTTCAAGAGCGGTTTTACTTGTCATTGCCATCGCTTTCTTCGGGAAAATATCGCATCGATGTTTTCTTAAGTTCCTGTTCGGTGGCATAAACCTTGTAATTAGACAATTCATGCTTTTGCGCAATCTGCTGAATTATTTCTTTCAGCTCTTCATCGGTTTTAGCGTGAATCATCGTAAAAAAGTTATACGGCCAGTTCGGCGGACATTCTCGTTCGTAGCAGTGCGAGATCTCGCGATAACCGGCGGCGTCGTTGCCAACTTCATCTATTTTATCGGCGGCAACCTGCCAGACAACCAAAGCATTGCAGCTATGGCCCATTTTTTCAGGGCGCACGGCTGCACCGATTCTTCTTATTATGCCTTCTTCTATGCAGTCTTTTATTGTTTGCAAAACCTGGTTTTCTGAATAACCCAGCTTGTTGGCAATTCTCAAAAACGGCCTGGTCTCCAGTTTAAAACCGTTCTGTAACTCTCGAAGTAATTCTCGGGTTTTTTCGTCCATGACCAGCTCCTAATCTAGATCTACCTTAACCTTAAAAAGCTTTTTTGCAGGAAACTTGAGAATTTCTTTCACGCCTGTTTCAGACTTTATCTGCGAAAAGATTTCTTCTCTTCTGGCTTCGCTGCTTGCGATAACTGTGAACCAGATGTTGGGTTCTCCCTTTCTCTGGTAGTTGTGGGTGACTTCGGCGAATTGATTGATTACCTCGGCGGCCTTTTCAATTTCGGCCTCAGGTACGTTAATTGCCGCCAGACAGCCGGTATAACCCAGTTTACGACTGTCAAAAAACGGCCCCACATACCGAATTGTGCCATTCTCAATCATTCTGGCTATTCGGGAAATGACTGAAACTTCATCCATCCAAAGCTTGTCGCCTATTTTGGTGTACGGCTCAGAATCAAGGGGAAACCTTCCCTGAAGCATTTGAAGTATTTCTCTGTCTTTTTCGTCCATCAGGCAATCCTTCCTTGGCTTGTTGTAAGGTATAATATACTAACTATTTTGATGATTGACCAGCAGTAAAGTCACAATTCGGGTCTTCGGCAAGATAACTGCCATTCACAGCATAAGCCCGGGCCCGGCAGCCACCGCAAACCTTGTTGTATCTGCACCTTGCGCAGACTCCGCCCAGCTTTTCGGGCGAACGCATATCTTTTAACTCGGTACTTTCACGATAAATTCTGGCTAACGAATCTTTTCGAATGCTGCCGACAACCAGATCAAAGTAACCGCAAGGTTTAACCTCGCCACGATAGCTGACGAAAGCAAACCCGCTACCGGCCATACAGCTTCGACCTCGTGAACCCGGATCTTTACCCAGCTCAAGCCTGATTCTGGCATACTGTGGCGCACAGGTAACCTTGACCGGAATTCCCCATTCGTCTGATTCTGTAGCCACATATCTAAGCACCTTTTCGATGTCGGACTGAGACAGCGAAATCTCATCAGTCTGTTCAGTCGCCCGACCGGTAGGCACGATAAAGAATAAATGCCAGGCTGAGGCGCCCAGATCCATGACCCAATCTTTCAATCGCGGAAGCTGATCGAAGTTTCCCGGTAGAATTGTTGTGTTGATCTGAAATGAAAGGCCATGTTTTTTTATTCTGGCAAAGGCTTCAAGCGCGGCATCAAATGCGCCATCAACCCGAACGAATTTGTCGTGATCCTGCTGATCACTTGAGTGCATGCTGAAACTGAAATGCTTTATTCCGGCCTTGCCAAGGCTGGCAAGTCGTTCATCTGTCAATAAACGACCGTCATTACACGAAACCACCGGCCGATGACCGCAGGCCACGGCTTTTTCAGCAATAATTTCGAGATCTTCCCGCAGCAGCGGTTCGCCGCCACTTAAAATTATAATCGCCGGCCCGATTTCTTTTGCCGATTCAAGCATGGCAAAAGCTTCGTCTGTGGTCAATTCTTCAGGGTCTCTGCAATCTACAGCAGCTGCTCGACAATGTGGGCAAGCAAGGGTACAGGCTCTGGTCGTTTCCCAGGCGAGAACCCGAAGCAATGATTTATGATGTGAAAACCCGTTCAAATCATTTTTCTCCCTTCAACCAGCCGGCAACCTGCACAGCGAAGTAGGTCAGAATCAAATCAGCGCCCGCTCGCCGCATGCTAAGCAAAGATTCCATGACCACTTCTCTTTCATCGACCCAGCCATTTGCTGAAGCCGCCTTGATCATTGAATATTCGCCAGAAACCTGATAAACAGCAATTGGACAACAAAAATTGTCTTTAGCAAGCTTTACCACGTCAAGATAGGGCAAACCGGGCTTAACCATTAATATATCCGCACCTTCAGAAAAATCCAGCTCCATTTCAAGAATGGCGTCACGAATCACTGAAGGGTCCATCTGATAACCCTTGCGATCACCCTTTCCGGGGGCAGAGCCGGCAGCTTCTCTGAATGGCCCGTAATAAGAAGAAGCATATTTCGCAGAATATGACATTATCGGAACATCTTCAAAGCCATTTGCATCGAGGGTTTCTCTTATAGCCTCAATTCTTCCATCCATCATGTCAGAAGGCGCAACCATGTCTGCACCAGCTGAAACATGAGCCAAAGCCATTCGAGCCAGTTGATCTACAGACGCGTCATTTGCTACCCTGCCCTGTTCATCGAGAAGGCCGCAGTGACCGTGATCGGTATAGGCACACAAACAGACATCTGTAATCAGGTAAGCTTCAGGACATTTGTCTTTTATGTGGCGAATGGCCCGAGCCACAACAGAATCATCGCCTAAAGCAGACTGGCCATCGGACGTTTTGTTTTGCGGCACTCCAAAGATAATGAAAGCCTGCACTCCGGCTTGCAAGGCTTCAACTACCGGTTCATGAATTTGTTCAACCGGCCAGTGCTTCTGCCCGGGCATTGCACCAATTTCTTTCGGCTGATCAAGGTTTTCAACCACAAAAATAGGATATATCAGGTTTTGCGGACCGACCGAAAACTGTCGGATCATTTTTCTCAGCCTTGCATCATTTCTTAGTCTACGTGGGCGATGTACAGGAAAAGCCATTTTCTACTCCAATATTGATTTAAGCAAATGTACACCTGTTTTTCAACAGTTTCAACCCCTTACAACAGCTCTTTTAGAATTTTCACCCTGTCACACCAGACACTGACAAAAAGGCTCAGAAGCAGAAAAAGAGGGCTTCAAACAAGGTGTTAAAGTCGAACTGCCAACAAAAATTTGACCATTCTTCGATGTACATGTAAAATTATTCAGGATTGATTCCAGAGGATTAATATGAAATTAAGTTCATCAGCGCCACAAATAAAAATTAGTTCGCTAAGCAATCAAAGCGAAGCCATAAACAAGGCGGCCCAGCTTTCTAACCGGGCGACCACTGCTCAATTCAAAGCTCAGGGGCCAGACAAATCGAAAGTAGCCCGTCAGACGAATGAAATGAAAAAGTCATCTGATGCTACCTTGCGAAATAATTTTAACCAGCGGATCAGAGATGTAAAATCAACCACTGCTCAGGTCAATGCCAAAACCCGTGAAAGCGGAAAAGATGTGATCAAGGTAATGGCCAGTGTAATAAGCCCACCGGGGCACCCGATGCCAATGCAGCAGCTTGGTCAGTTTATCGACAAATTTGCCTGAGCTTATTCTTCAAACATCAGGGATTCGTCTTCCATTCTCATCATCGGAAGCAGTTCTGCTGAATCCTGTGTATTTTCGCTCATATCGAAACGCAGAAGTTCGATTTCAGGCTCAGCAATATTTTCAAGGTTTTCGTAACTGATCTGCATATTTTCTTCATCCTGTGAATAATTTTCGTCTTCAGACTCTGAATCGAAAGTCTCTTCAGACGCAAACGCATCTTCGTCAGGTATTACTTCAGCCTGATCTTCTGCGAAGAAAAAGTTTTCGCCAAGTTCATCTTTGAGTATGTCTATTTCTGAAGACATAAGCCCATCAGTTCTTTCAGGGCGAGATTCAGAATACAGCACCTTACTCAGAACCTGAGGTTTTTCTTCATGTTTTACCTGAACCGATGCAACCTGCTCACTTTGATCGTTAGCTGCAGCAGCTTTTGCTCCTGTTCCCAACAGGAACAAGGGTAATTTATTCTGGGTAACGGCGGTCGTTCTTCTCGCCACATATTCACTTCTGGTTTCCAGGTTGATTCCCGGGCGGCTTCCCGCATCGCCTGATCTGACCACAGCAGCCATATCAGATCTCATGCGATGAATGTCTTCTTTTACACGTTGAAATAAACCGGCAACCTGATTCTGGGCATAGCTTGAAATCTGTATGATTGCCCGATCAGAACTCGCGGCTGAAGGTGCAGAAAATTTCAGAGCCTCGGCAACTTTAGCGCCCAGAGCCGAAACAAGATGAGTCATTTGCTGAGATGTGTTTCTTACCTGCGAATCACCAATAGAAAGAGTATTGGCGACGCCTTTAAGGCTGTTGTTAAGCGAATTGAGCTGTACATAAATCTTTTCGCGTGAAGGTGCGGGAAGATTTATAAGCGGAAACTGTCTTATCGCAAAATGATCAGAGAATCGCAAGGTTTCTTTTACAGTTCGGGTAATCATGTCAAGCCCAGAGTGAAACTGTTCATAGCTCGACTGAACATTCAATATCAGTCCCTTAAAAGCTTCTGAATTAGACTGCGCCAGCTTCATCATCTGTTTCGACGAAGCAACGGTCAAATCAGTTCCGGTAACATTCAGCGAAGGTATCAGTTCAAGAGTTTCGTATGACTTGTTTCCGATTTCAATAATTCTTTCAGAACCGACCAGATATTTTTTAACCAGAAGAATCTGACTCTGATTAAGATTTTTTAACCGTTGAACCGATTTTTCAAGACTTTCAAGGGTTTCCTGACCGGGGGCAGTGATTATTCGGGTCAAATCTGCAAGCTGTTGTCGCATGCCTTCGTTTGCAGAAGACAGCTCATTGATGGCCATTCCGGAATTTTTGATCGCTTCTTTAAAAACCTGAGTATCAATGACAAACAACTTGGTAAGAAGATCTGCATTGGCTCTATCATTGCTTTTGCCCATTATTGCCCGGCAGATTTTTTCAAGCTTGTCTTTTGCATGGTTCCAGTGAGTTCTGGCGAAAGAAAGCGGGTCCAGATTCTGCCCTGAAAGAGCGTCACTGCCAGAGCCTGACAACTGAAGAGCCGATTCTGCTGATCCGGTCGGGTTGTTATTTATTATAACTTTTGTTTCAGCTGCTTTTCTTGACTTGTTACCCGACATGAACCAGTCAAGAGGACCGGCAGCCAGAGGTTGAGCCAGAACAGCCGAAGCAATGACTGCGATTATGGGCAGCTTCGATAAGCTGGTGGTTCGTGGTCGACTGTTTGCATTGTCGCCACAGTCGGGATCTGTTTTATCTGAAAATAAGAAACCGGACATGTTTCCTCCTGGGTCGCGCACCTTTTTTTAGTATTATCGACATATCCGGAACAAATTCTAAATCTTTTTCTCCATTCGCCATGAACCATCAGGCAAGGTTTCTTTTTCTTCAAAACCGAGTCGGTTCAAATAGTTTTTGTGAGCCTTAACCTTGGTAATCGCCTCGAGAATCTCAATATTGCGGTCGCGAAAAATATAAGATTTTTTCAGATAGATATACATGCCGAAACGAAAATCTCTGAATTCGGGCACAAGATAATCCATGATGACTCTCGCCCGACCTTTTTCCTGCACTTCTAAAGAAAAAATTCCCACCGGCAGCATGTTGCGAAAAAGCACTGAAGTTTCAGCCGTTTTCAGGTGTTCAAGACCCACTTCCGGAAAAAAAGCGCGAATATCATCTTCATAAAAGCTGTAAAACCTTTGAAAATAGTTGTCACCAAGACTTTTGACCGAATCGTAACTAAGACAGGCGGTATTTCTCGAAAAGTCGATCAAATACCAGACATTCATCAGCGTAATATAAGAATTGACCACAAAAATAGGCCAGGCACCGATCAAATAGCCATAGATGGCAAAAAACAGACTGCCGAAAAGATTTATTATGCGCAATTTCCAGACTGATTTCATGCTTAGGGAAATGGCGACCAGTATCGAACCCAGATACCCGATTGTTTCTGTAAAATTCATGCTTTAATTCTCCGGGGTTGTAATATGCGACGGGCAAATTATGCCTGCTAAAGTTAAATGAAGCAAGAGAAAAGTACCGAAGGCAAAATGTTTAAAGGGAAAGGGTATCGTCGTCAGCGGTATCTCTGAGTCTAAGCACATTAGATTGCTCGGCGGCAAGGCGCATGAAGTTTTTCGTACACAAACGCCTGAACTCAGGCAAAAGACGCTCTACAACTGCCATTATCAGCTCGTTTTCACCCTTTCCCCCATTGGCCTGAAATTGTTCAGCGATGGATTTCGCCTCTACCTCGTAACTTACCAGAAAATCTTCGTCATAATTCGCCGGAGGAGTATGAAAGGAGCCATAGCACAGCTGATTTTCCCGCCTGAAAGGGCTGTTGTCTCTGGCCAATGCCATTTGAACGGGCATTGAAACGATGTTGCCTTCATCATCGAGTTCAGCATTAAAGAAAGCTTCTTCAACCGCGTATCTGACTTCGAGATTTATAATAGAAAATGCTTCAGGCCTGAACCGAAACGAAAAATTACGACTGATCGGCAGATTAAGCCGCAACCGTTTCGCAGCTTGTTCGAACATTACCTGGTCAGCTTCAGCCGACGCGCGCCGGCAGGCACATCGTCAAGATCATAAGCCAGAGCATATTTGGTAAGAGCCTCTAAAACCATCGCAGTGGTGAAAGCCTGTGAACGCCAGTGGGCCAGATCCCAGAACGAGGCCGCGAAAAACAGGCCCGAAAGCCAGTGGGCACATTTGTTTTTTCGAGTTTTGAATTTACCGATAGTTTCTTTGTTCTTTGGCTTTTTCCATTCAGCCTGGGTAACAAGATACTTAACTCCTGAGCGAACTGAATAATCATATTCCCGGGCAAGACCGCTCTCCTGTGCGATATCACGGCCAATATTCAACAAAGTTGTGACCGCAAGGGCTGTGGCAAGATGATCACTTTTATCATCACCACCGGGAAAAGCGCCTTTGCGGGTTGGATTTTTCTGCCCCCAATGGTACTGAGCTTTAAGCAAGTCTCGAAGCAAAAACTGCATTGCTTCTTTCATTTCAGGTTCGCGTGCACCGCCATCACGAAATGCTCTTGAAGCCGCATAGGGAAAGATCATGTATTGCGGGTAATAAAGCCCGGCTTCGGGCCAGGCTCTCTTTTCGGCGGCTTTTTTAATAAGTCTGACGCAGTCATGATAACCGGGCAGATCTTTTCGGCCCGTCAAAGCCATTGCAAAAAGCACATTAGAATTCACGACCACATCTACATTGTTCACTCCAAGGGGAATAATTCCTATTTCCGGACGATCGAAAACCGGCGCGGTTTCATCTTTGATCCAGGTCAGGTATGCGCCTGAGTTTTTGCCTTTCCAGCCGTCCCGGCCGTCTTCACGCTCTCGATGCAAATCACGAAAGTCAGCGATTCTTTCAAGAGCCGGCATATCAACTTCATACTGGCTATTGGGAAAATTGTGGCGATAGAAGTGCTGAAAAGCAACAGCCGTCGAGGTATCATCTGCGTCGTTGGGAATATTGAACAATGCGTCAGCACCAGTTGGGTTTGCCTTCGCATCAAGACAAGCCTGCAGCCAGTATTTTGGCGGAGTCTGCTGACCTTTGGCAAGCATGGCGAAGATTTTTTCGAATCTGGGGTTAAGGTATGCCTTAGCAAGAAACTCCAGTTGTGAAACCGGAATATTGAAGGGACCGGTTCGCACCGCTTTGCCTCTTACGCCGGGTAAAACCGCCCAGAAGTTGTAAGCATCATCTCGTTTAAAGCTCATGATGTTGTTCATGGCCAGATGCAACATTTTTTCGACATATCTTTGCTTTTCGTTCAAACCGCTTTCATCAAAAAGAAACAACGGATATGCGATAAATGCGGTCATGAAAAGATTAGAATCCTGAACTGCTCCAGGAGCCCGACCTTTGAAACCCAGTTTATTAGGCAAGAAATGAATATAGCTGGCCCATTCGCCGCTGCGATTTCGCGCTACCAGGCTTTTTGGCGCAGGAATTCCGAGATTTTCGCGAAAGGGAAAATTCAGGCTTAAAAGAGTTTTGCAGCCATCCCCGTCATCAGAACTGTCATATTCACTCGACAATTTGCCCTCTCTGGGCTTTACCTGGCGATCTTCAAGAAAAGCAAGGGCCCCCAGGATTGTCTCAGCAAGCTGCTTATCACTCAAGCGGGTTTCAATTGCCTGCATAACTTCAGGATTATGCTGAGCATGTGCTCCACAGGCAATTAGCATTGCAAAAAGAACAACAAACAAAATACTTCTGAACTTTTTCATTTTTCCCCCTCGCTTAAGCGGCTAAAGCTGATTCAATATTTAATTATACAGGATTTACAACGAGCTTTGCCAAACTTTAAAAATCCTTCACGAAAACGCCCGCCACAAAGGTATTAAAAACAGAAGCCCCCTCGAGATGTCGAGGAGGCTTCTGCGAATAGGATTGAAAGAGAAATCTGTCTTCGGGCCAGGTTAAAGGGGGCGATGACAAGTTCCCCACCAGGAAACATAAATGCCTTTGCCTTCCCAGCGAATCATCCATGTTTCACGGAATGGGCGTATGGAAAATTCTACATATTGTGGCTTTAAGTCTTTATATTTAGCATAACCACCATAGGTAATATACCAGAAATAAGGATTTTTCGGATTTTCCCAGTCTTGTCTAATAACTTTGACTTCAAAACTCCAAATCGCGTTTGAATCATTGGGGTTGCTTACTTCGCCAGAATAACCCGTCCTGGTTTTGCGAAAACTTCCACGATAAATTTTACAATCGGTATTGCTAAACCAGTCACCAACAAGCATATCCGGCCCAAACTTTTTCAGCTTTGGCCAGGCTTTTGTTTGTTTCTCACCATGCTTTAATCCAAGGAAATCAAACCTGTTGTCTTTTGGGTTCATATTCAATTCACTACCATTGCTTTGAACAACTGCTTCTACCGGCGAATTAATTTTCTTTTCCAACACATTTGTATGGCGCACAGAGCTGATTCTGATTC
>JASURT010000070.1 GCA_030446435.1 Candidatus Ozemibacter sp.
GGCATTGTACCTTGGGATTGAAAAATTTAAGCTAATCAAAACTCTTGTTTGCGCCGAAAAGTTGCATGGATTTGTTTGCCTCCTTATTTTTCAGTCCGGGTTGAACCCGGATTTCTTTTTTTAGGTAAGTTTGCAATTTCAGGGTTTTACATTAGAATAGAGTTAGTTGACAGGCAGGAGCGTTGTAATGGCAAGACTGGTTTCAATTTTATTGTTGATCATGACTCTGGCTACGCCTCAGATAGAAGCCAGGGTTCTTTCTGGCAGCCGAACAGAACGAAAAATGAATCGAAAAATAGAAAGGCTGCTTAAATCAGCTCGTAAACAGTATGATAGCGGCAAGGTTCAGGAATCTCTCGACACATACTGGAAGATTCTCGAAATAGACCCCCAGGAAACCTTTGCCTATCTTGAACTTGGGGAAATATATTTCGATCTGCGAATTTACAACCGGGCGATAGAGTTGCTTGAACCAGGCACCAAAGCCGCTGAAGCAGAAATGGACAATGAAACCATATGTCACTATTACTGCGTTCTAACCAATGCCTATGTAAAATCGAACAAAATGGGCCTGGCATCTAAAGCACTGATAAAAGCGGCGCAGGCCTCGCCCAAAAATCCCCTTCCGAGAAAAATCCTCGGCGATATTTATCTGGCCAACAACCGCATAAAATCAGCTTACAAAGCCTATAAAAAGGCATTGTCTTTCGACCCTAACTATCAGCCTGCTCTTGAAAAGATCGGTGAGATTACGACCAGATACAAAATAGAACTTTCAGAGCCGCAATCTTCAAAAACTGCTGTAAAACCGGCTAAAACCCGGAAAGCTCCAGTCGAAAGGGCGACCCCTCGCGCATCAGAAAAATCCCTGGCACCAAAAGTGGTTAAAAAAGACGACGACGAAGGCGCTGAGTCAGTTGAAGAAGCCATGGAAGACAGACCTATGCCCATGCCTTCAGCAGCGGCAAAAACGAAAGAACCGCTTCAGACAAAGCCTGTTTCAATCTCAGCGAAGCCTCTGGTGGCAGATGCGACCAATATAGCAGAGCCGGTAATAGCTTTACCGGGTCAGCAGCCTGCAAAGACAACAACAGCTCAAAACCAGCCCCAGGCAAGCCAGGAAGAAATTGACAATCAATTAGACAAGCTTCTCGCCGGCAGTATTGAAGAAAAAAAGATCGCCACCGCCTTTTTTGTAAAGCTTGAAAGAAAAGGCCTTATCGAAATAGAAGAGCTTTTATTCGACTCAGACCCTGAAGTAAGAATAATCGCCGTAAGAACTTTAAGCGCTTTTACCGGCTTTAAAGACAGAGTGAAAAACATTCTTCACGATGCCATCGATGACCCCGACCCTGAAGTTCAGAAAGAAATCCAGGCCGCGTTGAAATCTATGCTTTAAGCCTGTGTGAGGAACTTAATTGCTTTCTGCCTTTACGGGCTCAGCTGGGTCCAGTGGCGTCAGTTCATAATCTATTCTGTATTCGGCAAAAACTTTCTGAGCAAAATCCTGGTCTTCAGCGAGAATCAGATTCAAGTCCGCTTCTTCCTGAATTTCGGCAAAGCCGTCAATCACTTCCTGCCAGGCTTCAAGCTCTGAGTTGAGTTTACGCAATAACTCAGAAGGGTGAACAATTTCTTTGTCGAACCATAACAAACGCTCGCGGGTTGATGAATTTCCGTCATCTGCTATGCCCGCATACCTCTGCGCATCTTTGCGAAACAAGTTCAGCGATTTTTCCATCTCTTCATAGGGCGGGTAGATATTGCTGAACCAGTCCCAGATGGTGTTTCCGTCTACATCGAGAAATGCCCCCTCTTTAAGGTATCTTTTGATTTCATAATTATTAAAAGACCGGTCGAATTCACCAAGGGCAGCCTGTTTCTCATCAGCCATATCTTGCATCAATGCTGCAAGATCAAGCTGCTGTTTAACCGTTGTAAGCAAAAGAACGGTTTCGGCGGCCTTCTGCCCCACAGAAACAGGCTCTCCGAACAAACTCTGTTCAAAATCACTTTTAAAATTCTCTAAAATGTTTTTTGGGTTTTTCTCGCCAAAATCTCTTTGCCAACGCCAACCAAAGATTCTTTTACCATCCTTGAAAAGTCGTTCATTCTTACGCTCTGGGCCAGCCTGGTAAGCGGCAAGAAATTCAGTGAAATAAACCCTGATTTTTTCGGTTTGTGGCAAATCCTTATCATTGATCTTTTCAACGGTTTCATCCAGGCCTACGATAAAGGTCTCGGCTTTGTCTGCGGCCATTTTTAGCTGCTCTCTGAAAAAGGCCAGCTCTTTCTGACCAATCAAAAAGCCATCGGCCTTAAAAGCCTCTTTTAGAAGATCTTTGGTCCAGGTGCCTGTATCTATGCCGATTAAAGGGGCATAATTGAACGGAGACTGCTCGATACGTAAGCCAACCAGATCGTAAATTCCGCCTCTGAGCTTATTTGCTGTCACAAAATTCTGAAACTTCTTCAATAATACGTAATCCGGATTGAAAAAGACTTTTTGAACATTGTACTGTTTTATCGTTTCTTTATAATCACCTGATTTTAACTTGTCACCGGCCCAGCCAATGTAGGTCATGGGATTGACGTATTTACCCACTTTGCCCCAGAAGCCAGCTTTTTTCTGTTCATCAGCTTCAGCTTCTGTAGGTTTCCATGACATGAAATCAGCTTTCATTTTCCAGAGCTCCTGGAGACGATTAATGCTGAAATCAGGCAAAGAAAAGCCCTGGCGCGAGTAATAACTTACCAGAACCCCCTGCTTTTCAAGGGCAATGTAAACTCTTGAATTTCTGGCTTCTACCTCTTGACCGCTAAGTGGGGCCCGGGCATAAAATTCAGCGAAATCTCTTTCGACCAGATGTAATGAAACCGATTTTTCTTCACTTTTCAAGGCGGATCTGTTGTCGTAAAACGACTTGAATTCAGGGTCGTTCTCGTAAAGATACCAATAAGACGCTTTATAGGCAGATTTCCATCTTTTGTTATATTCGCCCGCAATTTCGCCGATTACCGTCGCGATTGCCCAGACACAACCGGCGATCATGACAATCTGTCCGACAATGGGAATACAAAACATCGCCACTAATGAGGCAAGGCCGAAAACACTGCCGACATAATGCTTTACCAGCTTATAGGAACCCAGTCGTCCGCCCTTTCGGTCTTCGGACTTCGCAATGCCATAGGCATCGATCGCCAGGCCAAAAATGGTCAAACCAATTCCAAGAGTTCGTGCTATACCTTGTCTTTTGGTCAGTTCACCGACTGCATCAGGCGCACCGGTGTTACGACCCCGAACCCAGCGCCAGTATGACTTGAAGCCCTGACCGGCAACTTCGGGGTTATCCCAGCACGGCGGCGGAACCGAATATTCCATGAAATTGAGTACCGGGTTGTGCTCGACCCAATCCTGGGCCTTCTGTGCCATATTGGTCAGGCGCATAAAGCCAAGAATGAAGTTTTCTGAATTTTGAATCAATGTCGATCTGAACATGAACGAGAAGCCCAGAGTCGCAAAATGGGCAACGGTTTTGAATACGTCTGCAATATCTGCAAGAACGGTGTTGTTCTCGCGCATTATGCTCAAAGCCTGGTAAAATCCAAAAACATCGGCAGAACCGTCATCCATGAGCATATAAGCAGAATTCAGGGTCATCATCCATTCGCCCCAGGCCCTTGCTTCAACTTCACTGCGGGTTTTGCCCCGCATTTTCAGCATGTATTCAAGATAGTCCAGGGGCGGAATGATTTCATCGACCTGTGAAGACAGCTCAATTGATCGATCTGACAGCCGTGGTCTGGGCACTTCGCTTGCGCGAACAACCGGAACCACCGCCAGCTCGAAAAGAATCATCAAAATGAGCCAGCCACACAGAATTTTTTTCATGAATCAAAAACTCGAATTTATTCTTCGTCGTCTCCCGGAGGGATAACCGGAGAATCGATGTAGAATTTGTCTTCATTCGGATCTTCGACAACAGCCTTATAGCCGCCATCCTGATAAACGTTGGCATAGAATTCTGAGTTTTCGCTTTCGCTAAGAGGCATGTTCAAATCAATATCGTCTTTGATCTCTTCGAATTTGCCGGCCACTTCTTTGAAAGCTTCAAGCTCTGAGTTAAGATCATGCAACAATTCTTTCGGATGCATACCTTCTTTATCAAACCAGTACCAGCGTTCTCTGGTGTCTGAGTTAGATTCATCAGCGGCTTTAGTGAATTTATCGACTTCTCTCATATAGAGATTGGTGAACTTTTCCATTTCATCATAAGCCGGGTAAAGGTCTGCAAGCCAATCTGCAAAAGTGCTTCCTTTTACGTCGAGGAAAGTGCCTTCTTTAAGGTATTTTGCCAGATCATAGTTAGTGAATTCTTCGCTGAAGTCAGCCAGCACAGCGCGTTTTTCTTCGCCCATTTCCCGCATCATTACAGCAAGGTCAAGGTTCTGTTTGATCGTGGCAAGCAACAGAACGGTGTCAGCGGCTTTCTGAGCCACGGACAGGGGGTCATACATCAATGACTGTTCAATGTCGAGCTGATAAACCTTGATGATGTTTCTTGGGGTCGGTTTGCCGTTATCGTCGTTCCAGCGCCAGCCAAAAGCCTTTTTACAGGTTTTCATCAGGTCATCATGTTCGCGGTCAGGATCAGCATTATAACAATCAACCAGCTTCTCAAGCGCTTTTCTGATCTTTTCAGCATGCTTGAGATGAACTTCGCGCATCTGTTCAACCATTTTATCTGTTTCTTTTATGGTATTTTCAACCTGTTCGCGAGCAATTTTGATTTGTTCTTTGAAATACATCATTTCTTTTACACCAATCTGAAAGGCATCGGCGTTAAAAGCTTCGATAAGAAGGTCTTCAGACCAGGCCATGGAATCAATACCGACGAGAGGAATGTAGTTGAAGGGTGATTGCTCGATACGCAGACCAACGACATCGAAGATTCCACCGCGATGTTTGTTGGCAGTTACCCAGTTCTGATACTTTTTGATAAGCACGTAATCAGGGTTAAAGAAAACCTTTTGAATGTTGTATTCTTCAATGGTCTTTTTATAATCACGGGATTTGATCTTGTCGCCACCCCAGCTGATGTAGGTCATGGGGTTAACATAATGGCCGACTTTACCCCAGAAGCCGCGGTTAGAGGCTTTTTCCTGCTCAGCCTGAGTTGGTTTCCATGACATGTAATCTGCCTTCATGTTCCAGAGTTCTTTCAGGCGGTCCATGCCGAAATCGGGAAGAGTGAAACCTTTCTGGCTGTAAAAACTGACGAGAACACCCTGTTTTTCGAGTTCGGTATAAACTCTGATGTTCTTATCCTGGAGAGTCTGATCTTCTTCGGTAGTAACCGGCTGGCTCTTGATAAAATCGCCATATTGTTCTTCGGTAACTATTAGGGCCGCAGCCTTTTCTTCAGCTTTCAGACTGCCACGGTTGTCGTAAAAAGACTTGAATTCAGGGTCATTCTGATACAGATACCAGAAAGAACCTTTATAAGCGGCTTTCCAGCGTTTATTATAATCGCCGAAAATGTCGCCGACAGTTGTTATGGCCAACCACGCCAGTGCCAGAGCACCAATAACCTGACCCACAACCGGAATACAGAACATGGCCACCAATGCGGCCGAACCCAACGCCAGACCAACATAATTTTTAACCAGGGAGTAAGAAAAATATCTGCCGCCTTTACGGTCTTCTGAAGTTGCTATTCCGTAAGAGTCAAGGGCAATACCAAGCACACAAAGGCCTATGCCGACGGTATGGCCGAGTCCTTTGGCATTGTCGATAACCTTGGCACCACGATTAGTGTTAATACCGACTTTTTTTGCAAAATTTCTGTAGGTCTGCACATTTTCAAGACCTGTTTTTCTGGCAACCCAGCGCCAATAAGAGTAAAAACCTTCGCCAACGCCTGCTTTATAACCACATGGGGGAGCCATATGACTGAGAAAGGTCGAAACGTTTTTAGCACTGAAAGTTCTTTGCGCCGAAACGAACATGTTGCCGGCCTTTTTAAAACCGTTGAAAAGGTTTGCTTTTCTTTGAAAGAAGCCCACGCCTTTCTGAAAAAGTCGTGTATTAGCAAGCTTGCCGCCGGTCCATTTAGCCGCCGAAGAAACACCCCGGCCAGCCCAACGCGCGGCGTCACCGACTTTTGAGCCTGAAATAGCAGAACCGGCTTTGCTGATAACTCCGCCCACATTTTTTACTATCTGGGAATTAGCAACAAAAGCAAAAGCCAGGGTAGCCTTTGACGAAGCTTTGGCAACCGCAGAGAAATAGAAGGGGGTCTGTATCATGTGCGGTTGCATTTTTGACATTGTGCCGTAAAAACTGAAAACATCGGTACAGCCGTCATCCATCAACATATATGCGCCTGTCAGGCTTGTCATCCACTCGCCCCAGGCCTTGGCTTCAGCCTCTTCTTTGGTGCGACCTCGCAAGGCAAGCATGTATTCAAGATATTCTGCGGGAGACATCACCTGATCAATTTCAACGATGCCTTCTATTCCCTCGGTGTTCAATTCAGGGGCAGGGAGACTGTCGTTTGCCCTGACAACACTTGCCGCAAAAGGCTCTAAAGCCAACCAGAACGCAAATAGGATTATCAGAATCCTGTTTCGAGATGATATTTTCATTCTGCTCCCCCTGTAAGCTAGAAGTTAATTTTCAATGTACCGAAAAGAGTCGATATGATAATAATAACAGATTTAATCGCGAACCCGTAAGAGTACGAACTACTGACCCGCCGAGAGACGCTCTCTGGCAACGCGGGCTTCGAGAGAATCTTTTCCGTCATCTCTTTCGATTATCTTTTGATACCATAGCTGAGCGTCAGAAGTTCTGCCCACAGCCGACAAAGCATCGGCAAATTCAAGCGCCCTGACCATGAAAACCTTTTCGTCAATCGGGTCCGGGTCAAGGGTAAAAAGCTCTTCGTAAAGAGTTACGACTTTATCCATCTGGCCCGACTGCTGATAAGAAACAAGCAGACGATTCTTGGCATCAGGCATGAGCGGAGTGTTTGGATACTGCTTGAGCAAATGCTCGAGAACCTCGATGACATTCTGGAAATCAGGCGGATCTTCGCCGAGCAGATAAAGATTCGACAACCGCCAGCAAGACTCTTCGGCCTGATCGGTCAACGGGCATTTTTCGATAACCTTTCGATGCAGCTCTTTGAATGAATCAAGCTCCCATTTTTCCAGATCCATCATTTCCTGGTAAAGTTTGACGGCCAGAGCTTTCTGTTCGTCTTTTGACAGCGAAGAATCGACACGATAAGCACCGGTGCTGACGGTTCCGGTAATCGATGAGCCAGAAGAAGCCTGAGCTGGTTTTACGTCTTGCGAAGCAGCGGTTTCCTGGTCTGCGTCATCGACATCGCCGGCATCTACTTTTGCCAGCCATTTTTTGGCAAAACCATTTTCGGGATCTTTTGCCAGAACTTCTTCAAGCAAAGCTTTGGCCTTGGCCTTGTCACCTTTGCGAATTTTAATCAGAGCCAGCAGATTACGTAACGACTTGCTTTCTGCGAAATCCTGAAGACCTTTTTCGAGAACGGTTTCAGCATTCTCGTATTTCTGCATTTTGCCCAGAAGAGCCCCGGCCTCAACATAAAGGTCTTCGGTCGGGTTCTGTTTCAGACCATTTTTGTAAAGCTGTAAAGCTTCGTCGAATTTTCTTTCTCTCTGCAATGCCCGGCCTTGTTTCAAAATGCTTTCAGATGCAGGCAAAACAGAAGAAAGCGTTACCATCAGCAAAAAAATCAGCAAAAATTTTGATCTAAACATTCAATTACCTCCGGGCCTTATCTGGTCTTGTTTTTATCTCTAATTTTGGCAATATTCAATTCTGCCTCGACGCAGGTTGAATAAAACTGACAAACAATCGAAAGGGTTGAAGCATTGCCGCTTGAACCGCCTTTATCATCAGAAATCAACTGCATGGCGACATTAAGAAACTTGAATCGGCCTGAATCTTCGAACTCAGGCTTGAACATAAATGATTTAACCTGTTTAGCACCATGAAAGTTCGATTCTTTTCCGGCTTCGTTGCGAAACAGGGTTTTTCTCGATTCGTCATACTGGTAGCGTATCTTTTTTTCGACACCATCTCTGATTGCGTAAAATGAAAATGATTTTTCGCTGCACTCATCTGCAACGATCTTTTTAAGTGATCTGACATCTGTTCTGATGCGTTCGACAATGTTATCCATCAGACGCTGGTTGTTCAGCATGTCGGTTCCCTTTTTGAAGTGTCTGGTGGTACGATTCATGATCAACATGGCCATGGTTAGAACCATGCTAGAAATAACAGCAACAATTACGATTTCGAACAGGGTAACACCGGTTCTTGATCGCTCGAATCTGAATTTATCAGCCATTTCTCGCTCCATGTTTCAAAACGGAAAGTTTCACCGACTGTTCAGAATCTTCTGAACCTTCATCAACCCGGTAAAAAACCTCGATATCGAGTCTTATGATCATTGACTCTTCATTAACCGAATAGTCAAATTTATACTTGAAAAACCTGAAAGAAGTTTCCATGTCTTTTTCAATGCTTGCGTCGGCGATGGCTTTAAGTGTCTGCTGAAGGTCTTCGGCATCGAGCACTTTAAGTTTTCCCTGACTGCTGAGCTTTTTCACCTTTTCAAAGCATTCTTCGTAGGGAAGCCCGAGAAGGCTGTCGAGAAAACTCGCCGCGACCTGCCCGGCCATCATATGCTTGCCGATAGAATAGGCTCCGCGCGTTTGCGTGGTTCCCATCCACATCAGGGGCACCATTGCCAGACCAAAAATAACCACTCCAACAAGTAATTCAATCATAGAAAGGCCTTTTTTGCCGGAAAATAAACTAATCATCAGAAGCCCTTCCGGCGGTAAGCCTGTAGCCACGCATATTTTCCATAATCTGTACCGCATACGAAGGTTTATCTGAAGCCATGGCCGAATGATAGAGAAAAAATGGGGCCTTAACTACCGGGCATGCGCTTTCTATGCGACCAAATTCGCGTAATCTTTCGGGCAAATTTAGATAATTACAGGCAATTCCGCCGCAAAACAGGATTTCTTTATTGACCGAAGAGCTCCACATGATCTGATTATAGGGTTGACCATGCTTGTCATACAAATTAACCAGATGAACCCCGAGCAAAGTTTCGCCTTTTATGGTGATCGGATCACCCGACAACGAAACGAATGTCAAAAAGCTATCCTGGGTGATTTCACTGCGCCATTTCTGGTAAAGATTGCCCACTTCACCAATATTGAGGCTGTTGGTGTCGACGTTATAACCCCGGCTGATGCTTTGCAGTTCGATTGGCCCATCAACCAGAACCACACCGCCACCAATTTTTTCATTTTCCATGTTCAATGGCGGAAGTTTGAGACGACCAGAGATATAAACGACGCCATTCACGTTGAATTCGCCATTTTCAACTCCGGCGGCTTTCAGAAATTCTTCACCACTGGCAAAGACTCGGCCAACACGGTTTTCTATTCCAGTTGGCTCAGCGGCCAGACTCGAGCCCGATTCGCGAACGCCGAACCATTGGCGGCCAAGGGCATCGAGCTTGTTGCGTGCTTCAAAACCGTCGTTAGCCACAAAATCATCATAGCGATAAATCTGTTTGCGCTGTTTGCCGGTAGTAATTCTAAAATCGATGTTATAGGGAACAAACCCTTCCGGCGGGTCTTTTGATATTGGTCGCCAGTTTTTGCCCGAAACCATTCTCGACATGAAATCGCGGTAACCCTGGTCATTATGCATTGGTTCGAAATGGTAAGTGGTTACGCCATAGACTTCTCTGGAAGGGAAGTCGCTGTTGCTTGCGCTTTCGCTGTATTTCAACGGCTCACCGCCACCTGATGGCGGCCACCAGAAGGTCATGACAAAAAACCTCGACAAAACATTTCCGAAAACTTCACGGGCCGGAACTATTCCATCTTTGTTTTTAATACCCATAAGCTTCAGACCGCTTGCCATAGCCATAAAACCTTTGCCATAGCCTTCAATTTTCTGATAAAACTCGCCTGAAGAGCTGCCGGAATTGAAAAAATCAGAGGGTTGATATGCATGCCCTGAAAAAATGGTGCCCAGCTCGGGTACAATTTCATAAGAAAAGCCAAGAATGCCCATTTTGGCCAGATGACTGTTTTTTAGTTTGATATTCATGCCAAGCATGCGGTTATCGTTGTCAAAGCTGCCGTTTGGTTTCATGAAAACCGCGATGTGTTCGAATTTGGTATTGGCGTCGGCAACCTTGAAGGTGTCAGGAGAAATGAGAAAAAGCTCACCCATTGAAGTATCGGTAATTTCCCGATTATCCCCGGCAAGGTTAAGGTATACCGACTCATCTGAAGGGCCGAGATAAACCTTGCCGCTAAGTCTTGTATTGCCAAATTCGCCTGGATCAAAAGCCGGCTGCAACACGAAAGGTCTGTATTTTACACCGGGTTTCAGCCTTCTATGAGGCATTACACCCATTATCTCCGAATCGATGATTTCAGGGTGACCGCCATCTCTGGTGTACATTATATTCAGATTATCATCCGGACCAATTTTGTCGCGGCCCTGCTCGCGGGCTATGCGGTCTGCAAACAGCACGAAATCTTTGATTACCGGGGTGAGTCTCATTACCACAGAAAATGGGTATTGCACTCGCAATGCGTATTGACGGCCATGAAACTTCGCCTTGCAGACTATTTCAAGCAAACCTTTCTTTTCACTGCCGATAAGTTGATTCGGACATTTGAAACCAGCCGGATAATCGAGAGGTTCGACCTGGGAAAAAATTATCTCGGGTGGCAGCTGAATCTCGGCCCCCAATTCTTCGGCAAGGTCTTCAAGCATCGCCGATGGATCATAAAAATCAGTGCTGATTTTCTTGTTTTTGGCTGATTCACGAAAAATTTTGTAGTTATCAGAATCGAGCTTGTTAGCCGAAGCATTGATCTGTTGCAATACGTCACCGGCATAAGA
Organism: Candidatus Ozemibacter sp.; assembly: GCA_030446435.1. Lineage (GTDB taxonomy): Bacteria > Muiribacteriota > Ozemobacteria > Ozemobacterales > Ozemobacteraceae > DYKG01. Next base: position 10,994 of record JASURT010000070.1, read on the forward strand.
TTCGAGAAAATATCTCGTCAACTGGGTCTGATCACTTAAAGTAAGCAGCTGAGTATGACCACTCATTCTTCTTGAAAGCCCAAAGACCAGAATCATCATTACACTGATCAGGCCGAGAAGAATAATGGTAATATTTCCTCTTCTGTTGCACAGTTTCCCCAGCATACCGTTTATTATACCCCCGCCCCGTTTCTAATGTCCACGCTTTTAAATGTACCGAAGAACCGCGCTACTGTTTAAGGCAAAATATTCGCGCCGGTAATTGCGTGGCTTGGAAAGCTTTTTCGGCGGCGATCTGGCAAATACCTGGCCGAAGATTTTAAGAGGTCTGGTTATAGTAAGTTGCGCAGAAGAACAAACTCTAATACAATGCAGCTCATGAATAACAAGATAAAATTTGTCAGTGAAATCGAGGCAAAGCCCAAGCCATACCTGTTTTTGCGGCAAATTATCGAATCAGGGATATTCACAGCCACGATAATCATACTGATTCTGCTTTCTGTCGTTCTGATTCTGATTGAAACCTTTGTGAATCTGCCGCCAGCTCAGCTTAGCTGGGTTCAGAACGTCAACGATAATCTGACTTTGGTTTTTATCATAGAACTATCGCTGAGATGGCTTGTCAGTTCGACCACCAGGTCATTTCTGTCTAAGTTCTGGATAGATATTCTCGCGGTAATGCCAATGCTGAGAATTTTCAGGCTTGGCCGGGTTCTCAGGCTTTTGCGCCTTTTTCGCATTTTTTCACTCGGCGCAACTTTTCAGCGGCGTTTCAACATGTATAACAAGATTCTCGAAAGCCGCTGGGTCGAATACGGTGTAATCACGAGCTTTGTCGTCTTTGCCGTAGTTTTTGGCGCGGTTGGCTTGTCGCAGTTTGAAACGGGCATAAACAAAGATATTCTCAACCCGACTGACGCCTTCTGGAAATCGCTTTTCTCTCTTATGGCCGGTGAATACGCCGACTACCCCATCACATTAGGCGGCAAATTCGTGTTTCTGCTGTTACTTGTTTTTCAGATGGGGGTTTTTGCCATGCTAACCGGTACTTTTTCAGCAATTATGGTCGAGAAACTCAAGGAGAGCACCATGCACAAACCAACCAATCCCGAAGAGCTCAACAATCATGTGATAATCTGCGGCTACAGCAGCAAAGTGGCAGTTCTGGCAACTGAGTTTCTACTCGATCCCGCCTTTAAAAACTCTGAAATTCTTCTGGTTTCACAGAAAGCCAGCCTCGAAGACCTGAAACTGAAAAAGGTCAACGTAGAACGCATCAGCGTTCTCAAGGCTGATTTCACGAAAATGGAAGTATTGAAAAGAGCCGGAGCAAAACGAGCGGTGGCAGCGGTGATACTTTCAGAGCACGGCGAAAATCGAACGACTCAGGACATCGATGCCCGCACTATTCTCGCGGCGCTCACCATCGAAAAACTCAATTCCAGAATTCATACTTCTGCAGAGCTTTATAATGAAGAATACGCTTCTCATCTGAAAATGGGCGGTGTAGACGACGTGGTTATTCAGGGCGAATTCTCGGGAAAATTGTTGGCCAAGGTCGCGGCCCACGAAGGCTTGCTGGCCTTTTTCAAGGATCTGCTTTCGCGCGAATCCGGAAACACCCTTTCTTTCATCGAACCTCCACCCAAAGTGGTCGGCATGAACCTTGAAGAGGCCAACCCCTGGATTCAGAACGAGTTCGGCTATCTCATCGTGGCCATAAAACCCAAGGGAAAAGAGCTTCTGGTTAACCCGAGAAGACACAAGATTGCCGACAATGACAGTCTTTTGATTATAAATCCGGTTAATGAAGCTTGATTGGTGAGTATTTAATTGTCTAATTCAGAAGCAAAACCATCAAAGAATTCTATTACCAGATCAGCTGCGGTAATGGGCGTCGCAACATTTCTCAGCAGAATTGCCGGCCTTCTGCGCGAACAAACATTCGCCTACCTTTTCGGCGCCGGCATCTGGACAGATGCGTTCAATGTCGCCTTTCGCATACCAAATCTGCTGCGCGATCTTTTTGCCGAAGGGGCAATGAGCGCGGCCTTTGTGCCCACATTCAACGGGGTTCTGCAAAAAGATGGCTATCAAAAGGCCTTCAAGCTTACCAATCTGACTTTTTCGGCTTTATTGCTGGTAGTAGGAACGCTAACCATAATCGGCATAGCTGCAAGCCCCCTGATTGTTAGCGCTATAGCCCCGGAATTCGTTTCTAACCCCGAAAAATTCGAAATCACCGTGACCATGACGCGCATCATGTTTCCTTTTCTTATCGCCATTTCATGGGCGGCAATCGCCATGGGAATTCTGAATTCGCTGGGTGAGTTTTTCATTCCGGCAATTGCCCCGGCTTTTCTAAACTTTTCAATGATTCTGGCCGGATGGCTGATATGCCCATTGGCGGTTGATTTTGACATGCCCGCCATCACCGGAATGGCTATAGGAGCCATGATTGGTGGAATAATTCAGTTTCTGGTGCAAGTGCCGGCGCTGTATAAGCATGGCTTTAAATTCAAATGGCAGCTTAATCTTAAGGACCCAGGCATTAGAAAAATTGTGAAATTGATCATTCCGGGCACGATTGGGCTTGCCGCAACTCAGGTAAACATTGCGATAAGCACCATTCTCGCCACTTCTCAGGGAGACGGCGCGGTAAGCTGGCTCAGCTATGCCTTTCGTGTCATGCAGCTGCCCCTCGGCCTTTTTGGCGTCGCTGTCGCCCAGGCGACCCTGCCGGTTATTTCGCGCCAGGCCGCCGAAAACCGCCACGCAGATATGGCCGAAACCCTCAACCATTCGATAAGGCTCACAACTTTCATCAATCTGTTTGCCTGTTTTGCAATTATGGCACTGGCTGAGCCGGTTATCAGAATTCTTTTTCAGCACGGACGCTTCACGGTTGCCGACACTGTCGCCACAGCCCTCGCTTTGCGCGCCTATTCCGTCGGGCTACTGTTTTTCTGCCTGGTAAAAGTTATGGGGCCTGCATTTTACGCCCTTGACGACACACGAGTGCCGGTTGCAGCAAGTATTACAGCGGTAGTTGTCAACATAATTCTTAATCTTGCCCTGATCAAATCATGTGGTTACTGGGGTCTGGCCCTGGGTACCGGCATTGCCGCAATTTTCAATGCCGGCATATTGTTTTTTATGCTGTCAAAAAAGCTTGGCAGCTTTTCGCAATTTGGTCTCGGGAAATCTGTGGCAAAGATCGTTCTGGGAACCGGCATTTCTGCTGCCTTTATGTTTTCAGTCAACCATTTCGCCACAAACCAATTCGCCGCCTTCTGGCCCGAACGTGCCGGCGGAGTGTTGGCAACACTGCTTTCTCTTATCATTGCCCTGGCTGCCGGAACAATAATGCTTTTCGTTGTTTCTCACCTGCTTAAACTTGAAGAAGCTGGTCAGGCCAAAGCTTTGATTGCAAGAAAGTTTTTTCGCAAAAAGGCCGAAAACCCGCTGAAGAACTAGAAGCAGGTCGTTTCGACAAGCTCAACGACCTCTGATATAGACTTTAATGGCGTCAGGCTTTCAGCGAATCAGCAAAGAAGCGGTCTTAGCCAGCATGCTAAACCATCCAGGCGAGCGTTTCGCTGCAGTGCCACTTCTGGCAAAACAGCCTGAACGAACATAAAAAAAGGGCTGTCTCATAGGACTAGTCATTTCGACCAGAAAATTCTGGCTCGATGACCGTTTTTTGCTCCTATGAGGCAGCCCCTTTTTAAGGCAAGCTTCAGAAATCAGCTCTGTTCGCCATAACCACCGAAATGACTCAAAAACTGGGCCCGTTCGTATATTGCCGGGTTCGCGGCACGGTCGAAACTCAGCTTACCCTTGAATGCTTCGATAGAATCATAGTTTTTCTTCTGCATCCAGTGTTCGAGACCTTTCAACAGCTCAGCCACATAACCAGTGCCATTTTTATAAAATGCAGATGCAATCTGCACCGCGCCGGCACCGGCCAGCAGCATTTTTATCGCTTGCTCGGCATTGTGAATTCCGGTCGAAGCTGCAATGTCGCATTTAAGTCT
>JASURT010000071.1 GCA_030446435.1 Candidatus Ozemibacter sp.
GAAAAAGCTTGACTATCTTGATTTTACAGTTACTGCATCAGATGGAACGGTTTATTAATTTTCGAAGTTTTATAAAAAATTGATTAAATTACCGATGCATGTTGCCGATACCTTTCAGGAAGGACTATATAAAACATGGCTGCAGACTTTCTAAAAAGAAAAAGAATAGGCGAGATTCTGATCGAGATGCGGGCAATTCAGCCCGAACAGCTCGAACGCGCCCTGAAACGTCAACCATCTGTTCGAAAGATGATTGGCGAAATTCTTATCGAAGACGGCGCCCTGAATGAGGAAACTCTGTATCGCGGGCTTTCAATTCAGCATGGTATCGAGTATGTAAACCTTGATAATACTGAGCTGAATCTTGAACTCATTCGCCAGATTCCTGAAAGTCTGATCAAAACCTATAAGTTCATTCCGCTGCGAAAAGAACCCAAATCACTTACCATTGCCGTTTTTGACCCGACCAACACCAAAATGTTCGATTCGATCAAGATGGCAACGGGTTTTATGTTCATAAAATGGGTTCTTTCAAGTAAAAGCCAGATAATACATATTATCAGTGACGTTCTTTATCGACCCCAGAACGTTCTTGAAAACGTTCCGATCGACGATCTTCTCAACGAAGTAAAGCTTGAGTTTTCGAAAGACGATGGGCTCTTTCAGGACTCATTCCAGGGAATCAATCAGACCGATTTCAACCTTGAAGAACTAAAGCGAGAATCCGATCAGACTTCGATCGTTACCCTCGTTCATAAAGTAATTCTCGATGCCGTTAAAATGAGAGCATCAGATATTCATATCGAAGCGTTTGAAAAGATAATTCAGGTTCGTTACAGAATCGACGGCATTCTTTACGATATCATGCCCATCGAGCGTGCAGCTCATCAGGCGATCATTTCACGTATCAAGATCATGGCGAATCTTGACATTACCGAAAGGTTCATGCCCCAGGACGGCAGCTTCAAACTGCGCATCAAGAATCAGCAGATCGAGTTTCGTGTCGCGATTCTGCCTTCAATTTACGGTCAGAACTGCACCATTCGTGTTCTTGATTCTGGCCGCGTCAATCTTGATCTTGGCGCTCTCGGCTTTGAACAGGATGACATGCGACTTTTCGAATACAATATTGGCCGCCCCTGGGGTTTGTGTCTACTTGCCGGTCCGACGGGTTCCGGTAAAACTACAACTCTCTATTCGGCCCTTTCTCTTGTTAACAGCCGCCAGAAAAAAGTAATTACGGTTGAAGACCCTGTCGAATTCAAAATTCCCGGGGTTCACCAGATGCAGGTTCACGAAAACAAAAACGATCCTTCCAGGTCTTTGACGTTTGCCCGTGGTCTGCGTGCAATTCTGCGACTTGACCCTGACATCATTCTCGTCGGTGAAATTCGAGACTATGAAACGGCAGAAATTACCGTTAAAGCGGCGTTGACCGGTCATATGGTTTTCTCGACCATTCACGCCAACACTGCGATCGAAACAGTCAGCCGACTTGAAAATCTGGGTATCGACCCTTACCTTTACGCTTCTGCTCTTTGTATGCTGGTAGGCCAGCGTCTGGTCAGAAAGATATGTCCGCATTGCAAAACTGAAGTTGAGGTTACACCTTACGTGGCAGCCTCTCTAGGGGTAGAGCTTGATGTCCTTAAAGAAAGCAAACTTTATCGTGGTATGGGCTGCAAGCACTGTAACAACAGTGGATTCCGCGACAGAACAGGTCTTTATGAAGTTATCGAAGTTGGGCACGACCTTAAAGAACTGATTGGTCAGAGACGACCGGTCACCGATCTTATAGCCTATCTTCGCAACAAAAAGGTAAAGACACTTTCAGATTGCTGCCGTGCCAAGGTTCTGGCTGGTGAAGTTCCAGTTGAAGAATACATCATGATCAACATGGGAAGTTAATTGATGACAAGGATCAGAAATAAGACAAAAACGGTTCTTGAAATGGGAACCTACGAAATGCGCCTTCTGATGTTAGAAAGCGCAAGTGCCGGCGAGATCAGACTGGCCAAGTGTCTCTCTACCGACACGCCAAAAGATTTCGTGGCTTCAACTTTTATCGAATTTCCGATCATGGACCCTGATCCGATCAAAAAAGCGGTTGGCTCGTTGATCAAAGAATCGAAGCTTGCCTATGAAAACTGCATGGTGCTGATGCCAGACCATTCTGCACTTATAGACCTGCTGGTAACCCCACCACGCTATTCAAAAAAAGAAATGGATGAGGTTGTCAAAGAAGACTTCGAACCAATCATGCCTCTTCCTATTGAAAACTGGCATATTTCGCAATCAACAATCGGCGCCTGGGAAGACGACGAAATCGTTCTCGCCCTGGCTGTGATTAAAAACAACCTGCTCGAAGCCGGCGGTCTTGTTCAGCGATCAGGTTTGAACCCGACGGTTATGGATATAAACTTTTTGAACGTTGCCAATCTTGCCGAAGATTATCTTACCAACAGCAACAACAAAGGCAAGAATATTTGCCTTATCCATCTTGGTCACGAATCTACTTCGGTTGGAGTTTTCTTCGATGGTCAGCTGCGAGCGCTGCAAAACAGACCGATCGGCGCATATGATTTTACCAAACAGATCAGCAAGCACTTTCATGTGCCCGAATCAGAAGCAGATCAGTTCAAGCGCAACGAGATTTTCTTCCTTCCCGAATCTTCTCCTGAGCAAGAGGGGCTTTATAACTTTACGGTCATAAAAAACACCTTTGCCAACCTTACCCGAGAAATATTCGGTGCAATCGAAAGCTATCTGACCAAGTTCAGAGAATTCAGCATTCATGAAATCATAATTTCAGGTGGCGGCGCAAATTTCGAGAACATCGCTGTTGCACTGTCGACTAACCTGAACACCAAAGTAAAATGCATATCAGAAATATACGAGCTCTATGTAAACGGAAGTCCGGTTGACGCCACGGAAAAGAACGCCCTGGCTGCGGCCTGTGGCTGCTTTTTGAGGGAATGATCAATGAAATTTAAATTTGACCTTCTGCCCGAAGAATATAAAAGCCTTCCCAGAGATAATCTGGGCATTGCTCTGGCCGTATTGACCATTATTGCCAGCATTTCGGCAGTTGGCACAATGTATATCAAAAACAAATCGGCACTTTCTGATGTGCAGACTCAGGTAACCGCTGAAGAAAACAAGCTACGGGATCTCGTTGACAAGACAAGCAAACTTCAGCCGCCGGTAAGCGAAATCAATTCTCTTAAAAACAGCATTACTTTCATCAATCAGAACCTTGACACCCCCGGCACAAGCTGGGTGGACTTCCTTGCCACTCTTGAATCAGCCGTGCCGGATCGAGTAGTGATCAATGACATTACGCCAAAAACCTTCAGCAAACTCGACAGCAACTTTACGATCGTCGGCGAAGCATCATCGATATTCGACGCGCTTGAATTTGCCAAGAGACTGAATCAAAGCGGAAAATTCTCTGCCTTTCTCAAAAACAACACCAATGTGACCCAGGACGAAGGTTCGGTTCAGAAGTTCACTCTGGACTTTACTTATAAAATAAAATAATTCCTTAGAAGGAGCCGACGTGAAGACCAGACTTCGCTCCATAATTGAAAGAGTAGTAACTTACAGTCTGATCGCGATAGCGATCGGAGCACTCATCTACTTCCTCGGATCGGTTAATTCCAAGCAAAAACAGGAAATAACCGCCAAAACGACTGAGCTTGCCGACATCAAACAAAAATTGGCAAGTGCCGAAATAGAATTCGGCAAAAGACGGAAGCAGATAGAAGACATCACTGCGCAACTTCGCGAGAGAAAACAGGAAGTTAAAGACAAGTTTGAAAAGCTGCTTGAAAGCTCAGGAAACTACACAGTATTCATCGAGCAGGTTCAGCGCAAAGCCAAAGCTCTTGATATTCACATTCAGGATTCACAGTATCAGCCACCCGCACCGGCTGCCGGAGCAGGTTCGGCCTATCTTGAATTCAAATTTGCTTTAAGAGTTCGTGGTTCATACAACAAAGTAAAACAATTCCTCTGGGAAATGGAAAACTCGCTTGGAAGACTGGTTAAAATTTCTCAAATCGATATTATTCCGCCGCTCAGCGATGAAGCCGGAAACATGTCTTTAAAACTGACTTTGGCAACTTTCTTCAAACGTTAACCTAAATGACAAGGAACAACAGATGACCAGTAACGAATTCAAGGAATACTACAAAAAGAATAAGACGGTAGTGATAGGTGTTCCCGTTATAATTCTCATCCTACTTCTGGACTTCTTTGTTCTTAAACCAGCTCGTATGAAAGCCAAAGAAGATAGAAACGCAGCGAACAACGCAGTGGCCGGTCAACCGGCGGCCCAGCCGGCGAAAGCCGCAGCAGCTGCTCCGGCACCGGCTGAAAAAGCGCCGATAAAGATGCCCGACCCAATTAGACCGCCGACTTATCCTGAACTTAGTAACCGAATTGATATTCGTTTTCAGTTAAGCAAATCATACCCATATTCAACAGATCAAAGGAATGTCTTCATTCCGAAAAGAGAAAAAACAGTTCAGATAATTCCTCAATTCGATGATGTTGAGCCTGTCGAAATTGTTGAAAGGCCAGATATCAGCTATCATGGTTTTTTCAGCCTGGGAACCGACAAAATTGCAATTCTCAAATCGGCAGATGAACTTTTGCTGACCAAGGTCGGCACAATGCTGAGACGAAGCCCGTTCAAACTTGGTTCAGTTTTTCCTGATCACGTTGTTCTCATTGACACGACAGAAGCCAGCCGAGAGTTTCAGGTCGCTTTGTCAGAAAACACTCCAGAAGGCGGTAACTAAAACATGATGGACTATCCAACCTTGAAAAAACTTTTTCAGGATAGAGATAAAAACGTCAGACTTTTCTGCCTGAAATGCGCGACCAGAGACAACGTAGATCATCTTGAAGAATTCGTTCTTGAAGGCTTGCGAGACGGACGCCCGGAAGTGGTAATCGCCGCCCTTAAAGCTTCGGGCAATATAATTGACCCCGAAGTTTCAGCAATGATCGTAAGCTATCTCGAGTCTCCGAATGCTATTTTAAAAAGTGAAGCCCTGAATGCCCTCATGGGGCAAAAAGATAAAACCGCAAAAAAAGCGGTTTGTGATTTTCTAAAAAGAGAAGAAGACCCGGCGCTGGTAGCAACCGGCATAAAGGTCATCGGTTCATTCAAAAACGAAGAATTTATTCCGCTGTTGCGTGCTTTTATGAACTATGCCGACGAAAGAGTCAGAGCAAATGCAGTTGAAGCACTCGGTGAAATAAAAAACCCTGAAGTTGTTGAGATTCTCAAAGTTCTTGTTTCAGACAGAAACAACCGTGTCAGGGCCAATGCCATCAAAGCCCTCTGGGAAAGAGGAATCAGATTTGGTCTGAACACGCTTCCTGAAGAACTCAGATCGCCAAACTCCCGAAAAAGAGCTTCTGTTGCCTATATTCTTGGCGAAATAGAAGAAGAACGCTCGCTCGATCTTCTGGTGGGACTTTTAAACGACATTTCTCCCACCGTCAGAAACCGGGCAGTTATAAGTATCGGCAAAATCGGATCTTCACGAGTCATGACTCATCTTATCGATGCATATTCTCGCGAAGACGAAACCGCAATCAGAGACGTAATCGTATCGACCGCACTAAGTATAAACCCTGACCTTGCCATGGCCAGACTTACCGAAAAGTTTACCCGGGAAGAAAACTCCCGTATGCGGGCAAACCTGATCAAAAGCCTTGGCAATACCGCCGCACCGCAGGCAGTTCTGCTTCTAAGCAAAGCTCTGAAAGATTCTGACAGCAGAGTCAGGGCAAATGCCGTCGAAGCAATCGGACAACTGAACGACCCGCAACTGTCAGAAATGCTTTTCCCTTTATTGCATGATTCTCATAACCGGGTAAGAAGCAACGCCGCCACAGCACTCTGGAAACTTGGGGGAATGGGTTCCGTTCTCACTTTGAAACAGATGCTTCGCTCGTCTCATAAGCAGATGCGCGCATCGGCAGCCTGGGCACTTGGAGAAATCGGCGCACTTCAATTCAGCGACTCGCTTCAGTATCTAACAAACGATTCTGACCCTGACGTTAGAAGGTGTGCACTAAAAGCACTGGCAAAACTTTCGAAAATCACTTAAACTGTTAGGCGGTCATACATTGAGGAGACGAGGACCTGATGAACCGCTTAAAATTAGTTTTAGTTTCAATTTTTGTTTTAACTCTTTTCGCCTGCCTGGAAAGCCCTCTTAGCGCACAATCTCAAGAGGCCAGACAATTAAACCTCGATGGCGTAAATGCCATCAACATGGGTCGGCACCAGGAAGCGATGAACCTGCTTAAAAAGGCGATGCAGCTCGAACCGGGCTGGGCTGAGCCCTATTTCAGTGCGGCCAAACTTCTTCGCCTTCGCCAGAAACGCGAAGAGATGAAAAAAGCACTCAGAAAAGCACATAGCCTGGAACCAGACAATAAGACCTATGCCGAAGAATATGCCAAAGTTTTAAAAGAAGATCTTGCAGCTTTGATTAAAGCGGGTCGAAGCGCAGATGCAAGAAAGCTTCGCCAGATAATCGTCACGGTTAATCCTGCAGAAATAGACGTGGGTAATCAAATTTTCAACGAAATGGTCGAAGCCGGTCAGATTGAAAAAGCCGTTGATTTTGCCGAAAACCTGATTGAGAAGAACCCCAGACTAAGAACCAAGTATGATTCTGAAGACATGGGGCAGCTTTATTTCAACCTCGCCCGTCTCGAATTGCAAAGAAACCGGCTGGTCGAAGCCAAATCCTACGCCGACAATGCATCTAAGTATGCTTTTGGCAGCGCAGACCAGGTCAGAAATCTGATCAGCGAGATCAAAGAAAAACAGGATGCCGCAATCGGTGTTCTGATGCAACAGGCTATGGATCAAAAAGCTTCCGGCGATATAGACGCCGCGGTTGCCACTCTTAAAAGAGCCCGCGAAATCGACCCCTATGATAACAATATCAAGGCCGAACTCAGTAAAATTGTCAGCAAAAGCGAAGCAAAAGACGCTTTCACCGAAGCTCAGGAAATGGTGCAAAGTGGCAGCTGGCTTGAAGCTCGCGATATGCTTGAATATGTCGTCTCTACCGACCCAAACAACAAAAAAGCGCAACAGCTTCTCGAACAGGCAGCAGCAAAAGAAGATGCCCTTTTAAAAGAACTTGGAAGAGCAACCCGCCTGCCAAGGTCTTCTGAAGACAGAGCCAGCCTGGTTGAAGGTTATCTACGCAAAGGCAAAAGATTTGCCGAGGTTAAAAATCTGAAAGACGCCGAAATCGCTTTCGAACGTGGGTTAATGCTGATAAAACTCGATGCCGGCCAGAAAAAATACGAAGCCCAGTTCAATCAGGAACTGGAAAAAATTCGCAGTGTTTTCAACGAAAAAGACCTTTGGAAAAAGGGCGTTGAAGCTAGAAATGCCTATGAATACGAAGACTGTATCAAGTATCTTTCAAAGCTGCCCTTGAATTACAACATTCAACTACCAAGTTATCTTGCAGAAGCCTACTGGAAAACGGGCAACATCGAAGAAGCTTTATCGAAAGCGCGTTATCAGTTGACTCTTCAGGAAGAAAACAACCGCGCAAAATTTGTTCTCGGTTCAATTTTGCTGGAACAGGGCGAAAAAGAAAAAGCTTTCAATTATTTCAGCGAAATTTATGCTTCTGACCCTGACTACCCGGAAATTAAAGACAAACTGATCAAATCAAGCGCATCGAAATGGAAAAAATATTTCCCGATTGTCGTGCTGGCGCTGCTATTGTGGCTGGCATATGCGCTGTATAAATATCTTCCTGAATACAACAAAAACTCAACCATTAAAAGAGCCCAGAAATTCCTTAAAAAAGACATGCTCGACGAATGCATAGAAGAATTGATGAAAATCAGAAGATCACCGATTCTTACCCCATTTGACGGTGCCCTTATTTCAAGAATTCTGGCTCAGGCTTACCTTAAAAAAGGCATTTATGACAAGGCAATCGGTGAATGCAAACATCTTCTTTCAATCAACCCCAAAGATGAAGACGCACATACCTGGTTAGGTTATGCCTATCTTGGGCGCCGTATGGTTATGCCCGAGAGTTTGCCTGAATTACTCAGACTTTACCAGAAAGACAGTCGCAACATCGCGCTGGTTTCTCTGCTTGGCTCGCACTATACACAACAAAAAGTGCTTTCGGAAGAAGGGGTTAAAATTCTCGAGCAGTGGCTGAATCTTGACCCAAACAACCCCGAAGTTCTAAAGCCTCTCGGCCGCTATTATCTGAAGAAAAGCCGCAGCGACGACAAGGCCATGAAAGTATTTCAACGCATGATGGAATACGGCTCTCCAGAGCTTGAATTTCTACTTGGCGTGGCAAAAATTCACCTGAAACTGAGACAGTTCGATGACTGTCTTAAGCTCTGCGAACAGGTAATCAATGGCGACGTAAATAACGAACTGGTTCATTCTGTACTGCTTGAAGCTTATCAGAAGCAGCATAAAATTGATGATCTTCTGGCTATCTATAAAAACTTTCTGCAAAACAACCCGTATAATGTGGCCTTTCAGAATGGTCTAAAAGAGGCACAGAAGCTGGCTGACAAATTGAAACAAAACGATCCGGCAGCCCAGGCTACGGTTCAGCCGGTTGCTGAAAGTCCTGCAGAAGTAATCTGTCCTCACTGCCAGAAACCAAACAGTTCTGAAGAATATTACTGCCAGCATTGCGGTCAAAGCCTGGCCTGACAAAAGGAAACAAAACTGAAACTTTTCGCACTCACAAACAGCAGTTATTCAGGAAGAAATACCCACCGGCTATTTCTTCTTATTGCCTTTCTGCTTTTATCAGCTGTACTTTTCGCCGACAATCAGGATTACGCCTCGTTGCGCAAATTTCTTTCGGCAAGAATGTATGGGGAAGCTTACATGGAGCTTCTTCGCCTTGAGCTTGCAAAAGATGAATTTGACCCTAAACTTGAAAAGCTCAAAAAAGATCTTCTTGACCCTACTGAAAAGCGACTCGAGAAGCAGGCCAGAATCAACCCTGACGATCCGGCCATTTTCACGATTCTTGCAGACGTAAACTTTCATAAAGGCAAATTAGACCAGGCTTCGGCGCATGTTACTCAGGCCCTGCAAAACCGTTCGGGGCCCATTGCCAATTATGTCTTTGCCAAAATTCTCTTCAAAAAAGGCAATATAAGCCAGGCATTCGATCAAATGGGAAATGTTCTCGAAAGCATGCCCGATTCACCGGTAGTTTTCGCCGATTTTCAGTTTTTGTATTCCTGCAAAAGCTATGGCCTACCCACCGCCCGAAAGATCGTTAAGAACACAAACTTTATCAAACGCGCCACGCCCGTTGCAGGCGATGACAATCTGGTCGAAGCACCCGAAAGCCCCTTTGAAAATGACCCGACACAACCACCAGATGTAATTGCCCCTCCAACAGACGGTATCGACATTGCCGATGTTCCTGAAGACATAGCCACAGCGGAAATCACTGAAAGCGAAGGCGAAGAAGAACCCATTGACGACTCGCCCCTGCCAGATGAAATTGAAATGCCTGATCTGTCAGATTTGCCGGATGATGTAGGTGATATAGACATTGAACGCCCGGTTCCGATTTCTCCGACTACAGTAGAACAGCCAACCGAGCCGGTTTCTGACCCTGATGCCGACCCTGAACAGGAAAATATAAAGAAGGCTGAATACTGGCTTGACCAGGCCAACAAACAATTCAACAATCGAAATTACGACGACGCCAAAAACAACCTTGAAAAAGCAGTCTCACTTTATGCAACAGTTCCCGGCAAAGATGAGCTGAAAAAGAAGCTCGATGCCAAGTTCGATCTTTTTCGAAGATATAAGGCTGCCCGCGATCTTTTTGAACAGGAAAAATACGAACAGGCTCTTCCCACAATCGAAGAAGCCTATCGCGAAGAGCCTGACCGCTTTAAAGAAGCGCCTTTTTACATTGGCAAAATTTATCTTCTTCGCCCTGAACCTGACCGGCTCGAAGCCTTGAAGAATTTCAATATCATTTTGCAGGATAAGAATCTCGACCCGCTGTTCAAACGAGACATCGAATGGACAAAGCTCGAAATTCTCTATGAACTCGAACGTTACGAAGAAGCAAAAAAATTATTTGAATATTTTGATACCAACGAAAAGGATTATGCCAAAAATCAGCAGCATTATTACGAGCTTAAATACGGGATCTGGTATCAACTCAACTACTTTGGTGTGAACATCGGAATCGGCATTTTTGTTTTCATGTTTCTGGTCGTTTTCGCTCTTCAACTTCTGCCGGCAATAACTCTTGCGTTCATGAAACCCGAGAACATAGCCAAACGCGCCTTCGAAAAGAAGAAATATCAGAAAGCCGTCAATATGGTTGAAAAAGCTCTTGCCAGGAAGCAACCGGTTCAAATCGAAAGAGAAATGCTTGAAATTGCGGTAAAATCGCATTTCGAACTGAAAAATTTCGTAAGATGCCAGGACTACGCCAAAGAGCTTCTGGAAAAGTTTGCCGGGAACCACATTGCCTGGGGTTACCTGGCCAAAGCATCGATTGCCTGTAACGACACCTCATCACAGGCAATCGCCATGTATGAATCGATTTACAAAGATAACCCCGAAAAAACAGAATACCTGCCGATTCTTGCGCGGCACTATGCAAAAACCAGAAATTACACCGTTGAGGCGATGGGTATTCTTTTTACCTATTATCAGACCGACGCTGAAGACCCTGAAATCGTTATTGCACTTGCTGAAGGTTACGTACAGAACCGCAGCATGGGCAACGAAGTTATAACTGTTCTCGAAGAAGCGATCAAGGAAGAAGATCGAACCGAGTTTCGTGAGCTTCTGGCAAGAAATTATGCCAAGTCTGGCCGATATTCCGATGCAGCAAGAGAATGTCTGGTCGTTCTCGATGACAACCTGAACAATATGGGCATTCACGTAGTCTACAGTTCATCGATGAAAAAGCTGAATATGCTCGATGAAGCCATTAAGCAATACGAGATGTTCCTGCAAAGATCACCTGAAAATGCGCAATTGAACGAGATTCTTTCAGGCCTTAAGAAAGACGCCGAAACATTTGACGGCTCAGAGTCTTTAGAAAGTGATCTGCCTGAACTTCACAGTTTTTCAGACGAACTTCCCGACCTGCCTCAGCCCGACCTGCCCGAACCTGACCTTCCTCCGCCCGGCATTTCACCCGAAGACGTTGACATCGAGGGATTTGTAGAACCACCACCTGAAGGCTTTGAACTCGATAACGAAAACATTCCTCTGCCGGATTTTCTCAAAGAAGATACCCAGAAAGAGCCTGAAAAACCGGTTGATACTTCTGTGGCTGATCTCGCTATCGACCCTGAAGAAATGCCTGAACTCGATCCATTTGCCGACCCCGATTCTTTACTCGATGAATTTGCCGCAGAGCTTCCCGAAGAGCTTGGCGGCCCCGGCAAAATAGAAGAAGAAGCAACCTTTTCACCCCCACCCCCCCCGGAAATCGATGCATTCGCCGCGGACACAGATGATTTTTCAGAATCTGAAATACCTGAGCCACAGCCAGTTAACAGCAGCGCAGAAGAATCTTCAGGCTACTTCGAGCAACTGACCAAAGCGCGTGAACTTTCGAGCCGACAGAAATGGGCAGAGGTTATCGAAATTCTCAATCCAATTTACGCTTCTGAACGCAACAAAGATGTGGGAATGCTTCTGGCCAATGCTTTAATTGAGAAAAAAGAACCGTTGATGGCCATGGAAATAGTTGATACTCTCGACATTGACCCGGAATTGATGGGCGAAGACATCAAAGACATTCTTTACAGAACCGGGGTAGCGCTTGAATCAGCCAAAAATTTCGATGAAGCCCTGAAAATGTATGACATGATCTGCAATGCAGACATCAACTACAAAGATGCTTTTGATCGCTCAGACAAAATCTACGCAAAGAAAAAAGCCTAGAATTTTCCCAGTAACAATTCGCTTTGAATTGCCAGGCCCTCAATTCTGACGCCGGTTCCGGCCGCAAAGGTATAACCCGCTCCAAGCTCAAGAACGATGTGGCGCGTCAACGGCAAAACCCCGAAGATCATGGGTTCAAAAAAGGTGAATGAGCCTTTGTTCAGCTCAAGCCCTGATGCGATGGTGCGCAGTCGATATTTGCCAACACCGAAGCTGGCCCGCCATTTAACTCTTGAATCTTCGCGAAATGAGTCTTCAAGGCTTAAGCCCCCCATTTCAAGATTAAATTTCATACTGCGCCCGGAAAGAGTTCCGGCCTGATACATCAAACCGATTGCCGGGTCACGAAGCTTGCCGCCAAAACAGCGCAAACCCCACACCGTCATATCGCCGCCAAAATCATATGGGGCCGAAATTCTTTTATATTTCACGGTCGGACCGATTCCCCCGGTAAACTCGACGCTGTCAGGCTGCCTGTCCATAAGAAGAGTCGGACCGGTGGCCGCCTCAGCACAAATAGACAGGGCGACGAACAAAATGGTCAACAAGCCGATTTTTTTTATCATGCCAGTTTTATCGACAAAACCCGCCATTTATTTCACAAAATTAACGCCAAAGTTGCTTAAACAAAGCAATTACCTGCGCGAAAATTTTGCCCCTTAATCAAAGCTAAATTTCGGAAAGAGCCCCTGTGATTGGGGCGATTTTTTTGTTATTATTGACAGATATCAACAAAAGTTCATGGAATATTTTCAGGGCGGTCATCGAGTTCATCGAAGGACCCGCACTAAAAAAATAAAATCTGAGCTTTTGGAAAAATTTTGAAAGAGGTAATATATGCGATCAATATTGAGATTAATTGCTTTGCTGGCTATTTTTTCACTCTGCGTGGTTTCGGCCCAGGCAGCGACCTATGGCTATGTTTCGGTAAAAGGCAAAAAGCTTGAAATGTTGCGCCGGGAAGTTCAGACAATGGAAATGCTGGTTAAAGAATGGCCCAATGGCGAAATTCTGGCCAAACTTGAATATTCATCAGGTCTGATTTTCAAAAAACATGAAATCGTTGTGGTTTTTGCCGGAAACTCAAAAGAAATCACGGACTTTCTAACCAAAGCCCCCTACGAAGGTGATTTTGTTAAAAACGTCGAAGTCGGCTACACATTCGGAAATTTTGTCAATGCAAAAGGCGAAAGCATTCCCGGCAACTATATCACCACCAGAAAATACCCAAACATTCGCAAAGCTCTTGAAGCAAATCTTGAAAAAACATCGATGGATCTCTGGAAATGGCTCTACAAGAAAAATAATGATTACCGCAGTGTAGAAGTAGTAGTAACTTTTTACAGCATGAGAATAAATGACGACAACAGACTTTTCAACCTTACCGGTGAAAACGGTCTGGTTAAATCTGTACCCATCGATTATCCTATGGTCACTGATTCCAATTGATCTTTTTTCGACTTTTCCAAAGGGGCGGCCTTAAGGGGCTGGCCCCTTTTTAATTTACAAATGACTGCTGATTTCCTATAAAAAGGTTGTTTGCTCGTCTAAAAATCGGTATCATAATAAATTCAGAGAACAGGCAATAAAAGCCTTTGTCGCACGATGTACACCTTAAGCAGCAGGAGGATGATGTGAGCAACGATCTAGGACCCACCCCCCTGGGTAAATTTGTAATGTTTGTGTTTATTATCGGCTGTATTTTTGCAGCTGTGGTTTCTTTTTCACCCGATCTAAAAAACAAAATCTTTTCAGACGGTTCTGAAAGCAATGCTTCTTCAGGCGGCTCTTCGACTTCTGCCAACACCGGTTCATCACAGCCGGCAACAAAGGGTATCAAGGTTGAAGCGCCTGACACCAAGGGAGTCACCAGCGTTCAGGAATATTCATATGTTCCTAAAGAAACGTTGCCACCGGTTTCGGGTGTATCTGCCTACAAATGGGATGAAAACGACAAGGTCGTGAACTTTCCCATCAACGTATGGTATGGCTGGTTGCCGATTATCGCCGCCAACAATGGCTTTGCGCCGAATGAAGAAAGCGTTTTCTTCAAAAAGTATGGTTTCAAGGTAAACCTGAAGCTCATCGATGACCCGGTAACCGCAAGAGACGCTTTTGCATCGGGTGAATCTCACATTCTCTGGGGAACACTCGACATGATCGCGCTGTTTGCCCCGAGCCTGATGAAAGACAGCCGCACATCACCACGTATTTTTCAACAGATAGACTGGTCGAACGGTGGTGACGGCATTGTTGTTCGCGGCAACATCAGAACGATAAAAGATCTCGAAGGCAAAACCATCGTATACGCTCAAAACAGCCCTTCGCAGTATTTTGTAACCAACCTGCTTATCAATGCAGGAATTCCGCTTAACAAGGTAAATCATAAATATACTTCAACCGCCTTCGAAGCTGCGGCTGCTTTTGTTTCAGACTCAAGCATTCATGCCTGCGTCAGCTGGGCACCTGATATTTATACAATTCCAGAAAAGCTCGCCGGCACAAGAATACTTACCACCACCGCCGACGCAAGTCGCCTGATAACAGATGTTTGGGCGGCCCGAGCCGATTTTGCCAAAGATCACCCCGACATTATCGAAGGTTTGGTTGCAGGCATTTTCGAAGGCATGAGCATGCTGAAAGACAAAACCAAAAAGACCAAAGCCTTTCAGCACATGGCTGAAGGCTATGGCATGAAGCTCGACGACATCAAATCGATGGAAGCTGATGCCTACATAACCAACTTCGCCGAAAACAAAAACTTTTTTCTCAATAAAAACAGCCCAACGAATTTTGAACGTACCTGGAAAAACATTATTTATGTTTATCGCGAACTTGGCCTGATCGGCACTCCGGTTCGTTTTGATGAAGTTGTCGACTTCTCTGTTATAAAAAATCTTGCCGCAAAAAACCTGTTTGCAGATCAACGCGACATTCAGGTAAATCGTTTTGTTTCTACCAGCTACAA
>JASURT010000072.1 GCA_030446435.1 Candidatus Ozemibacter sp.
AACTCCCGGCTTCTTTTCTGCCATTCAGCAAAAATAGAATCAAGACCGGAAAAGTCTTTGGTTGAACCCGGCTGTTGATTGATATCTGAAGAAATCCGCTTTAATTCTTCAGAAAAAGACCAGTTTTTCAGAATTTTCCAGGCAAGAGGTTCTGAGAAAGTCTGCCTTAGCTCAAATAGATCTACAAACCTCTGCAAATCGGACTTTTCCTGGGAAACCCGGGCAGTAAGATTTTCTTTAGTAAAAAGATCTACCACAAAATAAACGGTGATAAGAGGCACGATACTGCTCAACAGAAAAGCCAGCCAAAGCTTGCACCTGAGCGATCTGTTGAAAAAACTTTTGCCCTCGATCGTTTCTGAAAGATACCAGAGACAAAACAGTCCGAGTATTAGAAGAAGTACCTTCTCATCGAAAAAATTGCTTTCTTCATTTTCAGCGATTCTGGCAAAAACCTCTATTCGATATTTGCTTTCACCAAGGGTCATCTGATCATTAATAAGAACACCTTGATCAAGCTCTGCCTTTTCAGGAAAACCAGAAGATTCATAGCTTACATCGTTTTCATCTAGCAATCTCAGCTTGAATTCGTCTTTTGCAAAGCTGTTTACCAGGGCTTCGGGTCTTTCGCAAGCAGACCTGGGAACGGAAAAAACCACCATGCCTACGATTCGATAGAGATCAGGACGGTTAATTGTTCTAAGCAAAGAAATGTTGTTAACCAGATCGAACTCTTTCAAACGGTCTGATCTAGCGACCAGATAACGTGTAAAAAGAATCTCGGCCCGATTATCGATCGAAACGTTAATGGCAGTGCCAAAACTTTCGGCGTGAAAATTAACCATTGAAATGGTTTCACCAAACAATAAAGGAATTTCAAGCTTAAGTTCAGCGTAAAGATCTTCTCGTTCTGAACCGCGATCAAATTCATACTTGAACTGTGAAAATTTCTGCAAAACCTTTATTTCTTCAGATTTCCAGCCCTGATTAAGAATTGTAACTACCGAACCATCAGAAGAAGTCTTCTGACTTTCGAAATAAAATGCGGCCACTCGATCTGGCTTCAGGTTATTGCTTTCAAGGTTATCGATTTCTGCCAGCAAAGAAGCTTCGATAACTTTTTTTTCTTTCGCATTAGGGTTAATTTCAAGCTTTTCCTCAATCTTATTCACTGAACGGGCACAAACTGACTGAAAACCGGTTAATCCGGAATCGTTACTTTTCAATTGCTCGACCAGGCGCAAAGCACTTTCACTTAAAGCGACCTTTTGAGTGTTAAAGCCGGTTAATCTGCTGAATTCTATGCCAGAATAGATTCCGAAAAGAAAAGCCGCAATCAAAGTAACGCCAGACAGATACAAGAACCATTTTGGAATAGTAAATGAACTTCCTTCAACAATGTTAAGGTCGTTCATATCAAAATCTTCAGAAACCGTTTCCTGCTTTTCTGCTTCGATCCCGGCAGAAATTTCATAACTTCCTATTTCAGAGACGATATAGGCGTTGTCAGATTCTTCTGCGGCAGAAAATTTAACTCCAAGTTTTCCCACAATTTCAGACATCTTTTTGTCTACAACAATTGGGAAAGACGGGTTTTGAATCGACATGGCTTCAAGTTTTGCCGCCTTTTTAAGCGCTTCGCCAAGAACGGCATAATCAAGTCGGGTTTCAAGACTGCCGACTCCACCGGAGAAAAAACGCCCCGAAGCAAGGCCCACACCGATTTTGTATTGAAAAAGGCCGTTGCTGCTTCGGTTACGGTTAATTTTCAGCATTTCGATATTCATCATCGAAGCGGCTTTAAATGCCCTTACTTCTGCAGACTCTTCTTCAGGACCAACTTCAGGGAAAACGGCCTCTATCGCATCACCAATAAATTTGTAAATTCTGCCGCCCTTCTCTGAAATAATCTCGGCCATTCGCGCAAAATGCTCATTCAACAGAGCGGTAATCTGGTCGGGTGGAAACTCTTCGCACAAGCCGGTAAAGTTTCTGATGTCCGAGACGAGTGCGACACCATTGAAGCTTTCGCCGGAAAGCATTCCGTCTACGTTTTGATTTTTTGACAAAGCCTCGATGGCATGGTCAGAAAGCAACGAAGCCAGTCGTCTGCGTTCACGCAAACCATGAGCCATGTTCGAAAACTCTTCGGCCAGTTTGCCCAACTCGTCACTTCCGGCCGAAGGAATTTCTGCATCAAGATTACCGGCGGCCACCTGGTCTAACGAAGATTTTAACCTGGTAATCGGGTCAAGAATCATTTTAGCGGCCAGATAGGCAGAAACGAAGACCAGTATCACAGCCATCAGGAAAAGAAAACCAAGCACGGCGATTCGATCGGTAACAGCCTGATTCAGGGAAAAATTTCGTGAAATACCGACAATAATAGTGTCGCCATACTTTTTCGAAGGGTAAGCAACAATCGAAAAATCGTCAGTTCTGGTACTCGAATAGCTTCCACGGAAATAAACGGTTTCTGCAAGTTTTTCAGCCCTATTCAATGCATCCTGCGGCACATGGCGGTCAGGTTTTTTCAGAAACTCAAGGCCCTGGGCCGTAACTTTAAAATGCACAAAATCAAATTCCGGGTTGTTCAGCGCGAGAAAATTCGATGTTTGCCTGATGGTCTGATCATCCATCGCGCTGTCTTCCCAGGCGATAAGCAGTGCGTATCGATCTATACCGTCAACTGCGATGTAATCATGCATCTGTGTGGCGGTTTCAGAGCCTCGCTGTCTGACAAGAGGAAAAGACCGTCTTCTGCCAATCTCGGTAAGCAGATCTCGCGACGTAAGCGAATTATAGGCCTCGGCTCCTATAGCCTGCAGTTCAGAGGGCTTATATTCTTTAAGCTGAATTTCAGGGTTCTGGGTTTTCAGCTTTTCTCGCAGATATCCGACGATCGGAAAACTGAAAGATTCAATAAAAGCTTCCTGCCCCTCTTTCCAACCTTCACCAAAGCCTCTGATGCCGTTGGCGGCATCGTCAAGAATAGCGTAACACATTAGAGGAAGCTTTCTTTCGCGGTCGATAAAGTAGCTTTTGAGAATATCTTCGGCGCGCTTGCTATTAGCGCCTTCCTGTTTCAATGCCGTTGAAAATTCTGGGTTCTTTACCAGTTTAACGAAAGAAGAGCGGTATTCATCGGTTACCTGCGCTTTGCGCGAATCGAACTGCTTGATACACATCAAAAGATTAGAGACTGTCTGAAAATGAAGGGCCCGGCGAAACTGACTTATATACCCCGAAGATGCGATCAAAAGAAGACTCAATGGCAATGTTGCAGCTAACAGGAAAATGATTTGAAACTTTAGTTTCAACTTGATTTCAGGCCATTTTTCAAGCAAAAAGCCACGCAACAGCATAAGAATGATAAGCCCGCCAATGAAAAAATTGGTCAGGCTGATCCATATGGGCATTTTTCTTTGCTTCAATCTAGGCAAAAGCAAGGTGGTCATGTGGGTGTTTCCCTTGCCCAGATAAGAAAACAGCTTGAAATTACCCAATTCAGTAACTTTCGGCGTGCCACTGGCCAGCCATCTGCCAAGGTCGTCTTCAACCATGGTTACTTGAGTTTTCAGCCAATTTCGAAACAGGTTCGACTTATTCAACGGGGCCTGAAAAACAGAACCCCCATAGCCACGAAACAATGGTACGAAAGCAGCAAAGCCAAGGCGACGGTCTCTGAAATCACGAAGTGACAGCAGCATGCCATCGAAGCGATTCTTGTCGAGACATGGCGAAAGCGCAAGATACCCAAAGGTACCCTTGCCCGGAACCGTGAAATAGTCCCAGATAAACCAGTGCGGAAATGTGTTATAAAAAGCGTAAGTCGTTCTGGCCCTTTGCGAAACGGCCATGACAGAACCGCTCGATTCCGGCCCTAAAAGACTGTTAAGCAATTTTTCGTTCTGTTTCTTTACAAAATCAGGCTGCTCATCTTTGCGGTTCAAACTTACCAGATATTCGAAAACCCGGCTGAATGCGCGACGACTGATAATCTTGTCACCGTCGAAAAGTAACATTTCGACTCTTTTAGATTTTTCGGGAATTTGAAAAATCATTAAATCTTTTTCAGGGAAAGGATAACGAAAAATTTTACCGGCCCGATCTTTTAAGAATCGTTTAAGTTGTGATGCAGACAGTTCAGCATCGACTGCCGACTGAAATGTTTGCCGAAATTGCCCACAAATCCTTGAAAACTGATAAGAAAAATCAGAAGACGCAGACAGGGCTTCAATTTCCTGATTGGCCTTGTCAGTCTGCTCGATTTCACGCCAGTGCAGATCTATGCCAGACAGGAAATAAAAGCCGAAATTAAGAGCAAAAAGTGGAATCAACCAAAGAAGAATTGGCAAAATGACTCTCTGCTTTTTTGCCCTATTGAATGAACTAGGCTTTTTCATCGGGTTTCCCGTCGTCTTTTTTCTTATTTGGGCCTAACAGAAAGAAAATATCGATAAAAGAGTATAGATAAATATACATGGCTCGATCAAACCAGGGATTTTTCTCAAGTTCGCTGGTCAGGCCGTTAAGTCTTCTGGTGTTACCTGTACGAACTGCCTGCTGAACTGCGCGATCAATAACCGGTGTTATCTGAATTGCGTATAGCGCAAGAGAAATCGTTACCAGCAAAAGAATTATTGCGCCTCTGAGTCGATGACCAAGCCGCCAGGCAGTTAGCCCGGGGCAAACCAGATTGAGAATAATTGCTTTAAATACACCTATCGATTGCGGTGATTTGCTATCAGTGTGCCCGCCATCGAGCTTTGATTTACAAAATCGGCAAAGCTTTGCATCGGGCATTATAAATTCAGCGCAGAAGGGGCACTTAACCCTGTTCTGCTCAGTTAAATTCTCGTTCATTTTCAGGCCTGTTCTCTTTTCACTTGTATTCTAACTCATATCACCCGGTACACCAAAGATTTTTATTGGCTAAACCAGATAAAGTATTGAATACAGACTGTTGGTAAAGTAAAAAAACCTGCAGACCATAAAACCCGATCTGCAGGCTTTCCTTTTCCCTGCCCTTTTCCGGGCGGTGTTTTTTTCAATCAAGATCGAGATTGCCGAAAATCTTGTAGACTTTTCCGTCACGGGCAACTTTTAGCTCTTTACCGGGAAAATGACGTGGCAATTTTTGCTGTAGCATTTCGACCACCTCATCCTCGATTTTTTCCTGAAAATCTTCAGGAACCCTGCGAAGAGTTGCAAGCTTAACTCGAAAAACATAACCGGGGCCCAGCTTAGAGCCAAATCCGGCTGAAAACGAAACCCCCAGATCAAACAAACCATCAGCATCGGGGGTGACTCCCTCACGGTGTCCTGGTCGATTCGGTCTTAGTGGGAATTTATCGCCGTATTTTTCTTCAAGAACATGGTCGATCTCGTCGAAAATGTCCTGAAGTCTGTCTTCCCATTTTTCAAGTAAAGGGTTCTTCAAAACATATCTCCTGTTTGGTGTGTTTAAAGCTTCAGCAATGGAAAACGACAAAGTATTGTGCTATTATCGAAGCTCAATAATAGCATAATATAAAGTTGGTTTCTATGAATCTACAGGAAATTCTTTTCAGTTTGGGAATAGCATTTGCGCTTGGCTGTGACGCCTTTGCGGTCGGTCTCGCGGTGGGAACTCGTAACCCATGCAAGCGGGCATCGTTTCGTCTCTGGTTTCATTTTGGTCTTTTTCAGTTTTTAATGCCGATTATTGGCTGGAATGTCGGCAATTCAATAGTTGAAAAAATTAAAGATTACGATCACTGGATAGCTTTTGGTTTAATGTTTCTAATCGCCAGCAAAATGCTTAAAGAAAGCTTAGAGACCGAAGAGAATCCCGATGAAGACAAAACCAAAGACCCAACCAGAGGATTATCACTGATAGGACTCTCTATTGCCACCAGTATCGATGCGCTTGGAGTTGGTTTCGGCATGGGCATTGCTCAGATGACCCTTATAAAACCGGCGGTTATAATCGGCGTTACTGCTGCAATCATGACATACACCGGCATATGTCTTGGTAAAAACCTTTCAACCCGCTTTGGCAAGCGGGTTGAAACAGTAGGTGCGATAATTCTTTATATAATTGCCTTCAAGCTTCTTTCGATTTAAAAGAAAAGAATGAAGAGATAATGGGCGGAAATTCCTGCCATCAGCCCGCCGACAGTGTGCGAAACCAGGGCTTTTGAAGTCAAATCCCTGTATTTCAAAGCATCGAGCATGGCAGTATGGGTGCTTAAATATCCGCTCCAGCACATTCCCATCGCGGTAAAAACGGCGATTTCATTTCCGCCCACAATACCACGATTGACGAAAGCATCTATCAAAGAAAGCGCGGCACCGACCGCACCGAGACTGGTGATCGGAAAAGCTATCAATTCAGGGTTGTTGAAGCCGAAAAGAAACTTGAATAACCAGCTGAAATGGCCGGCCAGCCAGGGAAGAACAGGAACACCCTCATAGGCTTTTCCCTGGTAACCCACCATAGCATCAGCCGGACCAAAAGTAAGAATCATAACCATTGAACTGATGATAATAACCCCGGGAATAATGGCCAGGCCAAGATCTACACCCTGCTTACCACCGTCAAGAATCGAATTGAGAAAGCGCAGAAAAACGTTGCCTTCGCTTTTGAAAGAAATGTTCTCTACCTGACCTTCTGAATCTGCTTTGTTTTGCCCCTCTGCCGGTTGCGCATTTTCGAGAATCGGGCGCACCAGTCGTTGCATTATTCGGGTTGAAATCATCGCGCCGATGATTGCGCCGGCCAGGCCGACGAAAGCGGCAGCGGCAAAGCCTTTTCCGATCATGAAAGTAATTACGATAAGACCCATGCCAAAAGCCGTACCAAAATTGGTTAGCGAGACAAGCTGATAATTTTTGAAGTAGCGACTGAAGTTTTTATCGTGAGCAAGGCTTATAATTGCCGGATTATCTGAAAAAAAAGTCATCAGACCTCCGAGCGCCGCAACTCCGGGCAGCTTAAAAACCGGGCCCATGAACGGTGCAAGCAGCATCTCCAGCAATCTGACCACACCGAACTCGATCATCAGCTTGCCAAGCGCACCTGCAAGCACTGTAATTCCCATAATGTAAAAAACGGTGTTCATAAGCAGATCGTGCGCGGTGCGCATGATTGTGTTAAGCATGTTCGATGGCCCCATTTGATAGCCAAGATAGCCAAAAAAGAGAGAAAAGACACAGAGAAAAACAAATGCTTCGATCTTGCGCCAGGCAAGACGCTCGCGGGCTTTCTGCAAATTCCTTTGAAGACGGTTCATGACGTAATTCCTTGATTATTGCTGTAAATTGTTTAGAGTAAAACTAATTAGACCACTTGACGCCAGATTTCGTTAAGAATTCGAGAAACCTCCTTTCGAACATTTCTTCACTGACTTTATGCGCCTGAACATGTCGGGCATTTTTCACAACCATTGTTTCAGCAGAGGGCAGCCGCTTTTTCAAAGCCTCGAAAGCTTCTTGGTTTGCCCTGTGATCGAGTTCATCATGAATAAGCATCGCCGGCCGGGTCGCAATACCTGCAATCGTTTCTTCAGGATTGTTTTTTGAAAACTCTGTCGAAGTAACAAAATCGACGGCGGCAAAAACGAGATCATTGAAAAAGGTGTTGGGCATGCGCAACTTGTGCCAGGCGTCCCGGGCCGCGATGTTTTTCAGACGCTCAAAGCTGGACTCGAGAATGAAAGCCTTTATCTCCTGCAACTGCGTCGAACCATTGATTAAAGAAGCAGCACCCATAGAGCGGCCATAAGCAACAAGATCTGTGCTTTCATCGATGAAGCCCTTTTCTTTAGCAGCTATAATTACCTGTTTAATATCGTTCCATTCATGCAAACCGATGCTGCAGAGCTTGCCCTCGCTTTTTCCGTGAGCTCTGAAATCGAACAAAATAATACCCAGACCGGCTTTTCGCAAAAATCCGACCATGTCATTCAGATAGGCATGGGTAACCCCATGACCATGACAAAGAATAACCACGGCATTTTCAGGTCTGCCTTTATAGAACAAAGCAAATATCTTATGGCCGTTTTCATTACGCGCCGAAAACTCGGTATAATCATTGTCTTCGAGCTGTTTAGGCTGAGCCAGTCTCGGTCGGTTGATCATCATGTTTATCAGATATGGAATAAGCAGAGCCAAAACTGCTGCAAGAGCCAATACCGAAACAAAGATTATTTTAAGAACTTTTTTAAAAGACATGATTAACTGTTATAAAACTCAACCAAAGCCTTGTGCATTGCCGCATGGTCTTCAACCCCACAGAGCTCTCTAATAGAGTGCATTGCCAGCATGGGAACACCCACATCAACAGAATTGATGCTGACATGAGTCGATGAAATCGGCCCGATGGTTGAGCCACCACGCATGTCTGAACGATTGACGAAACGCTGCGTTGCCACACCAGCATTTTCACAAAGTTCGGCAAAAATAGCTGAAGAAACCGCATCAGAAGTATAGCTTTTATTTGCGCTCATCTTTATCACAACCCCGCCATTAACTCTTGGCCTTGAAGTTGGGTCGCATTTTGCACCCATATTCGGGTGCACCGCGTGAGCGCCGTCAGCCGAGACGATAAAAGAACCTGCCAGCGCACGCAGAAACTCTTCCCGCTTTCCGCCACCCGAAAGAACTATTCTCTCGAGTATCGCGGCAAGCATTTGTGAATCTGCACCCTGACGGGTTGAACTACCGACTTCTTCGTTGTCAAAGCAAACCATCATACAGGTCGCTTTGGGCTTTTTCACTTTGATCAAAGCACTGATGCCGGCATGAATTGCCTCAAGATCGTCTATTCTTCCGGATGAAATCAGTTCCTGATTAACACCGACAAGACAACCAGGGGTCCGGTCGTAAAGAAACAGGTCGAAATCAAGTATCTCAGCCGGCTTTACCTTAAGCTGCGCAGCGATCATCTTTGCCAGATAATCTTTTTCTTCAAGCTTATCTTTTATAATTCCCAGAAAAGGCAAAGTATCGGTCTGCTTGTTCAGCGAAAAACCAGAATTAACCTCGGGATTCATATGAACAGAAATATTGGGAATAATGCAAACCGGCTTATCGATATTCAGCAACCTGACATCAGGCTGACCCGTTTTTTTACCCTTCAGCACGACTCTGCCTGCAATGGAAAGGGGGCGGTCGAGCCAGGTATTCAAAATTGGGCCGCCATAAACTTCAGTGTTAAGCTTCAGATAACTCTTTTCCGCAGACATTTCCGGAGCAGGCTTGATACGAAATCCAGGTGAATCAGTATGACCGCCGACAATCTTGAAACCTTCCTTTTCTGGCTTTCCAGAACCAACCACAAAAGCAACAAGTGCCGAGCCATTTCTCACAACAAAATATTTCCCGCCAGACTTAAGCTTCCAGCTGTCGGTTTCACTCAACTCAACAAACTTCTGCTTATGCAAAAGGGTTTTAACCTCTTCTACCGCATGGTAAGCAGTCGGACTCTTATAACAAAAATCTATCAATTCTTCGGCAAATTTTACTGTGTTTTTCATTTTTAAACCTCGCGTACATTCCTTTGCCGGAATTCTAGCACAAATTGTTGCGAGTTTCCCGGAAAAACACGCAGCTTTACAGAAACCGGGTAAGTCTCAAAGACAAGTCAACCTGTTTTGCAGCGCTTAAATTTTCAAAATTGCCGGCCCAAATATGCAACTAACAGATCGGTTCAAATATTCCGATAAACAGATGAGAACAGATAATAAAATACAAGGCAGTGCAAACATGAATATTAACAAACTTCAAAATGTTATCTATGGCTTTTTTGACAAACCCGAGCATCAGACGGTACAGCAAGCGAATCGGCAAGAGCCTGCAATTACAGATGCAGATTCTGCAGAAACTTCGAGAAGCAAAGATCTTAAAGGAACAGTAACAGAAGGCTTGCAGAACCTGTCGCCATTTGAACAATACAGTTACATGGCCAGCCAGGGCAACCTGAACAAGCCCGCTTCACTGAAAATGATACCGGGGAACCCTCAAAAGACAGTTTCTCTCGCAAACAAGGTCATAAATGAGGCAATAATGCCGCCCGCCGTGAATAATCCCAATCGTCAGCTGCTATCTGAAGCCATTCAGTTGAAAAGATTCGCGCAAAATCGTCTCGACAAAGCCGCCTGACCCGAGATTAAACTTCAAGCCGTGCGGCATTTTCCCGACAGCCTTAGGGTGCATTTGACCTGACAAAGCAATTACTGTATAGTTCTCTTCTCAAATTTCACCTTTTAATTGCGATATCGGGAGCCACAAATGCATAAGTTCAATCAAAAAGAAGTCGATAGAAGGCGCTGCTTTGGTATTATCAGCCATCCTGACGCCGGTAAAACAACCCTTACCGAAAAGCTGCTTCTTTTTGGCGGAGCGATTCAAATGGCCGGAGCAATCAAGGCGAGAAAGACCGACAGGCACGCTACCAGCGACTGGATGAAAATAGAACAGGAACGCGGCATTTCGGTTACGACCTCGGTAATGAAGTTTGACTATCGGGACTATGAAGTTAATCTTCTCGACACCCCTGGTCACCAGGACTTTTCAGAAGACACATACAGGGTTCTGACCGCAGTAGACAGCGCGCTGATGGTTATAGACAGCGTTAAAGGCGTAGAAACCCAGACAGAAAAACTGATGTCTATCTGTCGCATGCGCAACACCCCGATTATTACTTTTATCAACAAGCTTGACCGTGAAGGCCAATCACCACTTGATCTTCTGCAGGAAATCGAAGACAAACTTCAACTTGAATGCGCGCCTCTTTCGTGGCCAATTGGCATGGGCAAAAGCTTTCGCGGAGTATTCAACCTGTATCGCAACGAACTGATTCTTTTCAGACCCGGACAAGTCAGAAGACCTCAGGATACGATCACGATAAAAGACCTCAGTGATCCTCAGCTCGATGATTTGCTTGGCTTTCAGGCGAGAGAGCTCAGAGACGACATCGAACTTCTGCAAGGTGCTGCCAGCCCGTTCGATCAGGACCATTATCTCAAAGGCAACCAGACCCCGGTCTTTTTCGGCAGCGCATTGAACAACTTCGGGGTACAAGAACTTCTTGACGCTTTTGTTGAGCTTTCTCCTCCGCCCAGGCCCCGAGAAACCGAAACCCGACTGGTATCGCCCTATGAAAAAGAATTTTCAGGGTTTGCTTTCAAGATTCAGGCAAACATGGACCCGGCACATCGTGACCGGATCGCTTTTGTCAGAATCTGTTCAGGCAAATTTACCCGGGGTATGAAAGTAATGCATCATCGGCTTGGCAAAGAAGTGACCTTCGCAAACGCAACCATATTCATGGCACAAGACCGACAAAACGTTGAAGAAGCCTACCCTGGCGACATTATCGGCATTCACAATCGCGGCACCATAAAAATCGGCGACACCTTTACCCTTAAAGAACCCTTAAAATTTACCGGTATTCCTAATTTTGCCCCAGAAATATTCAAGTCTGTGGTTTTAAAAAACCCTTTAAAATCAAAACAACTTCACAAAGGCCTTCTGCAATTATCAGAAGAAGGCGCGGTGCAGGTTTTCAGACCATTGCTCGGCAATGACTTCATACTGGGCGCAGTCGGCACCCTGCAGTTTGATGTAACCATGTCACGACTGAAAGAAGAATACGGGGTAGATGCAATTTATTCACCCGTTGATTTTTCAACCGCCCGTTGGATCGACTCTGAAGACAAAAGCAGACTCGAAGAGTTCAAAAAGCGCTATAAAACTAGTCTTGCCACTGATACAGCCGATGCACTCACTTTTCTCGCGCCTGACAAATGGCGGTTGAACTACATCATGAAAGAATGGCCCGAAATAGCCTTTCATGAAACCCGGGAACACATCTGATTTCAGGTATTTGAAAGAGTCTTGCGAATAAGCTTGTGAAGATCGGTTACAAAAACAGGTTTTTCTATGTAATCGACAATACCTGATTCATGAAGGCTTGTCTTGTCGAATTCGCTCAGATAACCAGAACATAGAATCACCGGCAGCCCGGGCCTGACCCTGGTCAAAGCCTCCGAAAGCTTATCACCGCGAAGATTGGGCATTACCAGATCTGTTATTACAAGATCATAGTTTTCAGGTGCCTGTCTGAACTTTTCGAGAGCTTCTTCGCTGTCTTGAAATGCTTCAACCTGGTAGCCGAGTCGTTGAAGCCCGCGACGAAAAATCTTACAAAGCAGTTCTTCGTCGTCGACAATCATAATTCGATAAGGTCTATCTTTGAAAATTGTTCCCAAATGCTTATCCCAACAATAATTACCCAAAAAGAACCAACTCATCCTGCCCCTTGCCCAAATAAGCACTCAATAACTGTTCAACAAACTTATATCAGCAAAAGGTTGGCTGCGAGACAAGTTAGAATTCTTCTGACGTAATAATCTTTACTATTTCAATATTATAAAGAGTTTGAGCCAAAATCAACACTAAATGCATAAATAGTTCAAGGCAAACAACAAAATACAAAAATAAACAAACCGGCACAAATTGACGATACAGATAATAGAAGCATTTTTCAGGAGGCTAATGATGAAAAAAGAAAAAAGTATCCGAAATGTCCTTCAGCCCGAATGCAAAAACTGCAGCAGATATGCAATTCTAAAAGCGCCCTGTTCGCCCGAAGCATGCATATTCAGAGTACCGTCACATAATCTTGACTGGTATACCAGAGAAAGATAAGAAAAAAAAAGAGACCGAAGTCTCATTTAATAACCTCGTTTCAGAGCTCTCTGTTTCTCTGATAAATATTTTCTCTTTTTCTACCAACCTCTCACTTTGTCCCGGCGTCGCACCGCGCGACAAGGTACAAAGTTCAGTATCTCCTAAATCAATTATACCAGATTTTCAAAAAATTGAATCTTTCGACAAACTTTTTTGCCGATTTTCAATGGCTCGACAAATGACTTCTGTATTTTTTTCAATGCTATGCTAAAATAGCAAAAATGCCGCAGGAGTGAGTATCAAATGAGCCATCTTGAGCAAACCTCAGCCATTGAGATTAAAGACACGAGAATTTCATTTTCAGAAGCAGGGAAAGGCGCACCCTTGCTTCTGCTTCACGGTAACCCCGGTAGCCGCAAAGATTTTTCGGCAATTTCAGAAAAAATAGCGAGCGACAACCTGAGGTGCATTTTTCTGGACAGACCAGGGCACATGAGCAGCGAAGAAATTATCTATGACGCTCCCGATTACTGGCTTGAAACCGAAATTTATGCCGAGTTCATAGATAAAAAAGCAAACGGAAAAACCTGGATCGCAGGCTACTCTATGGGCAGCTTCGTTGCAGGCAAAATCGCCGAAAAGTATCCTGAAAAAGTAAAAGGGCTGATTCTCATTGCTCCTTACCTGCTGCCAGACAACAAATCAGAAAAGCCTTCATCGATACCTGAACTCGCAAAAGGCGCCCTGCTTGGCACTCTTCTAGGGGCCTTATTACCCATTCTTTCGCAAAATAAAATGACTGATCACCTTAAAAAGGTCTTTCATCCCCAGGCATTACCTGAAGAATACCTTGAAACATGGCTTCCGAGATACACAAGATTCGAAACCCTGATGGCAATGATGAACGACAAAAATTCAATGCTTAAAATTCTTGACGAAGTTCATGAAAAACTTGCTGAAATAAAGTGTCCGGTTCATGTAATAATTGGTAAAGAAGATAAGGTGTGCTCCAGCCAGAATCAGATAAACCTGATAAAAGAAAAGCTGAGCCAGGCAGAAATTACAGAGCTCGAAAACGCCGGGCATGGTCTGCCACTGACCCACGCAACCGAGTGTGCCGACATCATAAGAAAAATCATTGCATGACCGCAATTTTGCTTTGCTGTCATACATCATTTATTAGAGAGGTAATATGTCCAGTTTTCTGAAACAATACGTTCAATATCAGAAGCCACAGATAAATATGCTGATTGCGCTTTGTTTCCCTTTACTGGGTGCGATCTATAACTTTGGCTGGCGAGCAGCTGCTTATACTGCTGTTTCAATGTTTACCTGCTGGTTGGCAGAATATCTGTTCACCAGACGTGAAAAGAAGCCTGCTTCGGCTGCCGCCCTGGTAACCGGTATGCTTCTGGCCCTTATAAGCCCGCCAAACGTTCCTTTCTGGCAGGTTATCGTTGGCGGCATTTTCTGCATCATTTTTGGCAAAATGGTTTTTGGCGGCTTTGGAAAAAATATTTTCAATCCGGCCATGGTCGGCCGATGCTTTTTGTATATCTGCTTTCCGGCGACCCTTGCAGCGACCTGGTATGCCCCCTTTCAGGGCGGCGCGGCAGGTTTTGCCCAATACACTCCCGATCTGGTTCAGGCACGCACTGCCGATGTCGATTCAAGCCTTTTCAGGATCGATGCCGTAACCAGCGCCACCACTCTTTCAACCGTTAAAAAGCTTCACATTTACTATCGCGAAGCTTTGGCCCAGAATAGAAAAGATGACGCGCAAAAAGCTCTTGACTCTTTCAACAACGTTCCTTTAAAAAAGCTTTTTGTGGGCAACATAAACGGGTCGATGGGTGAAACCAGCATTATTCTGGTTGGCCTTGGTCTGATATGGCTTTTATACAACAAAGTCATTTTCATTCCCCTTTTAATTGGCCCTTTCATCGGCATGCTGATCGCCAAACTGTTTTTGCACCTGGCCGGCTTAGATTCATTTCCTTTAGGGCAAAGTCTGCTAATCAATCTTTTTGCGGGCGGAACAATGTTTGCCGCTACTTTCATGATTACAGAACCCATTTCAGCGCCGGTTAACAACAAGGCCAGATGGATATACGCCTCTCTGATCGGCTTTCTTGCAACCATAATAAGAAGTCTTTCTGCCTTCAATGCGGGTTTCATGTTCGCCATTCTTCTCGGAAACACTTTTGGGCCCCTGATTGAAATCGGCGTAACCGAACT
>JASURT010000073.1 GCA_030446435.1 Candidatus Ozemibacter sp.
TCAGGATGGTTCTGTGCAGAAATCTTTGCCGGTTCTTGATTTTGTATCTATTTACACCGGCGCTCCGGCAAATTTCATGAATCCGCCTGAGTTTATCAAGCTCGATACCAACACCGGTTCGATGAACTTTTTGCATATAGATTCAAGTGAAGCGCGGGCAATATACCGATATTCTTCAGACTACTAACTCAATACAAACCTGTGATTTATGGGGCGGCTTCCTTGGAAGTCGCCCTTCTTATTTTCGATAGAAACTGAAATAATTGCAATTTAGTTTGAATTGGCATAAATTAGTGGCAGTATGATTAGAGTCAAAGCCGTTTTTAACCGATATATCATTGCTTCAGTTATTCTGCTCATCGTTGGCATCGTATTTTCGGTGCAGGCCTGGAGCAAGGATTACCTGCTCGAATTGACCATCGTTACCGACAAACAGGAAGAATTTGTTGATTTGATCGAGCTTGACGACCGGCAGTTTCGTAACCTCAGAAATGATATCAACAACTAGATTAAATCTTATCTGGTAGAGGCCAGAAAAAAATACGCCGACGAAATCGGTTATCGCAAAGAGATATATGGCGAAGAAAACTACAAAATGGTGGTAATCGCCAAATACAGCTTCATTGTCAAAGAAAAGTCCAGCGGAAGAATTCTGCTGCGAAAATAAATTCAGAATCCACAACATGACCAAGCACTGGAGGAGGCCATGAATACAATAAAGAAATGCATCGTTGCTATTACAGTAATTTTTTGTCTGTTGACTGCCACTCAACTATTGGCTTTGATCAAGTCTCCACCAGAAAAGGCCATTTTGCCAAACGGTTTACGGGTAATAGTGGTTGAAGACCGAAGTTTGCCCCTGGCAGCAGCCGGAATCATTTTCGATGCTCAGACCAACTCTCAGGGTAATTGCAATGCCGGTCTCGGAAAAATTTATCGTTCATTATTCGAAAACTCAGGGTTTTCTAAGCAAAACCGGTTCGATTTCAATGCAGAACTCGAAAAAGTCGGCATCATAACCGAATTTGGCGGCAGCCAGGAAGTCTTTTACGCTGCCTGTCAGGGTAACGCTGACCAGCTGCCGAAAATGTTCGAAGCTCTTAATAAACTTGGTTTTTCATTGAAACCGACTCCGGAAGATTTTTCGCGTGCTAAAAGCGAGGCTATCAGGCTGGTTAAAACCACGAAAAAGTATCCTCTAAGCACCGGCCTGATGACTCGGGAAATCTGGAAAGATCTTTTTCCATCTGAGGGCCTGGCTTGTCACGGCCCAATCGAGGAAGACAAACTGAACCGAATGGAATTCGGCAATCTTAAGTCATTTGCCGAGCAGATTTTTGTACCAAACAACGCGGTTTTGGTTGTGGTCGGCGATGTAAACGCCTCTGAAGTTTTTAGAACCAGTATGAAAAGCTTTGGCAGTCATTCTGCCGCAACAAAAGAAGCTGCAATTTCTACACAAAAAGATGAACCGACTTCAAGAAAAAATGAAACCGTCGAGTTTTTCGACATCGACGATACCCAGGTATTGATCGGCTTTGAAGCTCCCGGCTTTTCTTCCTCTGATATGGCAGCCGTTAAGTTGTGGGAAACTTCGCTTGACGGCATTAACAGTTCCTGGCTTGAAACTGTCGTCGGCAAAGATTTTCCAGAACTTTCAGATCTTCACGCCAGTTATTACCCGGGTAAAGAGCGTGGACTTTTTCTTATAGGCTTTTCTTCAAAAGATTCTGATGTTAACAGACCAATAAATTTCATCCTTTCATCATTGTCGAATATGTTCAATGATCCCCCCCGTGGAGAAAACCTGCGTCGTCTGATCGAAATGCAGCAATTAAGAGATCTTGCCCGGCGTGAAACCAGACTCGAAAGAGTTTATGACCTGGGTTTTTCTGAAATCATGGATTCGTATCGAATTGCTGACGGAATGGTTGCCGCCTATAGCCGCATTACTTCCGAAGAAATGAAAAAAGCAGCCAGAAAGATGTTTACCTCTAATCGATACGCGATCAGAATTGCTTATCCTCTTAAAATGCAGATTGCAGAAGCCCGCCCGGTCAAAATGAAGACACTCGATAACGGAGTGAAAATAATGGTTCACAATTTCGCAGGCAGCGAAGTTGTTGGATTGACAATTCTTTTTGGCATCGATTCATGCATAACTGACGAAAATGAAAAGCGAATGGCTCGCCTGGTTGCTGAGATGATCCCCGTTTTCATCAATGATAAAGAAAACCGCAAGCTAAATCGACAACTCGATAGCATTGGGGCAAGTCTGAATGCCGCTTATACCAACGATTTTCTTCTACTCAGCGCTCGCGTGCAGAAACAGAATCTTGGCGAACTTGTCGTTCTTCTTAAAGATTTGATCAAGTTTCCGGAATATTCAGAGAGATTCTTCAAAAAATCAAAAGAAAAAATACTGAAACGAATCGAAGACGAGAAAAGTTCGCCTATAAGCATCATTAATAAACAGACACTTCAGGTTCTTTACCCCGGCTTGAATCTTTTTTCGTCAGACATTACCCGTGAGCAGGTTGAAAAAATCAGTTTCAAAGAAATTCAGGAATTTTATCGTTCATGGGCTGTTGGTGAAAACATTTACATCTCTGCAGTAGGTAATTTCGATCAGGATAAAACTGTAAAGCTTCTTGCAGATGCATTTAAAGGCATTATACCTGGTTCTGCTTTGAAAAAAGCTCAATGCCCGGCCTGGGTAGGGGAACCACTTGAAAAATCCGTGGTAGAAGAAATTGCCTTGCCTTCTTCAATCGAGAATGCTCTTATTTCTGTTTCTTTCAGAATGAAACCTTTCCTGATCATTGATGATAAAGAAGGGCTTAGATCTAACTTTGGGGCGAACCTTGTAATTAATCATGTTCTTTTTTCAAGCAGCAATGCAATTCTTGCTGATGAATTGAGAAAAATCGATGCTTACAGAGGCTTGATAAGCAACTATATAACCAGTCAGACACATGCCATACTGATTTTTGTCGCCGAAGTGCCTGTGGATAAGGTAGAAGAAGCCAAGGCAGTTATAAATAGGGTTCTTGCCAAAATTCCTCAGGTTAATATTTCCCGCGATAATATCGTTGCTGCAGGTCTGAACCTGAGATCTCTTTTCAATCGCATGCTGGAAAAATCTGATGCCCAGGCCAATGTGCTGGCCTCATTCATGTATAACGGTCTTAAAGATGATTTTCTCGATGAGATTCTTGGAATTTATAGCTCTGTAAGCATTGACGATGTGAAAAAGGCTGCCAGGAACAATTTCAAAAGCCATTACATGCTGATTGGAAAACCCAGGAAGTAGTAAAAACGCAGATTCGAAAAAAAAAACCGGTCACTTAGCCTCTCGTGAGAGGTCGAAGTGCCGGTTTTTTGCTTCTATACTAAAGCCTTGTCGAAATGCCTTTACATTCAAAACTGCGTGAGCTTTGGAATATAGATATGAGGTCAGGAAATTAGATAATTAACCAGATTGTCAGAACGTCTGGGGTTTCTTAGCTTTGCAAGTGCTTGTGATTCAATTTGTCTTACTCTTTCCCGGGTAACACCCAAAAGCTTGCCGATTTCTTCAAGAGTGTGAGATTTGGTGTCGTGAAGACCAAATCTGTGCATCAGCACGATTCTTTCACGTTCAGTCAAAGAAGACATAACTCTTTCAAGCTCGTTTTCCAGAGACCTCTTTTCGGCCTCGGCCAGGGGATCTGCTTCGTAGTCAGTGATCACATCTCTTAAATAAAGGTCTTCCTCCGGGTCCACCGGTGTTGTATCCATTGAAACTACTGTGGGCATGTCGCGCATGAATTTGCGAAGATCTTTGGGCTTCATAAAGGCCGCTTCGGCGAGCTCTTCAAGGGTTGGTTTGCGATTGAGCTTTTTCTGAAGCGCTTCTTCAAGCTTTTTGATTTTAAGACCTGTGTGTACCCTGTTGAGCGGTAGCCTGATGGGATTACCATGACTTGATACAACCTGAATCATAGCCTGTCTGATCCACCAGACTGCGTAAGAAATGAATCTGACGTTTTTGTCGCAGTCGAACCTTTGCGCAGCTCTCATCAGGCCAAGGTTTCCTACGGCTATCAGATCTTCGAAAGGAACATCGTTGATATGCTTGTATCTTTTGGCAACAGCCACAACAAACCTTAGATTCGCCAGAATTAGTCTGGCTCGGGCTCTGGGGTTACCTGCCTTAACTTTCTTGAGTAGCTCGGTTTCTTCTTCCTTGCTCAGAGGCGGATATTTTTTCAGATCTTTGAAGTAATTTTTTAGAAGCAGGTTTTCATTTTCGAATTCATGTCTTTGAATACTTGCCATTTGAATCTCCGTTTCTTCCGGTTGCGACTTCTTGTGTACACATTTTGTTCCTCCTGAACGCCAATATGTACGGCAACCTGGAATCCCAATCGGAACAAATTAGGAATTATTTAACAGAAAATTGAATTTTCTTTAAGCGCTAATCTGCCGGCCTTTCTGGGCAGGCTTGACATAACCTCTCTTAGGTCGCAAGAACCTGTTAATGAACTTTTTTCTCTCTCTAAATTTATTATAGCACTTTTGATTTTAATCCACAATAAAAAAGATACTAAAAAAGTGGCAAATAGAAATAAAATTTGACATTTTTACTTTTACATCGCTTTAAATCACACTTTTGGGGCGTATTGAACCGAGAAAAAAAGTTTTTCTTTATATAAATTCAGGCAAAAAACAATAAGATTAATTCTGATTTTTCAGGTTTTGTTGAAAGATCGTCTGTTTTCGAAAGTAATTCTTTAACTACCCGGAATTACGGCTGAAAATAAGCTTTAAGCTCAGCTAAAAGACCAGAAATGCCGCGTTTTTTGCAATATAAGATTGGCGTATTCGCTTTTGCGGCAGAATTACTCACTTCCCGAAGAAGAGTGTGTGATGTTTGCCGCAGAATGATTACAGCCAGGTCATACTTGCCAAGACTTTCTCTATATTTACCTATGTTGTCAAAACCACTTACCCAGGTAGCCTCGATGTTGAATTGATTTAAAAATCTGACATATTCATTGCCGGTATAATCGCCGCCAAAAATGACGATTTTCTTTCCTGAAAAATCAAGCGAATCACTTAACTGGAAAAGGTTTTCAGATTTTTTGTGACAAATAGAGCAAACATCATGTTTTCGCATTTTTCTGGCTAAAGTATTTTCTGACAGGCTCTCCTGGCAGGAAGTGCTTTCGCAAACAGAGACAATGTTCAGCTTCAACCTTGCTTTGTCCAGTTCCTGTCTGTAGTCCTGCGCGAATTCAATTTGCCCATCCGCCCGGGGTTTTAAATCAATTCCGGCCAATTTCAGATTGTCTATCAAGGCAGCTTTATCAGCGATAAAAAGGCTGAGATGCTGTTTTATTCTATCAATGCTTACTATTTTGGTTTCGGCAAAGCCGTTTTCTTTTGGTAATTCATGCGGTGATAAAGAATAGATCCCTTCCGGGCGCTGCTGAAATTCACCTAATAAAACACCTCGCATTGGTCTACCCAGATGCTTGTCCTTAACCTCGCAATAAACCTGAAACTGTTCTTCTGCCGTGCATAGATAAAAAGTATCTTCCTGCTTTTCAAGATAGCCTGTTGTAGTGATTTTGTTGGTCTCTAAGCTCTCGAACTCAGTTATTAGTCCGCTTGCGCCAATGTATGCCGTGCAAAACTCTTCAGGGCAAATTTTTGATACATGCAAAATCTCGCGGGGAACCTTGGTTATATTGCCGGAGAAAGATTGTAAGAAATACTCACTCTTGCCGGAATCAGAAGGTAAAACAATTATCTGGCCAGATTCTTTAAGCAAATCGATGGTTTGATTTTCTTTAAGCAGGCGTTGCAGATTATCAATTTTCCTTTCTTTGTCCTCATCTTCATTTATTGCGTTTTTTAGTTGCTTTAGTTCCTCTTGAAGGCGGTTAACGCTTTTGTCTTTTTGATTCAGCAGATTTTGAAGGTGGGTTAAACGAGCGTCTTTTTCATCAAGTTCTTCCGATAAATATGCAATTTTTTCTGAAGCCTGAACCAGTTCCTCTGATTGATCAAGAGTTTCTTCCGGAAGACTGACGGTAACCGAATCAATCTTTTGCTGTTTTATCTTCTCTTTCAGATTTAAAATTTCATTCTCAAGTTCAGAAATTTTATGGTCTCTTTCTCTTAGAGAATTTTGCAGACCGGTAATTTCTGCCGCTCTGTCAGAAAAGGTTTTCTGAGCTTCTTTCAGTTGTTGCCGCAAAGAAATTAGTTCTTTTTGTTGCTGGTTGTTCAAAGCCTCGAGTTCTTTGATTTGCCTTGCATCGCTTTCAGACTCGTCGGTTTCAGACCTGGATTCATCTGTCTCGCTCGATGGTTGTTGCTGGCGATGAAAATCGAGATATTTTTGGTAGAAGTCAGGCATGCCCTGACGCGGGTCGATTTTTGCAAGAATCTCGATCTTTTCCGGCCCGCCAAAATCTCCTTTTACCAGGCTATTCATCGCTTCCTGGTTAGCTGCGAGGGTTGTAAATTTGAATGTTTGCTGATTTTTTTCAAACCAGGTATAGAAAATGATCTTGCGTAATGCCTGCTCTTTAGCGGCAAAAGCAAGGATTTCGCCTATCAGGCCCTGTCGGTCTAAAACTTTTTTCTTGCGAAGATATCTGGAAGCTCTGCTCCATAAAACCGGGTTGGGTTTAACCCATGAAAGCAGGTCGCTGTCACTGGTGTCAAAACAGATTAATTTCAGCAATTCAAGATCTTCGTGAAGTTTTGCAAAAATCGGACCCCAGAAGTCTTCAGCCATTGGCCATCTCCTTAAGGCGGTTCAACAGATTCAGAGCTTCAAGCGGGGTTGTATTGCCAAGGTCGATCTGGTTGAGTGTTTCAACCACTTCGTTTGAAGGAGAAAACAGGCTTAGCTGCTGTGGTTGTGGGCTATGACGCAAAGAACGTGTTACCCGGCCCAGTTCTTCCTGTTCTGATTTTTCAAGCTCGAAGAGAATCTCTTTGGCTCGGTCTATAACTTTACCAGGCAAACCGGCCAGTCGTGCTACTTCAATGCCGTAAGACTTGCTTGACGGACCTTCATGAATCTTGTGAAGAAAAACCATTTCTCCGGTTTTTTCATCTGCACTTACACCAACATTAAGGTTGAACACGCCGGGGTGGACTGAATCAAGGTCGGTCAATTCATGATAATGGGTGGCAAAGAGGGTTCTGGCATTCAAATCACGATTGATAAATTCAAGAATCGACCAGGCCAGAGAAAGGCCATCGAATGTTGAAGTGCCGCGACCGATTTCGTCAAGTATTAAAAGGCTTCTGGTGGTGGCATTCTTTAAAATTGCCGAAGCTTCCATCATTTCTACCATGAAAGTTGACTGACCTCTGACAAGGTTGTCTGAAGCTCCAACTCTGGTAAAAATTCGGTCAACTATGCCTATTTCAGCGCTTTGCGCCGGAACATAGGAGCCGGCCTGGGCCAGAAGAACAATCAGCGCAGCCTGTCTGAGATAAGTAGACTTACCCGCCATGTTGGGGCCGGTAATAATAGCTTGCCGCTTCTCTGTGTCTAAATAAAGATCATTAGGGTTGAATTCACCCTTCTCAAGAAAGGCTTCCACAACCGGATGTCGCCCATTTTCTATTCTGATTACTCCCGATTCGTTTACTTCGGGAGCGACGTATTGCTGATCATGTGCCAGCTGGGCCAACGAAGATAAAACATCTATCTTCGCTATCAATTCAGCATTGATTTGAATTTCCTTAACTCTATCTGAAATACCGGCAACAAGTTGCTCGAAAATTTCCTTTTCAATGGCTAAGGCTTTTTCTGCTGCAGAAAATGCCTTGTTTTCGTAATCTTTCAGCTCGGCGGTGATATACCTTTCGCCCGTTGTAAGGGTTTGTTTCCGCACATAGTGCTCTGGAGCCTGGTCTGTCAGGCTTTTGGAAATTTCAATAAAATAGCCGAACACACTGTTTTTCTTAACCTTGAGCGTCTTTATGCCAGTGTTGTTTCTTTCTTGTTCTTCAAACCTTTTAAGCCAGGCATCTCCGTCACGCATCAGGCTTCTGAGCTCGTCAAGGTCTGAATCTATGCCGTCGCTGATAAAATCACCGTCAGCTACAGCTGCCGGAAGGTCATCGCGGAGCTTGCTGTTTATTTCACCAGTAAGCCCTGTCAGGTCTGAAAACTGACGTGAAAGAACCTCGAGAGTCGGCGTTTTCAATAAGGCTTGCAAAATGGGAATCTTCTCCAGCCCTCGCGCCAGTGCTTGAATATCACGCGGGTTGCGGCTGCCGAGAATGATTTTGCTAAGAATCCTTTCCAGATCAGGCATTCCCTTAAGTTGTTCCCGGGTGTCGGCTAAAAGAAGCTGATCTTCGAAAAAAGCTCTTACCATTTGCTGGCGCTCTAAAATTGGTTCGATCTGTATCAGGGGCTTGAGAAGCCATTTTTTTAGCAACCTCGCACCCATGCTGGATTTGCTTCGGTTGATCACTTCAAACAATGTGCCGCCAAGGTTTTGTGTCTTGCCATCTGGCAAAAGCTCGAGATTGCGCAAAGTGGCTTCATCCAATACCATTCCGTCGCCCAACTTATATTCAGAAGGTAGCTTAAGATGATTTAAAGAACACCTTTGAGTGTCGAGCAGATGTTCGCAAAGAATCCCGAGAGTTTTCAAAGCCAGAGAAGACATTGCCAGAAATCTTGCCTTGGGTTCTGCCGGAAAAAGGTTGCAAAGGGCGTCCAGGGCCTCTTTGTCGCTGATTTTTGCCGGGTGGGTTTCTGTCTTGATGTACTGCCATGGCGGGTTTTCAATGCTGATTTCGGGTTTGTCTGACAAAACCAGAATTTCACGCGGAAGCAGTCGGGTAAACTCTTCTGGAAGCATTTTTGCTTCAACCTGATCTCCATTCGCAAAAACGAATTCTCCGGTACTTAATTCTACCGAAGCCAGGCAAAAACGGTCGCCTTTGCCTGCAAAAGCTGAAAGGTAGTTGTTCGTGTTTTCTTCGAGCATTTGCGGGTCGGTGACCGTACCAGGGGTAATAATACGAACGACTTCTCGCTTAACAAGTCCCTTGGCTTTTTTTGGGTCTTCCACCTGTTCGCATATCGCAACGGTAAAGCCCTTGTGAACCAGTTTGGCGATATAGCCATCGATGCTGTGATACGGCACGCCGGCCAGCGGAACAGGGTTGCCGCCGCTTTTGCCTCTGGCTGTAAGGGTAATTTGCAATTCACGAGCAACCAGTACCGCATCGTCAAAAAAAGTTTCGTAAAAGTCGCCACATCGGAACAGCAATACAGCAGAAGGATTCTCTGCCTTGATATCTATATACTGCTGCAGAAGAGGGGTTAAACCTTGCTCTGATGCTTTTGCGACTTTTTTACTGCTCAAGGTTGATCCTTTCGTATTTTCTGGTTCCAAGACCGATTTTTTCGGCATACTCAAGCTGCAATTCGGTTTTCAGGTCGGGATGAAGATCACAAAATTTTGATTTACCCGGTTCGTGTGCTTCTTTCAGAGCAGAGCCGACCAGACCAATCTGCTGGTTGACCATGTCAAGGCAGCAGGCATCTAAAGCTACCGGGTCGGTTGAAGCGGCAAAGCCAATGTCTGGAACTACCGGTGCTCCTGAAAAATTGACACAATCGCAAAGTGGAACGATATTCATGAGAAAACTGATGTAAAAAGCCGAACCTGGCTTGGTTTTGGCTACGCCATAGGCGTGTTCAACCATTCTTTCTGTGACGCCCTGGGCATCATCGCTCCAGTTAATTCTGATTGCCGAATTACGACATGATATCAAACATTCGCCGCAACCTCGACAGAGATTGGGATTTATAACCACCGGGCCATCAGGTTTGGGCTGGCTTATCGCTCCTGCTGAGCACCAGTCAAAACAGATTCCACATTTGACGCATTTTGATGCCAATACGGTCGGTCTGATTGTGGTATGCATGGCTAGTTTGGCAGATCTGGAACAGCAACCCATCCCAAGATTTTTTATTGCGCCGCCAAAGCTTGTGAGCTCATGACCTTTGAAATGAGAAACTACCACGAGTGCATCTGCTTCCTGTATTCCCGAAGCGACCGAAACTTCCTGGTAGTGAGTGCCGTCAATCTTGACCATGTGACCATCTCGACCGGTCAGACCATCACACATGAAAATAGGGGCGCCGGTAACTTCTATGCCAAAACCATGTCTGAT
Source organism: Candidatus Ozemibacter sp. (assembly GCA_030446435.1). GTDB lineage: Bacteria > Muiribacteriota > Ozemobacteria > Ozemobacterales > Ozemobacteraceae > DYKG01. Next base: position 10,213 of record JASURT010000073.1, read on the forward strand.
AGCAGTTTCAGTGTGTTCGACCGCATTGCTTCTGCTGCCGGTATAAAGTGTGGTAGTTTCGGCAAGAAACGGTTTGCCACCACCGTTCTTTATCAGATCTACTACGGGTCTGATCAGAACCGGTCTGGGAAAGGCCGCATTGCCCCTTTCGCCGAAATGGGTTTTTACCGCAACGAGTTTTTTATCCCAGGCGAATTTGTCTATGCCGATGGCTCGTGCCAGTTTTTCAATTTTAGCGACCTGACTGTCCTGGGGTTTGGTGGCTCTAAGACCAACTGTAAAAACTTTTGCTTTTTCTGTCATTGCTTTCTCCCCGTAATTAAGCTGCGAAAAAACTCAGTCGAAAAGGCTCAGTTGTTCTTCAACGTTTGCAAGAGTTTCAGGTGGCTTTAGACCAAGATACTCATAAGCAGAACGGGTGGCAACCCTGCCTCTGCTGGTTCTGGCAAGAAAGCCCACCTGAATCAGAAAACTCTCATAAACGTCATAAATTGTGTCGGCTTCCTCACCTACAGATACCGCAAGGGTGTCAAGGCTTACCGGCCCACCATCGAACCTTTTCAGAAGAACTTCAAGAATTTTGCGGTCAATATAATCGAGCCCGTTTCTGTCGACCTGAAGCATTGCCATGCCGGTTTCAACCGTTTCAAGATTTACGCTGGGCTGATTGTTTACCTGTGCAACATCTCTCATGCGTTTGAATAGTCTGATTGCGACCCTTGGAGTGCCTCGCGCCCGGCGGGCAACTTCTTCGGCGGCATTTTGATCGATCGGATACTGCAGACGAGCAGATACAGACTGAATCAAACTTGTCAGTTCATCAATAGAGTAATAATCTATTCTTGAAACCACACCAAATCTTGTGCGCAGAGGGGCTGAAACATCGCCTTCTCTTGTCGTTGCGCCAATAAGGGTGAAAGGCTGAACTTTCATTCTTATACTGCGAGCAGTGGGGCCTTTACCGATCAAGACATCAAAGTGATAGTCTTCCATGGCGGGGTACAGAACCTCTTCGACATTTTTGCTCAGGCGGTGAATTTCATCGATAAAAAGAACGTCACCACGTCTGAGGCCAGTCAATAAGGCTGCTACGTCACCGGCACGGTTCAGAACCGGACCCGAAGTGATTTTGATTTGAACACCAAGTTCGCTGGCAATGACGTTCGCCAAGGTGGTTTTTCCAAGCCCGGGTGGTCCGAGTAGAAGAGTGTGGTCAAGGGGCTCGCCTCTCTGAAGAGTTGCAGAAATAAAAACTCTCAGTTTCTCGACAATGTTCTTCTGACCAATGAACTCGTCAAATTTTCTTGGGCGAAGGCTGGGGGGTAAAAGCTCGTCTTCGCCAGGCAAAGGACTTCTTGACAGGACATTTTCTTCATCCTGGTCGAGAAGTTCGAGCGGGTCTTGGTTCGATGTCTGTTTTTTCTTCATTTATTGATTCAGCCTGAGAAAGATCGAAGCACGGCTTCGATTATGTCTTCGATAGAGGGTTCGGGGCCTAAATTCTTTGCAACTGATTTTAAGCTTTGAGTAATTTCTTTGTTGGTGTAGCCAAGGTTTTCAAGGGCGTCTCTTACTTCAGATTCGAACGGCACAGCGCCGGCCTGAACCATCGGTTCTGTGCTTCCGGATTCGACGCTGCCCAGACCCAGTTTGGCTATGGGGTCTTTCAATTCTACGATCAAACGAGATGCGAGTTTGGGGCCAACACCCTTAAGGGCGGTAAGCCCGGCAGTGTTCTCGCCGAGAATCATAGAGACCAGCATTTCAGGGCTTGTTGAGGACATTATGTTAATTGCAAGCTTCGGGCCGACCTTGTTTACCTTGGTCAGTATTCTGAACAACTGACGTTCTTCTTCGCTGGCAAACCCAAACAGCTGTGGGCCGTCTTCTCGCCATTGAAGGTGGCATAAAACCTTAACTTCTTCACCTTGCGGTGCCAGTTTTCTGCTGGTCGAAAATGGAATCTGAATTTCATAACCGATTCCTGACCTTTCAATCACAAGTCTGTGTGGAAGTTTGCTAATTAGTTTTCCTGAAATTGATTCAATCATGTGGTTTAAAATAGAAAAGCTGTAACCCGCAAAAGATTCATGAAATCATGCAGGTTACAGCTTGAACTTTATTCTGCCAGTGCAGCTTCCATTTCTTCGTCAGAAATGTCGTAATTCGAATATACATCCTGAACGTCGTCATGATCTTCAAGATTGTCAATCAGCTTTAGAAGCTTGCTTACATCGCCACCGGTAACCTTAACGGTTGTTTTGGGAAGATTTGTAACTTTAGCTTCTTCGAGCTTGATGTTTTTATCTTCAAGAGTCTGTCTGACATCGCTGAAAGCAGATGGTTCACAAAGAACTTCGAAACCATCTTCGAGAGTTTTAAGATCTTCAGCGCCTGCTTCCAGAACCAGGTCCATCAGAGTTTCTTCTGTTACGGCCGGATTTTCTTCTTTCGGTACAAACATGAAACCTTTGGTTTCAAACATGAAAGAAACACAGCCCGGAACGCCCATATTTCCGCCGCCTTTGCTGAGAATCTTGTTGATCTCGGCGACTGTTCTGTTGGTGTTGTCGGTAAGGCATCTGACCATCAGCGCCACACCGCCCGGAGCATAACCTTCATAGCATACGTCTTCGTAGCTTACGCCTTCGAGTTCTCCGGTGCCCTTTTTGATTGCTCTTTCTATGTTATCTTTAGGCATATTTACATCTTTAGCTGCCTGAAGTGCTGTTCTCAATCTCGGGTTGGAATCGGGATCTCCGCCGCCTTCTCTTGCTGCAATGGTAATTTCTTTAATTACCTTGGTAAACTGGCGACCTTTGATCGCATCCATTTTGGCCTTTACGTGTTTAACTTTGGCCCACTTATTATGCCCTGACATAATCCCTCCTAATATGGAAAGTGGTTCAAAAAGTATAACACGACAAAGCAAACTATCCAAGCATCAAAATTCAACCGAAACCAACCTTCTCATAGCGCGCCGAAAACCCGACAAGGCTCCATCGATGAAGACTGACAAGTTTTCTCTTCATCCCGACGGGCGGCACCAGGACCGCGCGATATCCTCTGGCAGCTTGGTATTTGCACATTCTGAACGTCAAACGGTGGTCCGATTCTGCTATTTGGGTGGTTTGTTAAGAGAGTCACGGCAGTCTTTCGTTAGCGAACGCTTTGCAAATACCTCCGGAACAACGGGCGAAAAGGTTTGTCAGGTTTCATAATCACATGCTAAACATTTATCTGAACCTTGCCGGAAAAAGGAAAAGAAAAATGAAAACGCTTCAATTGATTGAAAAACTTTCTAATTTGCATGGTGCACCCGGACATGAAGACGAAGTCACTGATTTTGTCAGAGATTTTTTGTCAGGCATGAACTTTGAGCGCGACTGTATGAACAATCTTTTTGTTCGCCGCAAAAAAGTAGCCCGGAAATCTCCCGTAGTGGCATTGGACTGCCACAGCGATGAAGTCGGCTTTATCGTTGAAAACATAAATTCGAACGGCACCATTTCTTTTCTGTCTCTTGGTCGTTGGCATGAAGCGAACATTCCGGCACACGCGGTATTGATAAAAAACTTTAAAGGCGAATATGTTAAAGGTGTCGTTGCCACGAAACCTCCGCATTTTATGAGTGAAGAAGAACGAATGCGATTGCCGAAAATTGAAGATCTGGTTATCGATCTGGGAACTCGTTCTTATCAGGAGACTGTAGACCTGTATTCAATAGAGGTTGGCAACCCAATTACCCCTGATGTGTCTTTCGTCTATGACTCAAGATCAGGCGTTATGCGCGGTAAGGCGTTTGACAACAGATTGGGCTGTGCTGCTGTATCGTCGATAATGGCTTCTCTTAAAAATTTGCGATTGCCTGTCGAACCGGTAGGAGTTTTCTGCTCACAGGAAGAAGGCGGGCTTCGCGGAGCACAGGTCGCTGCCCGCCAGGTTAAGCCTGATTTTGCCCTGGTTTTCGAGGGGTGTCCGGCAGATGATACTTTTAAAGACAAGGCAAAAGCCCATGGAATAATAGGCAAGGGTATTCAGTTCAGGGTGCTCGATGCGGGCATGGTTTCCAACCCAAGGGTTCAGGCTTTTGCCAGAAAAATAGCCGAAGAAAACAATATTCCCTGGCAGGTGATTGCCAGAAGTAATGGACAGACAAACGCAGCAAGATATCATCTGGTTGAGCCGGGTATTCCGACTCTGGTTGTGGGCATTCCGGCCCGCTATATTCACACACACTATTCGTTTGCTGCACTCGATGATCTAGAAAATGCCATTCTCTTCGGCAGGAAATTTCTTGAAGCAATCAATCAAAAAGTTATCAGCGAATTTTGAAGCCCGAAAATGCCTTTTATGGGT
>JASURT010000074.1 GCA_030446435.1 Candidatus Ozemibacter sp.
TCGAATGGCGGAAAACTCGTTGTGACAGAACGCCCAAATTCTGCACTGGCCCAGGGAATAAACAATCTTTATAAATCTATTGTCGGTGAAGAAGTCGTAACGGTCGATGGTGGAATTTTCTCTAAGTTGAAGTCAATGCTGGGATTCTAAAACTTGGCAGATTATACAAACAAAAAAGCCGGTAACTATACCGTTTTAAAAAAGCTTGGTGACGGTGGCTTCGCCACTGTTTATCTGGCGCAGCATTCTGTCCTTGAAAAGAAGGCCGCCGTAAAGTTTTTGCTTGAAGACTGGGTTGATGAACCTGATGTTGTGGCAAGATTCTTCGATGAAGCCCGCACCATGGAAAGGCTTCATCAACACCCCAATATCGTTAAGATTCTTGACATCGCCACCCAGGAAAAGTGTGCATCAGAGGGACTGCCGCCTTACTTCATCATGGAATACATCGAGGGACATTCTCTTGAAGACCTGATGAAATCAGATCAGGGGTTCACTCTCGATGAAATCGTTAAGATTATGACCTGTGCGCTGTCTGCTTTGCAGCATTGTCACGATCTCGGCGTCGTTCATCGCGACATCAAACCCAGCAATATCTTGATTACAGCCAATGGCGAAGTTCGTTTGACCGACTTCGGCATTGCCAAGGCGCGAAAAAACACGAGCAAAACCGGAGAAGGCCTTACTCTGGGTTCGACCGACTACATGTCACCCGAACAGGCACTTGGCAAACGAGACCTTGATTATCGTTCAGATATTTATTCGTTGGGCATAACCCTTTATCAGATGGTTTGTGACCGGCTTCCGTTCACCGGCGACAGCCCCAACGCCGTAGCTTTAAAACATATCCAGGAACATCCAATACCGCCGATTCAGGTTAATGAAGCGGTGCCGCATCGCTTGAACGATGTTATTTTAAAAGCAATCGAAAAAGACCGTGACGACCGCTATCAAAGTTGTCAGGAAATGCTCGAAGCTCTCGAAAACCTCGACGAGCCTGAAGAAGAAAATGGCGCTGATGTTCCGGCCGTCGATATAACCGAAATGAAACCTGAAGCCGAAGACGAAGATTTCATCGGCGATTACGATCCGACCACTTCTCAGCATACAACTTCAAAGTTTGCTGCCAGACCTCCGGTCGAACTGATTCACAGTCTTAGAATCATTTTGATCATTCTGGCCTTTACCGGCCTTTTTCTTGCGGTTTTCAAGGGGTATTATCTGCTGACCCAGGCTAAAGTTCAGCTGGCAACCATTCCGGCTGGTGCTAACGTCATACTCAACGGAGAAACAGTCGGAAGCAGTCCTGTAAGCCTGAGCCTGCCTCCTATGGGCTATTTAATGAGTTTCTACAAAGAGGGATTTGCCACTTCGACGCACTATTTCGACATTGCCGCCAGAAAAAAAATTGTGTTAGAGCAGAAACTTCTTGAATTGAACCCTGATTTTTCAGATTTCAATGCCGCTTTGGCAAAGCTTGAAGATCAGTTGAATGCTATGCCCAGCTCTAATTTCAAAACAAAAAAAGAGCAGGAAAGATATCAGAGTGCCCGGGCAGCATTGGCCAAAAGATGGAACGAAACTTTCAGTCAGCTTGAGAAAAAGATTGAATACGTCGAACCAAATCTTGCTCTGATCAAACTGGGTGAAGAAACCGGTAATCTCAAAAAACTCGAAGAATATTATAAAAGTCTGGCCAAAAGAAAGCCTTCGGCTGAAGCTTTTACCATGGCTGGGCTTGTAAATAAGAAAATGAAAGATAACAAAGAAGCTTTAAGACTCTATATGGAAGCATGGACAAGAAACCGTAATTATGCGTTTCTGTTGAACAGTCTTGGAGAATTCTTTCTCGAGGATAATAAAGTGGCCAAGGCAAGACAGTATCTGGAAATGTCTTTATTTCTCTATCCAGATCAGAAGGAGATAAAAGAGAAACTTGACGCTTTGAAGTAAGGAGAGGATTTTGTGCGATATTCAGCTTTTGGCACAACAAACGTTGGAAAAGTAAGAGATCATAACGAGGATTCTTTTTATGTCTCTGATAAAGGTGGCTTTTTCATTGTTTCTGATGGAATGGGTGGTCTCGCTGCCGGCGAAATCGCTTCAAAGATCACTCGCGAAACCATTGCCGAAATTCTTAACAAATCCTTCGAAAAAGCACCATCGGTCGAGGCTCTTCTTAAAAAGGCGTTTTTACAAGCCAACGCAGCCGTCAGAAAAGAACTCGCCAAAAGAACCGAAAAGAAGGGTATGGGTTGCACCTGTGTGGTTCTGGCTTTTCGTGACAATGATTTTTTCGTGGCTTATGTGGGTGATAGTCGCATTTACATGATGCGGTCAGGCAAGCTTAAGCAGATAACCCGCGACCATTCATATGTCGAAGAATTGTTTCTGCGCGGCCTTATTTCTGAAGAGGAAAAGAAGGATCACCCTTATAAAAACACCATTACCAGATATGTTGGTCATGCAGACAATCTTGAAGTAGATATTTCATCAGGCCCCGTTTCAAATGGCGATATTTTTCTGTTATGTTCAGACGGCCTGACCGGCGAAGTCGAAGACAAAGAAATAGAAAGAGTTTTAAAAGAAACACCAAAACCGGAAGAACAGGTCAAAATTCTCGTGGAAAAAGCGCTTGAAAATGGCGGTGGCGACAACATTACCGCGATTGTGGTTAAAGTTGAACAAAAAAAGCCTGGATTTTTCACCAAGCTTTTTAATTGGTAAGTTGCCTTAAAGGCCGAAAACTTCTTTAAGCAAAGAAAACATGTTCCAGGTTCCTTTTTCGATTTCTTCGCCGGTAAGTCTCGCGCAAAGCTTTTTGATCGCCATTAAAATCGCCGTGCCATCGCTGCCTTTTGCAAGAACGAATGGGGTCCCCTTGTTAACCGAGGGCACGACAATATTGCCTTCACTTGGTATGAAATGACTGATTGCGTAACGCAAAGATTTTTCGACTTTTGAAGGCTCGAGTCCCATTGATTTAAACGCGCGGTTCAAAACAACCTTGACCTTTTCGCGGGGAATTTTAAGGCGCTGTAACAGGTCAAGCAGAACCTTGGTGTTTTTGATGAAGGTTAATTCCATGGTCATGATCAGCATTATCAAATCAGAACAGTCGAGAAGCTTTAGTTCTAGCGGGCTGAGCTGATTGTGGGTGTCGATGATAATGAAATCATAATGGCTTTTCAATATGTCGATGATATTTTCGATGAATTCTAATCTTATGGATTCAGAAAGTTCAGGTAATGGCGGCGGAAGCAGAACTTTAAGCCCCGATGAATGTCGGGTAAGCTGCTCTTCGATCGAACTCAGTTTTAGGGGTGGTCTGACCTTGGTCAGGTTGTGAATGTTTTTATTCGGAGAAAGTCCGAGCAAAATTGCCTGATCGCCAAAAGCCAGGTTCATATCGAGAAGCACGACTTTCTTTTTCCAGTATTTGGCCAGCATAACGGCGACGTTTGAAGATATGACCGATTTGCCGGCACCACCTTTAACATTGAAAAAGGTAACGACCTTGGCGAATTCGCTTTTGCTAAGACCTTCTTCAAGCAGAAGTGGGCCACGACGCGAATACAGATCGCGTGTTTCTTTGGCAAAGCCAGGGTAGAGACCAATGATTCTCAGGAAAAATTCCTTGGGAATGAATATGACCTGAAATTCCTGATAACCGATGAGGGTGGTCAGACATTTTGTACCGTTGAGTATTTCTACTTCTCCGTAGACATCGCCCGGGTCAAGGGTGAATAGTGTGCTTTTTCGGTCACCATAGGTTTTTACTACCGAAACCTGACCTTCGACGACCATGACAAGGTCGGAAAGGTCTTCTTTTTCTTTGACTATGACTGTACCTGATGCGTATTTTTTGTAACGGCAAACTTTTCGTAACTTCTCGATCTCTCTAGAGGGTAACGTGCTGAGAAATGAAAATGCTCTTAAATCGATCATGTTATTTTTCCCCAATTTTTTTCTCTTAATGCTAAGAAAATATCTGTAAAGAGTTAAATTTGCAAGATAATGTAAACTTTTCGGTCATTTTCAGGTAAAATATGTATACAAGATCCAAGGGGGAATTTTTTATGCAATTGATGAAATGCCTGGTTGTATCAGTGATTCTGATACTCACCGTTTGCATGCCCAATTATGCTGGTCAGAACCCATTCTCGGGCAAGGCAGTAGATATTTCCAAAGAAAAATACACTCCGAACATAGACCCTGATCTGGCGCCGGTTAAAGAAGGCAAAACCGAGGTGGGCACCGTTGAGGTTGATACCACCCTTAATATTCGCACATCTCCCTGGGGCGACATTATCGGCAATCTTAAAGATGGCGCAAAAGTTTCTATTATCGGGCAAAGTGGCGATTGGTACAAAGTTTCGGTGAATGGCAAAACGGCCTATGTTCACACCGCATACGTAAAAAGAAAAGGCGAAAAGGCCAAGCCGTTTCCGACTAAAGGCTGGGTTAATGCTGCGATTGGTCTGAATGTAAGACGAGTTCCACATGGTGATAAAGTCGGGGCCCTTAAAGACCAGACTGCGGTTGAAATTCTCGGCGTTTCCGGTAATTACTACAAAATCAAGTGGGGCAAAGATAATGAAGCCTTTGTCGACAAAAGATACATCGATACCGATATGCCGTCTAAGCCTAAAGATGAAGTTCAGGGACAGAACTTTGTCGGTTACGTAACTGCCTCGGCTCTGAATGTAAGACATTCGCCCTGGGGCGCTATCGAAACCACTATTCCTAACGGAATCGCGGTTAAAGTGACCGGCAAGGTCGAAGATTGGTATCGCATCGATTATAACGGAAAAACCCGTTACGTTCATTCCAAATACATCTCAAAACAAAAGGGTGGGGCCACCAATGATGCGCCGGTCGCCCAGCCTGACAATTCAACACCAGGTTCATTTCAGCAAAGAATTGCCCGAGAAGCGAAAAAGCTTATCGGCAGCCACGCATTCAGAGGCAGAGAAGTTGATTACGGCAACCTTGCCTGTGCCCAGGTTGTTACCACTGCCCTTAAAAATGCGGGGGCACTGACAAGGGTTCATTTGAATGTAAGATCAACCGTCGCAGATCTGAGATCGAAAGGCTGGAAAGATGTCGTCGCGCCACCTTATCACGAAGGTGACGTAATTACCTGGAAAACTTACGATTACACCGGTGATGGAATCAAAGACCCTGACACTCACGTGGGAATAATTGTCAAAGAAGGTAACAGTTATATGGCAATGAACAATTCTTCACGATTGAGAATGCCCAGACTTTCGACTCCCACATCGATTGGTCCGGTTACAAGAGTTATGAGAAAGGTTGCATAATTTACCGATGAACTTGAGAGAATCACTATTGACCGTAGCATTGGTTGTAACAACTGCATCAGCTGCATTGGCGGCTGATGCCTGGAAAATTCCATACGGCAAAGAAAAAGGGCAGGTTGCCTGCTACAATGCCAACACCGACAAAAAATTCGCCGAAGACCAACCCTTCGGCCCCATGGCAATGAGAGTGGTCAAAGATCGACTCTGGTTGCTCGATTCTATTGGTGGCCGCATTTACAGCTTTTCGCAAGATAATCGACTTGCTTCGAGTCTGGAGTTCAAGGGTTTGCCGGGCAATCTTGTGCTTGAAGACTTTGCTTTGGTTAATGGCTCCAGCGGCGAACCCGAATCGGTCTGGTTTGCAGAAGCTGCAGAATGTTTTGTGCGAAAGGTATCGCTTGCCTCAGGCAAGGAATTGCTGAAAATTGGCGGTAATGGCAACGCCCCGGGCAAATTCCTGCAGATCAATCAACTTGAAACTGATCGAACCGGCAGACTCTATGTCGGAGACATCGGCCGTGGTGTTATCGCGGTGTTTACCCCTTACGGCGAGCTGGTAAGAGAAATTCCCTGGCAACGAAGCGGTTTCGCCCTTGATAAAAGCAGCAGTCTGTACATTCTGCATTTTTCTGACAGCTCGGGATATTTTCTCAATGTCTACACCGTAAAAGGGCAACTCGAAAAGAGTCTGCACATAGGTATGCCAGAGCTTACCAACGCGAGAGTATGGGCGGTTACCCCTGATGGAAACGTAATCGTTTCATTTGTTCCGGCCACCGGCTTCAAAGGTGTTTTGAAACTTTTCGAAATAACCCCGTTCGGAAAAATTCTCAAGCGTCTCGAAATAAAAGCACCCACAACCATGAATCGATATCTGGCCGGCGCGGGGCAAAACGTCTGGCTGGCCGAAGCCGATTTTTTCAAAGCCCCGCAAGGTGCATTTGAAGTTAAAAGCATAAAATGGGGAGAAACCAGATGAAAAAACATATCAAACTTTCGTTTTTGGTCGCGGTTTTTTCGTTGGTTTTGACAATGGTTGGCGCACAGATTCAAATTTCACGCGAAGTTCTTTATAAACTGCCTCCCGAAGTCAGTTACGGCCTTCTGGGCATGCGTGTAAGTGCCGGCCAGGTTGTTTTTATGAACAATCTTGGCAAGATTCTTCGTTATAATCTTGAAACTTCAGAAGCATTCAAAGGCAAGATTCGCGGTCGCAGAATCGTTGATTTCGATCTTATTCTCGGTCAGCCTGTTTTCATCGATGAAGAAGGCAAACTTGGCGGCCAGATCAAACCTGAATGGCCTGAACGATCTTATTCATCATGTGTTATCGAAGCCGGAGATCAGGGCTTATTGCTGACTGGCGGAAGCAAGATGATTTTTCTCGGGCATAATGCCACTTCGACTGTAGAAGTTGAAGGAATAAATTTTGCATTGCCGCTTCGCGATGGTTTTGTCTGGGCATTGGGTCTTAAAAAACTGACTGGTCCCTGGACTTTGGCCTTATTTGATTGCTATGGCAATCTGATGAAATCTATTTACGATTTTTCACCCGCTTTTGACCCGGCAGGAATAGAGCTGGGGCCTCTCGGTGAAGAAGATGAAGCACTGATTTCTGCTTACGAAAACAACACGAGAAAGCTTATGCTTATCGGCTCAAACGGTCACATGATCTGGAAAATAGACGCTCCGGACAAGTTTTGCCGCAGAGACGTAGCATTTGACGGCCAGGGAAATCTGCTGATTCTTGAAAAGATTGACAATCAGGTCGTTCTTTCAAGATGGAAATTTGCTGCGCCTCAGGGCTGATGGCTGATCAGTTTCTCGGGTAAAGAAAAAAGTCTTTTCTTTCTCTGGCGAACTTTTCAGTCTCAGACTTAACTTCGTTCATGATCCTGGAAGGCTCCTGCCCAAGCAGGAGCTTTTTTCTAACTTCATCGGTGCCGCAAAGATAGTCTATAAATGGGTGCTTCAGACCAGGCCGGCCTTCAAACTCGACTTTGCCCGGGTGGGTTTGCATCAGAGAAAACAAAACGGCCACACCAGTTTCTACGGCGCTCTTAACGATAGGCGCTTCAGTGGTCAGGCTGATGCCGTTACAGCTTTCGCCTTCGTATTTTGAAAAGGTCGGAACGAACCGGCAGGTGTTGACTTTGATCTGGGGCGGCAAAATTTGTTGAAGATGTTTTTGCCATTTTTCTGCGTTTACCCAGGGCGCACCTATTTTTCGAAAAGGGGCATCTGTGCCGCGCCCTTCAGAAAGCTGGGTGCCTTCAAAAATGCAGGTGCCCGGATAAAATTGCGCCGTATCAGTGTCGGGCATACTTGGTGAAGGCTTAAACCAGGGAAAATCTGGGAAAGGGTTCTGGTTCGAACACCTGTAGTTCTGGCATTTCCATACTTTAATCTCTACTTCAAGCCCGGCTTTGGCCTTGTACCATAGCGCAAGCTCGGCAGGGGTCAGGCCATACCTGACCGGAATCGGTAAATGTCCTACAAATGAAGAAAAACCCTCCTGCAGCATTGGCCCTTCAACTTCTATGCCACCAAGCACATCCGGCCGGTCGAGAATCCATACGGGTATGCCGTTTTCATCTGCGGCCTCGAGAATGTTTCTCAGTGTGCTGATGTAGGTGTAAAATCTGACACCCACGTCTTGAATATCGTAAATCAGAGCGTCTATTCCTTTAAGCATTTCTGCTGAAGGTTTTTTATTTTTTCCATAAAGACTGATTACGGGCACCGCGAAGTCCTGGTGATGCGAATCGGCTACGGGTTCACCGTCAGGGGCATCTGAGGTAAAACCATGTTCGGGTGAAAAGATTTTCACCAGATTGAAGGCAGAATGTTGCGCGAGAAGTTCAACCAGATGGGTTCCGTTACGCGTTCTGCCGGTAAAATTGGTTACCGCAGCCACCCTGGTCAGGCCAGAATGGGTTTCGTCGAAAAAAACTTCTATGCCGGGTTTAAACTTCTTCATGCAGGTGTTTCAACGCTTCAGAAATCAAATACAACGAACCGGTTACTATTATGCTGTTGCTGTCTTTGCGGCATTCTTCAAAGGCGATGTTGAAATCGTCATACCAGACCCAGCCCCTGTCATCGTTTTTGAATGCCTCGTTAAAGTCTTCATGGGTAAAGGCCCGATTACTTGTCGGCGGAACAAAGCAAAGCTTGTGGCCAAACTTTTTGAGTCTGTCTGCCATATCAAGCATTGGCTTGTCCTTCAGGGTGCCAAAAATAATGTTAACCGGATTTTTTGGCGGAAAAGTTTCGAGGTAGTTGACCAGTGTTTCGAGTCCTTCAGGGTTGTGAGCGCCGTCAAGCAGAACCGGTGGGTTTGCATCGACCCATTGCAGGCGTCCCGGCCATTTTACCTTGCTTACTCCGGCGATAATAGCTTCGTCGGGTATATTAAAGCCGTGATTTCTTAATCTCATAATCAGTTCAAGAGCAAGTGAAAGATTTGTCAGCTGATGTTCGCCCGGCAGGCCAAGAAACACCGGCTCGTCAGAAAACGCGAATCTGATTTTGTGCCCGTATACCGAACTTTCGCAAAGAGAGAAATAATTGAAATCTTTTGCGACGACAAGCTCTGTCTTTTTCTCTTTGCACGCATTAGTAAAGATTTCGAGCATTTCCGGGTCTTTTTCTGAAGTGATAAGCGGTCTTTTCTTTCTGATTATACCCAGTTTTTCGCGGGCAATATTGGGTTTGCCTTTGCCCAGATACTCTTCGTGATCGGTGCCTATATTGGTTATGACCGAAATCTCTGGTTCGCATGAATTTGTGGCGTCAAAACGTCCACCCAGACCGACTTCAAGCAATACGATGTCGCGTTCTGTCTCTCTAAACGACCAGAAGGCCAGGGCGGTTACAGTTTCAAAAAAGCTGGGCGAACCTAAAGACGGCTCTTTATCCATTACCTTGAAGATTGGTTCAAGTTCTTTTATGCCGTTTAACCAGAATTTGTCAGGTAGTTTTTCTCCCTTAATTCTTATGCGCTCACGCATGTCGATCAAATGCGGTGATGTAAGGCTGCCGATATTGTAATCTTCGCATTCAGACAGAATGCATTCAGCTATGGCCGTTACCGAACCTTTGCCATTGGTGCCGCCAATGACGACATTTACATATTCACGCTGCGGCTGACCGAGTTCTTCAAGAATATGATACATCTTATCGAGACCATAACGGTCTTTTCTTGCGCCGCGGTCGAGTATCCATGCTTTTGCTTCGTTAATGTTCATTTCAATGTTTCCAAAAGGTGAAAATTGGTCTTTCAATGCCGAATAAATATAGCAGATGCATGACCACAAAAAAAGAAATTCTTCAGGCTTTGTAACAGATAGCATTGAAATTGCCGAAGACTTTATTGTACTCTGTTACAACAGGACGGTGTTTAATAATGATTTTTTCCAAAGGACAAGATCCGGAAGATAATTTTGATCCCGCACAGGACGAAGAAGCAGAAGAGTCTGAAACCGTAACCCAAAAGGTTTTGAGTTGGCTCTGGTTTTTCTTCAAGCTGGGTTTTGTTGTCGGCATAGTTTCGATTATTGTCGTTACCGGTGCAATTCTGGGTGTTTTAAAAGGTTTTTCTGAACGTATTCCCATAATTGCAGATAACTCTTATCGGCCAAATCTGACTTCACAGGTGTTTGACTGCAACGGCAAAATCCTGGCCAAACTTCATGCCGAAGAAAACCGCACGGTTATTCTTTCAAGCAAGGAAATCCCTGAGAAAATGAAGCATGCGGTCGTGGCCATTGAAGATGAACGCTTTTATCAGCATTATGGTATCGATCTGATCGGTATTGCCCGCGCCATGATTAAAAACGTCAAGGCCGGCAGGGTGGTGCAGGGCGCTTCAACCCTGACTCAGCAGCTGGTTAAAAATGCTTTTCTTACAAGCGAAAGAACGTTTAAACGAAAAGCCATAGAAGCAATGATGGCTTTTCAGCTCGAACGCAAATACTCAAAAGAAGAAATTCTTACTCTCTACCTGAACGAGATTTATTTTGGCCACGGTGCCTATGGACTCGCGGCTGCCGCTGAACTTTATTTCGATAAGAAACCAATGGATCTGACCATCGCTGAATGCGCCATGCTGGCGGGTATACCCAAAAGCCCGGTTGCTTTTTCACCTTATCGAAATGCTGAAAACAATAAAGCCAGACGAGACCTGGTTCTGGCCAAAATGGTCGAGCTCGGTTTCATTACTCCGGCTCAGTATGAAGCTGCCAAAAAAGAAACCCCCAGGCTTACCGAGATGAAAAATCAAGAGCAAAAAGCCCCTTATTTTGTCACTTACGTTCGAGACCAGCTTCTTGAAAAATACGGTGCAAATCTCGTATACAACGGTGGTTTAAAGGTTTATACGACCATCGATCTTGATTTTCAGGATTATGCTGAATCAGCCATGGCTTCTGCGCCAATTTTCGCCGAGTACCCAATTGATAAACACCCCGGACTCAATGGATCGCTGGTTTGCCTGGACCCCAAAAATGGCCATATTAAGGCAATGTATGGTGGAAGAAGTTTCGAGCAATCGCAGTTCAACAGGGTTACTCAGGCCTATCGACAGCCCGGTTCTTCGTTTAAGCCGTTTGTTTATGCCTGTGCCCTGGAAGAAGGCATGTTGCCCAGCGATACGATTTTAGATGAACACATTTCGTACACCAACCCCTGGACCAAAAAGGTCTGGACTCCCAGAAATTACGATCTTAAATTTCACGGCACCGTAACTCTCATAAAAGGCCTGTGTAAAAGTTACAACGTTCCGGCTGTGAAACTTATTGACAAGCTCACTCCGGCTAAGGTGATCAGATTCGCCAAACGTCTTGGGGTTACCGCGCAAATGGAACCTAACCTCTCGCTGGCTTTGGGTTCAGGCCAGTTTACCCCGCTTGAAATGGCTTCTGCTTATGGGGTTTTCGCCAATATGGGCATTTACTGCCGGCCTCTTTCGATTCTAAAGGTCGTAGATCGCGACGGAAACATTCTCGAAGAAAATCTTCCCAGAGCAAAAGAAGTCATGAAAGCCAAAAATGCCGCCATGATCTGCGATATGCTTAAAACCGCAGTTGAAAGAGGCACTGGCGCAAGGGCCAGAATCAAAGGCTACACAGTCGGCGGAAAAACGGGTACCACCAACGATTACGTTGATGCATGGTTCAATGGTATTTCGCCAGACCTGGTTACCGTTGTTCAATTTGGTTTTGACATGCCCAAAACCCTTGGCCCAAGAAAAGCCGGGGGCTCGGTCGCCGGTCCGGTATGGAAAGCTTTCATGGAAAAGGCTTTAACGCATTTTCCCAAGAAAGATTTTCCTATTCCGGAAGGCACAGTCAGAGCAAGGGTTTGCATGACTTCAGGTAAGCTGGCTTCAAAAGCTTGCCCGGCCCGGGAAGTCGTTTATCAGGTTTTTCCAATCGAGTCTCAGCCTTTGACCGAATGCAGACACTGGGTCGTTGCTTCTCAAT
Organism: Candidatus Ozemibacter sp.; assembly: GCA_030446435.1. GTDB lineage: Bacteria > Muiribacteriota > Ozemobacteria > Ozemobacterales > Ozemobacteraceae > DYKG01. Next base: position 11,810 of record JASURT010000074.1, read on the forward strand.
ATGCACCTGTAACCGAGGTTGATGACGAAGTAATGATGCCAGCCAGTTACACGAACATGCCGGACCCCGATTTCTTCAGAGGCAATTATCAGTCTACGGCTATGCAAAATTCGACGGGTTTAACGCCTTCGAGTCCGGCCGTTCCGGCTGTGCCGCAAAATGGCTGGATATCAAGAGATAAGCCCAACAACAATATTCTTAAAAAGTGGGGCGCCGACCAGACTATTCCTCGCGACGCTTTTCTCGATGAAGGAATGGCAGATGTGCCGGCAGTAGAACCAGATGAATACAAGCCAAGAGAGCCTGGTGTCATAATTCAGCCGCCTCCGAAAGTAGAATTCAGAGACAGCTATCATTAAAACAAAACGAACGCCCTGCCGTTTAAGCTTTGAAACGGCAGGGCGCTTTTTTTTTCTCAATAATTGAGGCGCTTTATCGAGGCTGCATCGTAAAAAACACTTTTTGTTTATTTCTGATCGCAGCGGCATCTGTGAAGCCCAGGCCGGCCTGAAACAGCTGTTCAACCGTTAAAGGGTCTTTTGTGCCAAATTCATTTTCAGTTTTGCCCTGAAGAATGCCAAGATTGCTAAGGGCATTGGCAGGCACGCTGAGAAAATGAAATCGGGGAATATCATGAAAATGTGTCTCATCACTGAATTCTTTGTATGAAAGGTCAAGTATGTCAGAAGCAAGATTGAACAAAACTATCGACGCACTGCCCTTGCAGAGTTTTCCATTGATTGAAAAATTTCTGACCTTGCTTAAATAATAATCTGCATCAGGGGTTTCAAATTGCCTGGCGAGTTTGGCGCTGCTGGTTTCACTGAGATTGTTAAGCAGAATCTCGGTGAATCTTTTCAAATCATTGAAATCGGCTATAGTTTCTGAACCTCTGAGGTTTCTGAAATTATTCAATTCTTCATACAATGATGAGTACAAAGACATATCAGCATGGTTGCGATGAAACGCGCTGTCATTTAGGTTCTGTTTGTCTGAAACATGCATTCCCATTGAGCCGAAAGCAAAAAATCCAAGCAACGAGCCAAAGGCAATTCCGGCCGCGAATTTCTTTACCCTGATTTTGACGAGGTAATCGAAATTTCGATTTATGAAAGTCGATAATTGAGTTTTAAGCGAAAGACCTGAACCACATTTACCACAAAATTTGGCCAGTGGAATGTTTTTAAAATTACAGTTTCGGCAGGTTACTCTGAGTGTGTAGCCACAACTGCTGCAGCTGCCCGAAGAATCAATAGAGCTGCAATCGCACCTTGGACATGTCAGAAACATCTTTTTTTGCCTCGAAATAAGTTTATTTTATTTATCGGCAAAATAAGAAAAGCCCGAAAGAAAAAACCGCCTTGCGGCGGTTTTTTTAAGATCGTTTTCTTGGCGGTTTTTTCGGTGGTGGCGGATCATCGAATTCAGGTTCGTCATGAAAGTCCGGCATTGGTCGACGTGAAGGCGGTGAGTAAGAACTGTCGTCCCGGCGCCTGTCTGAATTATACGATGGTCTTGAATAGCCGCCCTGCGGTCTGTTACCGAAGCCGCGTCTTGGTGCCATGGGTCTTTGAGGCATCATTGAAATGTAAATGATTGAAGACTTGTAGACGATTTCTACCTTGTCTTTAAATGACAAAGAAATAGAAAACTGATCATAAGCCTGAATTTTTCCGCGTAAAACAGTTCCTGTTTCCAGAATGACTTCAACTTTGAGATGCTTTTTTCGTGCAGCTGAAAGAAATTGATTCTGGACTTGTGATTTGTATTGAGACATTGAGTGCTCCCGTATAGGGTCTTGGTCTGTGTAATATTACATTCTTTTGCTTAAAAATACAACCCTGCTTATTTCATGCCGGCAATAGCTTTTGTTTTGGTCTGAAGTTCCTGCAGCAGCGTGTCGATCTTTTTGGCTTCCTGGGCTGAGTCTTCGGCAAGTTTTTTCATTTCAGATGCAACAACCGAAAAAGCCCGGCCTGCTTCGCCGACTCGCGCGGCTTCAATCGAAGCGTTAAGTGAAAGAAGATTACTTTTTCGGGCAATCTTGGTGATTACGCGAATGACGTCTTCCATCTGGTTGGTCGAGGCTTCAAGCTCTTTAAGATGCACGTTGGTGGCTCGAAGACGCTCTGTTGTCAGTTTGAGAATCTGAAACGAGATTTCGGGCACATCACCAAGCAGGCTGCGAAAGTCATCTTTGGTTATAATTAGAAAGGTTGAATCCTGTACCGTTGCGACCGAGGCCGACCGCGGTTGTTCATCGATGATTGCCATGTCGCCGATAACCGCGCCCTTGCTTAGGGTAACCAGAACCGAATCGATGCCGGCGCTGTTTCTTTTGAGAATGTTAACCTTGCCGCTTTTTACTATATAGAGCGCATCACCCTTGTCGCCTTCTTTGAAAACCGTGGTTTTGGCAGGAATAGTCTGCTCGATTGTAATAGCAGAAAGGTCAAGAAGCGCTTTGTCAGAGAGACTTCGAAACAGCGCAACCTGTCGAAGAAACTGAATTTTATCAATTTCTGATGACATTTTTTCTCCAGAGACTCTTAAGGGTATTTTTCATCTT
>JASURT010000075.1 GCA_030446435.1 Candidatus Ozemibacter sp.
AGTAAGCCCAATTCAGCTGGGGGTTAAGCAAATGCGAAGTGCTGGTTCCCTGCCAGGTGATGCTGACACCATTAGCGCCTGCAGGGCCCTGAGGCCCGACCGGACCTTGCGGGCCGACCGGGCCTTGTGGTCCAACCGGGCCCTGAGGACCAATCAAGCCATTAACAGCTAAAATCTGCCAGGCTGAGCCGTCAAAAATATAACTTTTGCCTTCGATGGAATTATAATAAGCCCAATTTAGCTGAGGATTTACCGGGTGTGAAATATTGGCCCCCTGCCAGCTTATTCCAACACCAGCAGGGCCCTGAATACCCTGAGTTCCGGAAGCACCTTGTTCACCCTGCGGTCCAGCAATACTTTCTAAAAGAACCTGCCAGGTAGATCCATCGAAAATATAAGCTTTTTTATCGGTAATATTGTAATAAGCCCAGTTTGTTTGAGGATTAGCCGGGTGAGAAGTCTGAGTTCCTTTCCACAGTATTCCACTAAAGGTCGATTGCCCAATGGTCATGGTTACCAGTGGCAAAGTAGTAGTTTGCCCTGCTCCAACAGTTATTCCGTCAAGGGTTGATTTTGCAAGACCTGTGGCAGTGAACATCATGCTGTAGCTACCAACCGGCACCCCGGAAATTGTGAAATAACCATTTGAATCTGTAAAAGCTGAAAAAGAAGTTCCGGGAATAAATGCAATAACACCACTGGAAGTAGAAAATTCAGCGGGTACAGTTATCTGTCCGGTAATGTCACCTGTTGCAGTAAGCAATAACTCAAGATCAGTGGGCAATGCTGAAGATTCATCGCTAATGGCAAGATTGCGGCGAATTCCACCAATATTCTTGTCTTTACGTGCAATCAGGTTGTAATTACCCGGTATAACATTCAGAAATGCGAAATTACCAGTTTCATCGGTCATTGAAAAATAGATTTGACCAGCAGCATTGGTCGCTTCAGTAGAGGCTCTCATAGATAAAGCCGGAGGAACCTGAGCATCTACGCCGACCAGATAAACCGGTACCGAGTTTAAATCGCCATCGCCAACAATGTTACCTTTTACAAGAACTCCCTGGGTAACAACAGCAACTGGGCTTGAACTTCCGCCCCCACTGCTGCCACAGCCTACGCTCATAAAAGCAACCATCAACAACATTGCCAGCAAACAAAATCTCGATTTCATCAGCTCCATCCTCCTGGAAGACGTTCTTTTACAGTTTCTATAAGTATTTCTATTTTCAAATGATTCAGACATTCAGTATTCCTCTCAAATTATTGTGCTGGAACTACGATTCCAGGGTAAGTTCTGCTTTGATAACCATTTCTGGTGGCGATTAACGTATAAGTGCCCGGCTGAACATTTACAAATTCGAAATATCCAAGGTCATCAGCTATTTTGTAGATGTTTGTTCCTGAAATTGCCACCACAGCCTGCGGGATTGGTTGCCGAGTTAGCGAATCAAGCACATGGCCAGCAATTTTTCCTGGGGTAACAATTATGGGATTTTCCTGAACATAAATGGTTTTTACGACAACTGTTGATAATGGGTTTTCACGAATTTCGGTAATTTTGCATTGAATCTGGTAAGCACCTGTAGCCTGCGGAGCTTGCCAGGTAATTTTAGATGCCTGAATACTCGAAAGTGTGCCTGCATTTGGACTCACGGACCATTCATAAGAAAGCAGGTCAAGTTCTGAATCACTTGCAATAATCTGTAATGGCAGAAGATCACCAGCAATTACAGTTGTATTTGCAATAATTACGCCTGTGGGAGCCTGATTTGGCAGAGGTTCAGGCAATGGTGTTTCATCGGTCAAATGAACATTTAAAGGATGCAGGGCTTTTCCACTCAAGCCTTCCGGGTCTGTCACATCAACAGAAACTTTATAGTTTCCAGGAATCGATGGTGCTGTCCATTCAACGGATTCTACTCGTGCAGAGTTCCAATCAAGATTAGGAATTCTTCTCTTTAAGTCTTCAGGAATCGGGGTGGAACCAGAAGCCAGACTTCCACCTGTCCAGGCCCAGGCAAGTGAAATCCTGTCAAGATCTTCGCTGTCTTTATCTGTATAGACAGCCCAGATTTTAACAATCTCGCCAGGATTAATCTTGTCACCTGCAACTTTAACCGTTGTCAGCCACACATTCGGGGCAAAATTTTTATCGATAGACTTTTTAAGAGTTGAGACGATTACAGCCTCATCATCTTCAACAAATGGCACAACAATAGTATCTGCAAGAAAACCTGCCGCTGCATTGATAAGAATCTCTTCTAAAACCTCTGAATCTGGTAATGGTGGGGTAAGATAAGTTCCGTCTGCATTAGCTTCGAAGGTTTCACCCCAGAGGCTTAAAGTGGCAAAGGGGACAGGATTTCCATCAGCATCACGCAAAACAATTCGAGCTTTTTTTCCGGCAAATTGAACGGAAAGCTCACCAACCTCTGTGGCAGGTTCTTCCTCTGTTACAGATACCGGGTTCGATCTGGTTTTAAAAACCTGCTTGTTTTTGGATTCAATCTTGGCAACCACCCTGTTGGAGCCATAAGGAACATTCTGAAGAATAAAAGAACCATCTGCAGCAGTTTGAGTTCTAATTTCAGGATGCTCCTGTATCCAGATAGCCGCACTGGCAATATTGAAATTTGCCCTCAATTCTGGCCTTATAGCCAGAATATTTGTAGAGATTGTACCTGAAGCAGTTACGTTTCCGGAAATAGTACCACCTGTATTAAAAGTCTGCTTCCATGAGGAAAGGGTACTTGAGCCAGAATCACAACCTGCAGCAAAAAAACTGTATAACAGCGCCAGTAAAGCCAGAGGTAAAGTTATGTTTTTCTTATCTTTCATTTATCCTCTCTCCGATCAATCAAAAACTGGCTTCAATACCTAAAGTAGGTCCGGCAAGAGCCAATTCTGAAGAATTGTCGTTCGCTTTGGAATGGACCAGAAGGTATCGATATCCAAAAGAAATGTTCCAGTGCAGTTCATTCTCTGGTGCATCAGAATTCAATCTGTGAATCAAAAAAGCCCTTAAATCAGAGAGTCTGGTAGTAGAGTCTTTTTTATTCAGAGCCAGATATTTCAACGAGGAATGCAAGGTTAATGCTTTCGAGAGCTTAAAATCACCCAACAGGCCTACATATGGAAGACTGGAATTCTGATCAAGTCTGCTCACCTGGCTTATTTTGCTGGTGTTTTCTTCCATTTTTTGATCAAGTCTCTGAATCTTTACACCGCCAAGCAAATGGAGGGTAAATGAAGAGTTTTGTTCTTCCGGACTCACTTTGGCAGCAAGTCCAAAATCATAAAGATCTGTTACCAGCTCAAAATCAGAATTCTGTGAGTAAGTCGAGTTATCAAAATTTATAATGCTTCTGGTAGTGCAGCTTTCATCAATTTTTAAATATTCAAATTGAAATTTGAAATTTTTGCTGAATGCAACTTCACCCTGATATGCAAGTCTGATCTTTCGGCTTAATTCTGTGTCTCTATCGAGACTGATATTTGAGCCATTTAAGTTGATGTTACCGGCAATGTCGCTATAAAAAGTATTTAACGAAACGCTTGCACGTATTTTTTCTTTAACAGTCCCGTCGGCGTCAGATTGGCTGCGAGTTTTAAGTTCAGGAAATTCTGATTTAAAATTGTTATCAGAGCTATCATCTTCCACTGGGACCAGAATCCCTGATTGAACTATTTCATGGCTTTCTTCTGCAACTACCATTGGAATTGAAATACAACAATGAAATAATAAAAAAAAGATAAGAAATTTACTTGGCAAATCACGATGCTTCAAAATAGATTCCCCCGTTAAAACTCTCAAAGCCATTATCTTATCGGTAGGAATCAAAAAAAATGTAATCATTTTTTTGCCGCATGCTGTGATTAAAAATAAAATAATTATTTGAGTTTTGAACCTTGATGCTTTTGGCAGAATACAGAATTCTTGAGTAAGTTAAAAATTGCTGTTTGGGGTTGGGTTGATTATATTATTCTGGTATTGATTCAAATCAAATTGGGGAATGCGATGAAATTTGTTGAAGCTACTGTAAATGATGTTCCCGCTTTGCATGAATTTGAAAAAAAATGTTTTCATCGGCCGGAAGATCAGTTTCCGACCAGAAATCTTCGTCATCTGATTGTTTCTTCTACCTCACTGACATTACTGGTAAAAGATGAATCAGGCAAAATTATCGGTGAAGTAATCGGGTTGCTGAGGCATTTTAAAATTCCGTCCGGTCGTGTTTATAAAATCGGTGTGGCACCGGATATTCAGCAAAGGGGCATGGGCTCTGCATTGCTGCAGAAAATAGAAGAGTGGTTCGTTGAAAATGGCATGAAGAAGAGCTGTGCCGAGATTAGAGAAAACAACAAGGCTTCGCGTGGCATGTTCGAGAAAAACGGCTACACTGAAGAGGGTTTTCTGCCTTTCTATTATGCAAATGGCGAAAACGGCATTAAATACTGGAAAAATCTCTGAAATCACCTGTTAAAAAAAGGGTTGTTGCCGTGGCAACAACCCTCGATTCGATTCGTGGAGGAAGAGATTGGGTATTGAAAAGAAAGTTATTCAGCGATTTTAGCTGCTTCGTCAGTCGGTTCGCTATTGATCAAAGGGCTTTTGTTGACCGGTTTTCGGTTAAAAAAGCTTTCGAGCATCTGCTGACGGAATTTTTCGGTATAATCGATGAACTTTTTGAGAAAGTCCTGGTATTTGTCGGCAGTAACCATCATGTCAGGCTTGAAGGCAAGCTTGATCAAACCTGTATTCTCTTTATCGGCCGGTTGAGATTCAACCGGATTTTCGATCGCTGATGCAAGAGCCTGTGCTTCCGGTGCAGCCATTGCTTCGTCTGTCTGATCGGTTTCCTGATTTCCAATTGCTTTTTCCCTGGTTGCATTTACATCTGAAAAGAACGCGGTAGCCTGCTGCTGCATTGTCTCTTTGATCTGATCGAAAGCGCCGTCGGCTTCACCGTAACTGGCTTCAAGTTCGTTGAAAAAATCTTCGGTTTCCTGAAGAAAATTTTCGAGGGCTTCAGGACTTAAGTCAGCCAGCCCTTCTACGGCATTGAAAAACTCGCCGGTCGTTTCGGGGGAAATGTTGAGGGCATTGTCTGTGCTCTTGAAAAATGATCCTACGCCGTCGATTTTGAGGTTAAAGTTACCCATAAAGGTTTCGGCAACGGTTCCGCTAACCTCGGCAAAGCGGTTTGCCCCATTGGCACCCATTTTTGCTTCGACTTTTGTCGAAAGTTCGTAGAACAGATCGAACTGAAATGAAATGTTCATTTCGCCGCTTGCCACAGGCTTTTCTGTGGCGATTTCGGTTTTTTCAACCGGTGCTTTTTCAAAGCTGTCGCCGCTGACCGGTTTGTTTGGCAGGGGTTTGTCAGCTTTGCCCGAGTTGTTGAAGAATTTGTTCAGTTCCTGAAGCATTGACCTTCCATGGTCATTGGGAAATTTGATATTCATATTGCCTCCTTGCATGAAAAAGGGTCTATTTTTCCCTTTCTTCAATAATCATCGACAAAATGAAGGGCAAATATTACCGAGAAATCGAGCAAAAAAGAAGAAATTTGGGTAATCAGACGTCAAAATCAAACTGATTTGGCTTTAAAGGTCTAAAAAGCTTTAGATTTCGTTCAAACTTATGTCGATCGTGGTGGTCGAAACCTGGTTTTCTACTGCTTCTTCGATTTCGTCGGTCTTTTCGACTGTTTCACTTTCTTCAGCTTCTTCAATCTGAAAGTGATGGTTGAAAAGTTCTTTAAAGCCAGAATAACTTATGAATAAGCCGTCAAAATCGGCAAGCAGTGCCGCGAATTCAGATGAATCATGAGCCTGACCGGTTTTTTGGTCAAGCGATGTAATTGCTTTTGCAAGATTATTTGCCATGCTGAAGCTGTCGGTTGATTCAGGGCTGAAATCGCGTGCGGGAAAACTGTCGAGATAGTCGTTGATGTGAAAAATATTTTTTTCATTTGAGCCGGCCAGTTCTTCCAGGCTCTGAACATGCAGTTTTACCTGCTTTTTAAGTTTTACTGTAAACTCGAGAAGCTGTCGACGGTAGGTCTTCAGATTGAAAGCCGTATCGTTCAGAATGGCCTTCAATCGGGCTAATCTCGTTGCAACCGTAACTTTGTCGATATTTTGCCGGCTTTTAAGAAAATCGATCTCTTCAAATGCGGTTTCAAGCTGAAGCTTGTGCTGTGAAAGCAGTGTTGAAAGGACTCTTAGCTGATGCCACAGGGTAATGAGGGTTTGCGAATTCTGATCTTTCAAAAGGGAATGCAGGCGGGAAACCCTGGTTTTGCGCCGGTTCAAGATCTGGTAACATTCAATTGTATGAGAAATTTTTTCAGCCACTTTCAGCCAGATTTCAAGATTCTGCAGATCAGATTGAAAGGTGTCATAGGTCTTGCTGATGGCTGCGGTCGTTTCGGAATTTTCTTTTAAAAGACTCTTTTTACTTTCATCGAGCATTTCGATAGACAGTGAAATCTGCGTGGAAAGTAGTTCAGGAAAGATGCAATAAGCTGAATAAATCGGGGCATACCCCGGATTTCTTAGAAGAAGTTCCGTTTCTCGTCTGAATTCACGGTTCTGACTTTGGGCCGCGGCTATTGCCAGACCAAGGTTTCTTCTACGGGCAAAATTTTTGCTGAAAAACCAGTTTTGTTGCAAAAATTCTTTAAGCTGTACTTCTTCATGGTCCAGCCAGGGGTTTTTGAATGCTTTGGGTTCGGGCAGAGACTCGGGTGCGCTTGCCGACTCTGTAATAACTTCGGCATCCGAGGCAATTTCCGTGGGCAAAAGAGAACTTTCATCAGGCGTAATCTCTGCCGAAGCTGGTTTGATGACGTAGACCGCGAGAAAAAGAAAACAGAAACACAGATAAAACACTTTTTTCATTAGAAAAACCCCGACAGAGAACTTTTAAACTGTTTCCAATTATAAGCTGCTCTGCCGGGAAACTTCAAGCCGGATTAATCGACCTGAAGATGAGTATGGAGTATAGAGAATGAAACGGATACTTTAGAATGAATCGCCGATTTTGCCACCACGGTATCTTCTGGCAGATGCCAGCGGCGGGAAAGCCACCTGACCCGAGGCCTGTGTGGCTGCGACATTTCCATACCAGGTATAGGTTCTGGTGATGGGGTTCAGGGTCGCATACATCTCGGCTTTGCCGTCACGATCAGCGTCGACATAGATTTTGTCTGAAATGCCGTCATGATCTATATCGTATTCCCACTGGTCTATGCGACCATCAAAATTACGATCATATTGAAAATCATCGATTCGGCCATCGAAGTTGCGGTCGGTTGCCCAATAATCGCCACGACCATCGGCGTTTCGGTCGGCAACGATCAAATCGACTCTGCCGTCGGCATTGCGGTCGAATTGTCCGGCCGCCTGTATTGGTCCCGAATGTGCATAGGCCATGTCGGGGTTCATTGAAGCTTTGGAAAGAGATTCCCATTCTTTCATGTCGTAATCCAGACTCTGTGCCGCCAATACCGCCACCGAGCAGATCATGAAACTGAAAATCAGAAGCAGTTTCGAGTTATGCATACAAACCTCCGTGTAGAAGCATAACCAGAAAAAATATAAGAACTTGAACCTTTGGCAAGAAGTTTTTTAGAACAAAAGCAGGGTAAAAAATACGGATATGGCTGAAATTGCGGTTAACAAGCTGTTCAGCAGCAGGTTTCGGTATTTGAAATATATTATGGTTGCCGTGCTTCCGATTATCAGAAAAATGATCTGTAACTGAGGCGGGGCTATCAGAGCAGTGGCGGTGACACCAATTATGACTACGGGCTTGTAGCTTTGTTTGTCAGCCTTTGCTTCGATTGCGATTGCGCGAAAAATGGTTTCAAACAGAATCGAGCCCAGGATCAGTGTTATAACGCAAACAACGAACCAGATGTCGGTTTTGAAAAGATTTAAAACCGTTGTGAAACTTTTCAGGTTCGGTGCAATTTGTGGAAATGGTTGCCCGCTGAAAACGAACTGGTCGAAAAACAGTGACTGTATATCAGAGCTGATTTTGATGAATGAGCTGCCGAATCTTTTGATAATTCTGAATATGCCATAATTCATGATGGCAATGATTAAAAGAGTGTGAAAGATGGCGGTAAAATCTGGTAGTCTGCAAAACTTCTTTTTGAAATCAAAAGCGGTTTCGGCAGAAATCGTTCTGCCTGCGTAAATGATCGAGATAAACAAGAAAACCACCGCCGCTACTATCCAGCTTGAAAGACCCGTTTCCTGACCGGGAATGACCGCTGCGAAAAATTGTTTCATTGCAGTATCAGTACCGATAAAGGTCAGCAGCAATAAAGCGTATGGAGTAATTCTGCCGGGAGCCATCGGTGAAAAATCAGGATCAACGCGGTTCGATAAGTATTCGATAGAAAGTTTTGCCAGAATGATCAAAGCCAGCAAAAGAATAACTGCGTTCAAAAGGCTTAGCCAGCCGTCAGGTTTGATCGGGGCGGCAAGCAGCATCAGCATCAGGCCGACAAACTTGGCACTTAAGGTAGATTTTTGCTGCAAAATTTTACTTTCAAACCTGGGAAAAATCGCAGAAACATTTATCGAGATCCAGACGCATATGGCCGTGAAAATTGCCACGAAGACGGTCGAATCAAAAATGGTGGCGTTGTTGTAATTAAGAAAAACATGAGTTGAAATTGTCGCTGGAATGAAGATTATTTCAGCGATAATGGTCCAGAAAACGAATTTTCTTAAAAGAAACTGTCCGGTCGAAAGTGGCAGGCTTTCGATTATTGAGATTGATTTGCCTTCTGCGCCCACAGAATTTATCGGCCCAAACATACAGAAGTAGACAACCGCTGCATAAATCACATTAAGAATCTGATGCGCTGCTGAAAACGAGATGACTTTTTTCAGAAAGTAAATTTCGAGAATAATGATGGTTATGGGCATCAATATCGCATTGATCAGCATATTGTAGTCGCTGCGCAGTAGTAAAAGCTCTTTTTGAAAAAAGCCCCTGAAAACTCTGCGGCCTGATGCTGCCCGTCGCTTAGCGGCTGAGTGTGAGCAGGTAAGCCAGTTCAACCTGATCATCGCGTAAAAGCACAAGCTGCCGAGGGCAACCATTCCCGCCCAGAATAATGACCAATAAATGAATTCAACAGAGTTGCCCTGATTCAACATGCTCAGCGAAAGCCATCTGAAGGGCTGGATTGCCTGAAACAAGGGTGAAGTAAACGAGTCTGAATATTCAATCAGCAGGCTAAGTGACTGACCGGGGAAATTTGAAAGAATCAGGTAAGGGAAAAGGGTCAGAAATGCGCTGAAATAGCCGAGAATAGAGAAAAAATTGTTTATGGTGGTCGTGCGAAAAAATCGTTGCATAAAGATCAGCAGCAGGTTAATTGCCAGGCCGATGAGAATGCTGATTTGAAAATAGATTACCAGGCCGCATAAAAAACCGGTTGTGCTGAGCCCGTTGCGGGCGATGATTCCCTGTATGCCGGCGAAGAGAATGAGAAGCCCGACGTAATCTGTAAGCATGCGTTCGAAAAGTTTCATCATGATCAGACTGGCCGGAGGTATGGGCAGGGTGGTCAGGTAAGCGAAGTCAGAACTCATTTGCCCGGCATTGATGCTGTGCCCGGTAAGCAGGTCGCCGGTGAATACAAGAACGATCATGTAAATACAGATGATCGCCAGGACCCATTCAAGCAGAAATTGCCCGAAAGGCAGCATTTGAAAGGTGTTTACCAGGTCAAATGCGCCACCGGCCATGGCATAAGAGGTTACTGACATTACGAACAGGGCGGCGATGAATCTTCCGGCGCTGTTCCAGTTTAAAAAGGTGTTGAGAAGTAGTCTGAATTTCAGACGAAACAGTGGAAAAGCAGCACTTATGGGGTTACTGGTGTTCATTTTACCTTCAGTAAGGTTTGAGGTATTTGCGCTCTAGATAGTATGCTTCTTTTTCCATCGGTATGTCAAAGTCCTTGCTTTTGCCCATCATATCAGCCCAGGCGCACTGCAGACCCCATCCTGCGCTCCAGTTCGTGTCGTCGACCCAGCCGTCGCCGATCTGTTTTTTAGCTTCGGGAAGCAGGTCGCCGATGTTGGGCCAGTCAATGGCGGCTCTTCTGTATTGAAAGGTGTGAATCAGCTCATGACCGGCATGGTTGCCGTTTTTATTGGTGGTAAATGTGTTGGCGTTACTGTAGGCAAGGGCGCCGGATTTGTTAAGGGTTCCGTCGCGCCTTGAAGATCTTTCGAATGCAAAAGTTCCGTATTTCAGAGTATTTTTCCAGTTGAGTCGCGAACCTTCGGCAAAATGAATTATGGGCGCCACAACCGCATTCAAACCCGGTTTGAAACGAATCTTGCCCTGGTCGGCAATCAGCCAGACCGGGCCCATATCCATTCTGAAAACAAATCTGCCTCCGGCTGATTCGGCAAGCGACGCGCCAAAATTCACCATCAGCTTGGCCTGCCATGCCCGCCACGCCGGCTCGGTTTCGATTCTGGGGGCGATTTTAAAACCCTGATACATTATATACCCGCCAAAAAGCGCCTGTATTACAGATTTCAATATGGGCTTGCCCTGTCTGTCTGCTTTGTATGCAGCTTTCAGGGCCGGAATTCCAAGATTGATAAGAAGAATTTCTTTCTCGCCATAGGCTTTAACCGGGTTCATTGGCTGATAAGTCAGTAGGCCAAAGCTTATAAGCATGAAAAGAAAGGTGGCACGAAAGTTTTTGCAGGCAAAAGGCAAAAGCAAACCTCAAAATTTGTTTCGAGGGCTATCGGAAAGAAGATAATAAAAATTAATGTTCGCAGAAAAATACTATAATTGGTATTCGATGCGAACTTTTCCTTTCCAGATTATTTCCTGTTGCCCCTTGATATAAGAGAGTTTCAGTTCCAGGACTCTGTAGGTATGGGCATAAGGCGATGCTTTGCGCAAAAAGTCATTTAGCGAATCAAAGCTGCGAGCTGCTACTTCGTTGGTGATCTCGAGAATCTTGTTTTCTTTGTCGCGTTCGACAGAATCACTCAAAGCCACATCAGTTTCTTCAGAAATGAACTTAACAAAATCGCGGTAACTTGAAACCGTTTTCACTTTGGGATTTTTCAGCGGCAGGTCAGCGAGTTCGAATCTGATTTTAAGCTGCTTTGGGTCAGATTTGTCGTCGGTGCGTTCAACGGCTTCGCCGGTGCTACGCTTGAAAAGATCGAGAATTTGCCCGACGTCGGGAGCAACCGAGAATTTCATGAGCATTTCTGTAGTTGCCCCTGAGCCTTTAGATACAAATTCTTCGGTAGAAAAAGAAATCAGGTTCTGACTTATGGGCTCTTTGAGAAAGCGTTCAATGACATCTCCGGCCTTTTCGCAGACAGAAATGGGGGTTGGGCGATAGACTCCCGGTACGCCCACGAATTTCTCGGGCTCGGGCATAACAGTTTTCAGCTTATCGATGAAACTGGTAATTTTGTTGTTTTCGGGGTCTTTTTCTTTGGCTACGAGAATATTCTGCCAGGCTGTCATGTAATCGCGTAATCTCGCAGCTATGACGGCCCGCATGAATCTTCCGCCGCCATGGTCGGGCTGGCGTTCAAAAACCAGTTCCAGCTCATCTATGGCCTTGTCGTAATTCTTTTTTTTGAAATTGCGATTCGCAAGCTTCATGTGAACCGTAATGTGGCGAATGTCTTTTTCAGAAAGCATTCTTTCGGTTCTGGTCACGACACGTGCTGTGGGCTGTTCGGGTAAGGTTATATTCACAGAACCGGCACTTGATCCTGATGATGACCTGCCGGAAGAGATCGAAGTCGATTTACCGGTGTATTGCTGAGCTTTCTTTTCAAGTTCATCCCAGTCGATGTCAGCGGCGAGCAGAAAACCGGTCGGCATTGCCATGATTAACAACAAAGCCCCAAGCTTTCCCCGGCCACATCTGTTAAGCATTTTCGGATATCGCTCCTATAGCTTCGGCTTCTGTAGGATAAGCGTCGCAGAGAGTTAAGACGCCGGTCATCTGCAGAGCGGTTTGCGTGAGTTTCGAAAGACCGGTAATCGCTACTTCGCCATCATTGTAATCTATTATCTGAACCATGATGTCGAGAAGAGTTGAAAGGCCGGTACTGTTTATAACCGGTGTCTTTTCAAGATTAAAAACAAAAAAATTGTTTCCCTTGTCGATCAGTTCAGAGCATTTTTCCTTGAAGACTTTTCCTCCCGAGTCGTCAAGGTAGCCTTCTGTTCTGACCACAGTTACATTTCCCGATTGTGATATTTCAATATTGAAGTCTGCCATATCCTTGATGATAGAAAGGCCGAAGCAAGCTGTCAAGATATTCCGAATGTCCAGAAAAATAGGGTTTTAGATAGCGGCAAAATCTTCGTGCAGGTAATTGCGCCGCTTACGCAACTTCGGCGTCTCCTGACTCTGGCTTCTCAACCTTCTCATAACACGCCGAAACCCCGACGAGTCTCCATCCATGGAGACCGTCGAGGTCTCCCGTCATCCTGACGGGAGACGGCGCTTTTATGGAAGGTTGTTCAGAGAGTCAGGGACGCCTTTCGTCAGCGAACGCTCTGCAAATACCTGCCCAAAGATTTTTAAATGCTAGTTGCCCAGATGTTTTTATTTATTGTTAACTCATTAAATGAGCAGGGCTGTCTGGAAAAATTTGGCTGACCCTTGACATAAAACTTTGTTTGTTTAAGTTTGTTTTTATAGTTTTATATTTAAATTCGTTTATAAATAAAGAGGTATTTGAACATGACAACTGAAACCGGAAAAGTTACTTTTCAAGGCAATCCCCTTACATTGATCGGAAATAAAACCGCAGTGGGCGATAAATTTCCCACCGGAATTGTTCTTCAGAACGACGATCTTTCTCCGTTTAAAATGGATGAAACTTCAGGAGTGAGAATCATTACCACAGTTCCTTCTCTGGATACACCAGTTTGTGATACCCAGGTAAGAAAATTCAACGAAAAGGCAGCAAATCTTGAAGCCAATATTTATGCCGTTTCGGCCGATCTGCCTTTCGCGCAGGCAAGATGGTGCGGCGCAGCCGGCATCAAGAACGTGAGAACTTTGTCTGATCACGCCCAAATGGCTCTTGCAGACGCGCTTGGAATTCATGTTAAAGAATTGCGTCTCTTTGCCCGTACCGTAATGGTTGTTGATTCAAACAACAAGATCACCTATATGGAAATCGTTCCGGAAATTACCAGTGAACCAAATTATGAAGCAGCTCTCGAGGCAGTCAAAAAAGCTTCCTGATTTAATTGTTTTTTGAAAGATGTTTTGTTTATAATTGCTGACTATGTCAGCAATTATTTTTTCTGGAGTCAGCAGGTCTTATCACAGCAAAACCGGTGTGATAAAAGCATTGAATCAGCTCAGTTTTGAAGTGCCCTCTGGCTCCATTTTCGGCCTTGCCGGAATAAACGGAGCCGGTAAAACCACGGCAATAAAGAGCATGCTTGGTATGTGCACCCCGGATTCGGGGACGGTAACCATAAACGGCAACAGTCCTTCGCAGATTTTACCGGCAAAAATCGGTTTTGCCCCCGAAATTGCCGATGTTCCTGATTATCTGAGCATTGAAGAGGTTATTTCCTTTTCCTGTTCATTGCTTGATTATGATCTTGATTACGACAGGCTCGAACAGGTTTTAAGCATTCTCGAACTTGAAAAACAGGCAAAAATTCGCACAAGAGAGTTGTCAAAGGGCACCAGGCAGAGGGTTTCGCTTGCTGCGGCCATAGCCCATGACCCTGAGCTGGTTGTGTTCGACGAGCCCACAAGTGGTCTTGACCCAATTGGTCGCAAAATGGTGAAAAAGCTCCTGAAAAAGCTTAAGGCAGAAGGAAAAACAATCTTTTTCAGTACCCACATTCTCACCGATCTGCAGGAAATCTGTGATTATATCGGCATAATTCATCAGGGCTCGATGATTTTTTCGGGCACTCCGGCGCAATTTTTTGACAGCAAAAACCATGATTCGCCAGAAGCCATTTTTGAATCGATTTTGCATAAGAATAACCCGGAGCAAAGCTTATGACGCAGGCTCTGATTCTTGCAGAATTGATTTTAAAGCGCACTGTCAGAAGTAAAATTGTGCCGGCCATGATTCTTGCATCGCTACCGGTATTTCTGGCCGCTTATCTTTTCGACGCGGCTAACCCAGGCTTTCAGACGCTATTCATTAAAGACGTGGTTGGGGCATTTCTTGGTATCTGCGCTCTGCTAATGCTTGGGCTGCTTGCCCTTGAAAATATTTTCTGGCCTGGTTCCGGCACTGTGAGCTGGTTTATTGC
>JASURT010000076.1 GCA_030446435.1 Candidatus Ozemibacter sp.
CGGGTGGTTCACCGAAGTAAGCTCCGGACAAAAAGAGATTGATTCTGAAATCGTTGTTACTGTGCCCCAGAAAAGCGAACCCAGAGTTATGGTTGAAAAGGCTGCTGATGGGCAAAACTATTTCTGTATACAAGGCGTTAAAAGGGCTGAAAAAGATTCAGTCTCTGTAAAAGCGGCACAAAGCCTGGTTATCTTTTTTGATGCCTCTGGTTCAGCGAAAAACCGGGATTTGCCGGCTGAAAAAGCTTTTTTACAAAAAATTCTGTCGACAAAACTTTTTGCAGACAAGTTGACGGTTCATCTGGTTCCTTTTCGTAACAAGCTTGATGAAGCGCAAAAATTTAGTCTGGTAAAAGGTAATTATCAGTCGCTGTTAGACTCTTTTGACTCTATTGTTTTTGATGGTGCGGGTGCGTTAGCTCAACTGCAGAACTATAAAGAACTTACTCCCGACATGTATATCCTTCTGTCCGATGGAATCAACACATACGGACAAAACGTTTTGCCACGACTTGATGCGCCAGTTTTAGCTGTTACAAGCAGTCAGGGCGCAAATTATGAGTTTATGCGTGCTTTAGCGACAAAAACCGGTGGAAAATTTTTAAATCTAAAAGAAATGGGTCCGGCCGAGGCAGTAAAAAGAGCCATGTCGCCCTTCTGGGGCATAATTGACAAGCAGTCAGATTCAGGCATCGCTGATTTGTTGCCTTCTTCAGCTCAGCATGTTAATGGCCGGTTTTCTGTTTACGGTCGGCTGACTTCAGAAAATGCTGCGGTCAAGCTGGTTTTTGGTGATCATAATTCCAGAGACCAGGTTGAGAAGTTCGATATTAGTGCTGGTAAGGCTGTAAAAGGTGATTTTATAAGAAGGCTTTGGGCCGGACACATGATTGAAGAGCTTTTGGTAGCAAAAGACAAGAATCGGCGTGAAATAATCAAGCTTAGTGGCAAACATGGCGTTGCAACAGAATTCACATCTCTTATCGTCCTTGAAAGAGTCGAGCAGTATGTCGAGCATAAGATCGTTCCGCCTGCGAGTAAGCCTGAATGGCAGAAACAATATTTTGATATCGTCGAATCTCAGTTGGCAGAAGATCAGAAAAGCAGAAAGAAAAACATCGATAAGGTTCTAAGGATGTGGAAGAATCGCCTTGAATGGTGGAAAAAAGATTTTTCGCAGGTTCAGGTCGGCAAAGTTAATTCATTTAAGCCGGTTACCCCGAGAAGCACCCGTGGCAATGGCATGGAAATGGAAGAAGATTCGTTTTCAAGTGCGCCTATGACTGAGTCGGTTGCCCCGAGCCGATCAATGGATTCTGCTGCGATTCCTCAGGAATCATTCAGAGAAGAGTCGAAATCAATGTCATCGATGAGAAAAAAGTCTGATTCAGAAACTTCAGGTTCAAGACCGGTGAATCCGGGGGTTGCCATAAAAGCCTGGAAACCTGACGCCGAATACACGAAAAAGATCTCTGAAGCAAAAGACATGTTTGCCGAATATTTGCGGCAGAAACAAGAGTTTGGCAACGCTCCGTCTTTTTATCTGGACTGTTCTGATTTATTTATCAACGCACAGCAAAAAGATGTCGGCATACAGGTTTTAAGTAATCTCGCAGAGTTAGAGCTTGAAAATCCGGCATTGTTAAGAATTCTCGCACATCGCCTTTCGCAGCATGAAGAACTTGAAGCGAGTTCGATCATTTTCAGTGAAGTTCTGGAAATGAGAAAAGAAGAACCTCAGTCTTATCGGGATCTGGCATTGGTTCTTGGCCGTATGGGCAGATTCGTGAAAGCGATCGAGCTTCTTTATGAGGTTGTGCAAAAAACATGGGATAGTCGATTTCCTGAAATTGAAGTGATTGCACTTGAAGAAATGAACAATCTCATCGTCAAAGCAAAAGCAGCCGGCCAGACTTCATTTGGGGTAGATGAGCGTTTAATTGAGCCAATCGACGTTGACTTGCGAATAGTAATGACCTGGGATGCCGATATGACCGATATGGATCTTTGGGTAATGGAACCAACCGGTGAAAAAGCCTTTTACAGTAACCCCAGGACCGCTATCGGCGGGCTGGTATCAAGAGATTTCACCCGTGGCTACGGTCCTGAAGAATACATGATACGCAAGGCTAAAACCGGTACTTATGAAATTAAAACGAACTTTTATGGAAGCACATCGCAAAAAATCGCCGGGGCGGTGACTTTGCAGGTTGATATCTTTACCAACTACGGCAGACCTGAAGAAAAGCGTCGCTCTGTAACCCTTCGTCTGAAAGACAAGAAAGAAACATTTACCGTTGCAGATGTCGAATTCTAATTTTTCCGGTTCAATGGCCGCTTTCGTTCCGGTTGGAAAGCCCCTCAACAGGAGATATTAATTGAGTTTTGGGAAATTTCGCAGCCTGTTGTGCAGCACGGGTTTGCGAAGCACTTTTAAATTGCGAAAAAAAAGGTTACATTGAGAAAAAAGTTTTGAAGGATTAAAGATATGACTCTTTTAGGCGGACTGATAGCAGATAAAGTTGAGTTTTTCTCGAGGATTCTCGATACAACCCACGATGTGATCTGGGCCATGGATTTAGATGGTAATTTTATCTATGTCAGCCCATCTGTTGTTAAATTGCGAGGTTACAAGCCTGAAGAGGTAGTTGGACAATCTGCTTTCTCAGCGATACATCCTGATGATCAAAAGCTGGTTAAACGAATTTTCAATACCGGAGTTGAGTTGATAGAAAAGGGAGTAACCAGAATTCCACCAGGCAAGATGCGGTTAAGACAGCAATGCAAAGATGGGTCTTTCATCTGGACTGAAGTTGTCGCTGATTATGTTTTTAATGAAGATCGTGAGTTTCTTTTTGTTCTGGGTTTAAGCAGAAATATTGACGAGCTTGTCAAGGCAGAGCAGGCTGGCAGCAATTTTGCAAAATAGTTTGCAGTCGTCAAAAAAACAGCTATCTTTTACCTTAAGATAGCTAAAGGCGCATATATTGGTCGTATTTGCCAAAGTTGTCATGAACAGATGCGCTCAATAAAGATAAAACCCGGGAGGCACCATGAAACTTTGTATTTTATTGATATCTATGCTTACTGTCTTGTCAGGCTCATTCGCCGCCAGTACTCATGAAGTAGATGTTTTTTCAGGTGAAGGCGGAGAGATTCGCATCACATTCATAGGGCACGGTACTTTGATGATTCAGGGTGCCGGAAAAGTTATTCACATCGATCCCTGGTCGCAGATGTCTGATTATACGGCATTACCTAAGGCAGATCTGATACTGGTAACTCACGAACATCGCGATCATCTCGATGCTCCATTGATCAAAAAATTGCGCACAGCAGATACTGTAGTTTTGCATTCAGATAGTTGTAGCGATGGTATTGAAGACGGCAAGGTCATGAACAATTACGACGCGCATGATCTGGGTTGGGTTAAGGTTGAAGCTTTTCCAGCCTACAATATCAAGCACAAGAGAGAAACCGGCGTGCCATTTCACCCCAGGGGACGTGGTAATGCCTATTTGTTAACTTTACTTGGAAAGCGAATTCTGGTGGGGGGCGATACCGAGAATGTGCCTGAATTAAAAGAGTTGAAAAACATTGATATCGCTTTTTTTCCAATGAATCTACCCTACACAATGAACCCTGAAATGATGGCTGATCTGGCTCTGGCGGTCAAGCCCCGAATTTTGTATCCCTATCACTTCGGTGAAACTGACACTTCAAGAATCACAGAGCTTCTCAAGGGCGAAAAGGCCATCGAGGTACGAATCAGAAAGATGAAGTAGAAGGCGATTTGTTTTACCGCTTTCATTGTGCTAATATTCATGCCTGAAACACAAAATTTTATAGATCGAGTCAGGTAAATGAAAATTCTTGGTATTAATGCCGTGTATCATGAGTCGGCAGCATCTCTGGTTATAAATGGCGAGCAGGTCTGCTTTATTGAAGAAGAAAGGGTTAATCGGTTCAAGCATGCAAAGAATGCTGAAATAGACAATCCACATGTTTTGCCCGCCGGGGCGATGCGCAAATGTCTTGAGATTGCCGGGCTTGAATTTTCTGATGTTGATTATTTTGCCTATTCTTTCGCTCAGTCTGGCCGTTTGCAGAATATCGGCGCAGACTCTTTTACCAGGCCTGGTAGCTGGGGCACCGAAGAAGGCGAAAACCTTTTTCATAGTCGTTTGCAGATGGTGCCTGAATCGCTACGGGAAATTACCGGTTTTGATGTTGAAGATAAGCTGATCTGGGTCGATCACCACCTGGCTCATGCCGCCAGCGCGTTTTTATGTTCACCATTCAAAGAAGCTCTGGTGATGGTAGTTGATGGAATAGGAGAGTTTGATTCAATATCTGCCTATATTGGTCGCCACAACCAGCTTGGCAAGATTTTTTCTTTGGCATACCCCCATAGTCTAGGCTTCCTATGGGAAAAATTTTGCTGTTTTCTCGGTTTTGGCGAGCACGATGCCTGTAAGCTTATGGGTTTAAGCAGTTATGGCGATCCCTCCAAGATGAGAGAAGCCTTTCAAAAGGTTGCCTGGCTCGATTCAAACAGTCTTTTCAAAGTAGACAACCAGATAACCAGGTTTCGCAGCGACGATATGACCGGTCTTGAAGAGGTTTTCGGCCCGGTCCGCCAGAAAGATGCACCGATTGAAATGCGTCATAAAGACATTGCCGCGGCTCTGCAGGAATTTACCGAAAACGCTTTGCTTGAACTGGCACAAAGACTGAAAAGACAATTTCGCATCAATAAGCTTTGTCTGGCAGGTGGCACTGCTTTGAATTGCGTGGCGAACCGGGTGATTCAGAAACAGGGTGTTTTTCCTGATGTTTTCATTCAGCCTGCCGCAAACGATGCAGGCACAGCTCTGGGTGCTGCCTTGTATGTTTGGTGTGGACTTCAGGAGCAACCGAGAAACTTTAATCTGACTCATTCATACTGGGGGCCAGCCTACAAACCCGAAGAAATAACCAGGGCTTTAAAAGCTTCCGGCCTGAAATTCGAAAAAATCGCTGACCCCGCCGCTACTGCCGCAGCTTTTATCGAACAGGGCAAAATTGTCGGTTGGTTTCAGGGGCGAATGGAAATGGGGCCCCGGGCCCTGGGCAATCGCTCGTTGTTGGCAGACCCTCGTCGAGCCGATATGCGTGATATCTTGAATCGAAAAATCAAACACAGAGAAGATTTTCGGCCCTTTGCCCCCAGCGTCCTCGCAGAAAAAGTCTCAGAGTGGTTCGATACCAACGGCAAGTCTATGTCTGAGGAATTCATGCTTTTCGCATATCCGACCCGCAAAAAATATCATGAAAAAATTCCGGCGGTGGTGCACATAGATAACACCAGCAGAATTCAATCGGTTAATCGGGAAAGTAACCCCAAATACCATCGTTTGATATCTGAGTTTGAAAAATTGACCGGGGTTCCGATGGTTTTGAATACCTCGTTCAATGACGGTGAGCCAATTGTCATGTCTCCTGAAGATGCTATAAATACCTTCAAGAAAACCGGCATAGATGTGCTTTTTCTTGAAGATTTCATGGCGTTGAAAGAGGTGGCAGAAGAATGAAACTCAGCCCTGAAGCTGCCGAAAAAGTGATTCCGCCCCCCGAGTCGATGTTTGTTCCGGTTAAAGGGCCACTTGGGTTAAGACTGGCACTGGTTTTTGGCAATGAATCACCCGATGGCAGGTGCCCTTTTTTTCAGACTCAATGTATGCATTGCGACATTGGTGGTGGTGAAGGACTTGGGTTTTCACACGCCATGAATTTTGAGCGATTGCAGTTTTTTAAACGGCATTTTCGTGAATATTGGGGGCAGATAAATCATCTTGTTGTGTACAACTATGGCTCTACCTTGAATCCCCACGAGTTTTCACTCGAAACCCTGAAGTTGATTCTTGATTTCGCTCGCCAGGATGAAGCGATAAAAAGAGTCAGTTTTGATTGCAGAGAGTATTTTGTCAATGAAAAAGCTATTGCTTTTTTGATTGAGAATACCAGAGAAGATCAAATCGTTTCAATCACTCTGGGGTTTGAATCACAATCTGAAGAGGTTCGCATCGGGCATCTCAAGAAGCAGATGAGCAAAGAAGAAGTAGAGGCGGTTTTTGCGGCAATGGCAACGGGTTCGCCCCGAACCGCCGTCGAAATGAACGTGCTTTTTCAGCCCCCCGGAGTTGCAGGTACCCCTGCTGTAGAAGAAGCCGTGGCAACTGTTGAATATGGCCTTGATCTGATGACCCGACATGGGGTCAGGGTTGATTTTAATTTTCACCCTTATTATCCGAGTATAAAAGGTAGTGAGGCATACCCGGATCATCCCAGGGCCAGGCTCGAAGACGCTATTCGCGCACTTATCATGATTTCAAGAAAAATCAGAAAGCAGGGTGGTGAATCGTCGCTTTTTGTCGGCGGCAATGACGAGGGGCATGATCTTCAACCTTCATTGAAACAAATGAAGCAACTTCTTTATGATCCTGCTTTTGCTGCTTTCAACATCAGTCAGGACGAAAAGGATCTCATGATCTGAAATTTTTTCTGAAATCATGTTAATTCTGTTATAAACTCAATCCGCCAGGTTAAATAAATAATCGCTTAAAACCTATGTTTTAAACGGTTGAACTCCTGGTTCGGCAAATGTTATCTTCTATTAAGTTTTTCCTTGAGTCAGAAGCTGCTCTTATTGATGGGCACAAATCGCAAATGCGAAATTTTTCTTGCTCTGACCACAGTCACAGGGGGATTTAATGTCGATAATCGATTACGTAATTTTTGCCGTTTACATGATTTGTGTAATGGGCGTGGGTATCTACTATTTTCTCAGAAACGAAAACCGTGAAGACTATTATGTTGGCGGGCGTTCAATTCACGCGACTCACGTCGGGCTGTCGATCGTGGCCACTGATGTTGGCGGCGGTTTCTCTATCGGTCTTGGTGGAGTCGGTTTTGCCATGGGACTATCGGGAAGTTGGCTGCTTTTCACAGGGCTTGTAGGCGCCTGGCTTTGCGCAGTTTTTATCATTCCGAGAATCAAAAAGCTCGATGCCGAGCATTCGTTCATGACTTACCCCGATTTCTTAAGATTCCGTTATGGCGAGAAAGTTGCCGTTACCGCAGCCATAATCTCGGGTATGGGCTATCTTGGCTTTACCGGTGGTCAGATGCTTGCTGGTGCCAAGCTGGCGGCTGCAACTATTTTTCAGACCAATCCTTTCGGTATGGACCCGATTCAGTTTTCTTTGCTGCTTATTGCAGTTATAACAGTTCTGTATACGGTGCTGGGCGGCTTGAAAGCAGTCATTTACACCGATACAATTCAATGGATCGTTCTGCTTGCCGGTTTGATTTTTGTTACCGTTCCGGTAACCGTTTATAAAATAGGTGGTTTGTCGACATTGACCGAAAAATTGCCCGAATCGTATTTTACCCTTACCAACATAACCGGGGTGCAGTTCATCAACTGGATGGTTACGATTATACCCATCTGGCTTATCGGCATGACTCTTTATCAGCGCATGTATGCCTGTAAAGATGAGGCTGAAGCCAAAAAAGCCTGGTACATTGCCGGAATTTTTGAATACCCGATCATGGCTTTTACCGGGGTTTTTCTCGGAATGTGCGCCCGAACCGTTTTTCCTGAAGCAGATGCTGAAATGGCTTTGCCAATGCTGATTCGTGATGTTTTACCGGTAGGGGTTACCGGCATCGTAATCGCATCATATTTCTCTGCCATCATGTCAACGGCAGATAGCTGTCTTATGGCTTCTTCGGGCAATTTTCTCAATGATATCATCGAGCGTTTCTGGTTGACTTCAGAAAAAGCCAGAGAAACAGTAAAGTATTCGATGCTGGTAACTTTTCTCGTCGGGGTAATGGCGGTTCTTCTCGCTTCTCAATTTACAATGGTGCTCGATGCTATTTTGTATGCCTATGCGTTCATGGTTTCGGGGCTATTTATTCCGACTCTTGCCGCATATTTCTGGGATAAAGGAAGCTCTAGCGGCGCAATGATGAGTATGCTTGGTGGTGGCACCCTTACTCTTCTGCTTCAGTTCAAGGTTTTTGCTCTTCCTGAGAAAGTTCAGGGCTGGGGTTTTGACACAAGTCTTTATGGAATCGCTTTTTCATTATTGTTGTTTCTGGTGTTTTCTTTTTTGATGCCCGATGAAAAAGCCGAGTTAGCAGAAGAAGAGAATGAAAACATGCCCGAACTGGCCGAAAACTGATAGCTCGACAATAATTTTGCCTGATTTCTGTAGAAATGTTATTCTGAAAAAAAAGTCTGCGGAGGATCAGGGTGCTAAACATTGGCTGGCTCTTTTTGGTATTTGCAGTTATTTCTGCAAGGTTTGGCCTGAAATTAAAAACGAATGAGAATTGCCCTCTCAGATCTGAAAAGGTTTTATTCCGCAGATTCTGTTTGTTTACGGCGTTGTTTCAGGCTTTTCAAGGCTTATTGTATTTGACCAGAGAGATCGATTTCGCTCTGGTTTTTCTTTTTGGCAGTTACTTCACCTTGATTTTTTCTCAGATTGCCTGGTCGTTTTTCTTTCACAGATTTTCTGGGAAAGTTTTTCCGAGATTTCTGGTGATTCTTTTTCTCATTGCTTCAATAGTCATTGTACTGGCTAATGTGGCCGGTTTGTTCATGAGTGATTTCAGGGAAAGTATGTTTTTTCGTAACGCCAATTATCCCGGGTTTAACAACTCAATTTTTTATGATTTTGCACCGGGAATTGAATACAATTTCGACCTTGTTCTTGCTTTCTTTTTGCATGTCGGTTTATTGCCGTTCGTTATCTGGTATTCTTATCGAAAAGGGCGTGGCTTATTCAGCAGAATGGTCTGGTTACAGCTTTTTATGGTAATTGTGCTGGTACATGATTTTTTTGCTGCGATTCATTACCATGCAATTTTTTACCTGTATGCGTTTTGGGCTCTGTATTGGATTTACCATTACAACAAAGAGCTTGTAAGTCTAAAAGTTGCTGAGACAAAAGCCTAATCGAGTGCTTTAATATCTGGCAATTCAGGCAAAGAAAGATCCGGGCCCCTGGTTTTTTCTTTAACCATTTCTTTGTCTTCAGCTGAAAATAACTGACTGGATTTCTCGGTGTTCCGGGCAATCAGTCTGGCATACTTTTCTTTTACCGAAGCAAGGGCTTCTGCTTTTGCGCCGGCGTTCAAATCAAAAAAGTTTGAACTTGTGGTTTCGCCCATGACCTGGGTGCGATCATAATAGTTCAATTCTTCAAGGCTCGATTTTAAATTGACCATATAAATTTCATAGGCTTGCTGACTAAGCAGAACCAGTTTTTCTCGTCTGAGCTGTAAATACTTTATGAAGGTTTCGAGCCGGGCACGCTCGATTGCTGAAAGGCCCGAGGCGTCAACTTTCCGATATGATTTTTCAAGAAAAGAATCGATGACCTTTATGTGTTGATTAATCTGGTTTTGTTGAGCGTCAAGATTGCTTTGATGCTTTCTTGCTACCTGTTCTCTCGAATCGTTGATAAGAATGCGGGATTCAGCCCGATTGGCTCGTTCAAAAGATGCCAGAGTAAGTCCGTAGACCGGTTCAGGGTGGGGAATGTTTACATTGCCCTTTAGCGAAGGCAGATATTGCTGCTCGATTTCGAGATCGTTAAGAAGCTCTTGAAGACTTGTTTGTGTCTCTTCAGAGGTGGGCTTCCTTTCGCCTGCCACAAGACCATTGGGGGCATGGTAGCTTCGCCGGCTTGTGGCTTCATTATCGTTGGCAATAATAACTGCCTTGAGTATTCTGGCATTACTTGTAATGCTGGGATCAAGAGTCTTGAACTTCAGCTGATAATGCTTTCGACGCTTAAGTCTTTCACTCATGGTCTGACAAAGGGCAGCCAGCTCATCGGCTGTGGCTGTCTGCAGATACCAGCCGCCTGTTTCGCTTGCAATTCGGCCAAGAAAACTGCCATCTATATCGCTGCCGAGCCCCAGGGTTATTACTCTGATTGATTTGTCGACCGCAAATTTTATCACCTCATCGGCGTTTTTTATCGACAACTGGGTTTGTCCGCTTGGGGTGCTGTCTTTGCCATCGGTAATGCAAAGCACTGTTTTTAAATCGTTAAGACCTGCTTTGGCCTGCAGGTCTTCACAAGAATCGTAAATCGCATCGTAAAGAGCTGTGCCTCCCCAGGGGCGAATTTTTCTCAGGGCTTCTATCAGTGAATTCTCGTCTCGTGAAAAATCATGATTGAAATCGATGTCACTTCCGAATGAAACGATCGAAAAACTTACTTCCTCAATAAGACTTTTGACGAAACCTGCCGCGGCCTTTTTTACTTTGATCATAGAATCTTCAATGCTCGATGAGCGGTCAATTACCAGAGTCATATAGTGATTGAATTGTTGTGGCTTGATTGTGAAGGTTGCGATCAATTTATCGTCTTCGTAAAGCTTGAGATTCATCTCGTTCAAATCAAAAACGGTTTTGTCGTAAACCCTTATCAGGGCTTCGATTTCTGGAAAGCCGGTGGAATCTATGTGAGTGATTCTGGCCGTCAGTTCATCTGCGTATAGGTTTGGCAGAACCAATAAAAATAAAAGCGCCAGCAGCAATTTTTTCATGAGTTTTTCCTTCAAAAGAAATGCTTGTATTTTTAATTTAGCAAATTTGTTTCTCTATGTGAATGAGTGATTGGCGATAGTTTTGTAATTGCCGGTTTTTATCTTTTTAGAAATCTGAATAATCGGCCGGAATCTGAAGTAAAAACTCTAAACAAAATCGCAAAAAAAAACTGCCTCTTAAGAGGCAGTTTCTGATTCAATTGGTTTCAAGAATTGCTCTATTTCTGGGCAATCATTCTGAAGTAGGCTCTTTTTAGCCCCATTTTTTCGTAAAGCTTGATCGCTTTTTTGTTCTCGATGTCTACGTGAAGAGAGAATTCGCCATCGGTCAGATTTCTGACCTCTTCCATCAAACGTGTGCCGATACCTCGAGACCCGGCACTGATATCGGCGCCGACATAGACCAGATGGTATTGCGGCATGACGATTTTGACCGGCATTTTTATCACAACAGCCAGGCCTTTCATCTTACCGTTAATGTAAGCGCCCAGAACGAAACCGCCGCCTTCAAAGGCTGTTTTTATGGCTTCGACACTACCTTCGTGACCATCGCCGTATTTGCCAAGGTACCCTTTACAGATTTTGGCAAGTTGATCGATATTGTCGAAATCGTCAGGATAAAGCTGCTTAACGGTCAGCAGATTTTTGCCTTCTTCAAGAATGGTTACGGTTCGACTGCCATCTTTGATGAACTTTTCCTGGCAGAGTCTTTCGTAAGCTGAAAGTGAAGCCGCGCCACGGAAAAAGACCTTCAGGTTTTCTGCCTGTTTAACCCGTGGCATCATCTCTTTTATTTGATCTGGAGAGACGGCGACGATGGTTCCGCCCGAATCGTAGATGGCGTTAAGAACCGATTGAGGCTCAAGAATATTGTATTCGATGGTATTTCTGGAAATACCTTTGTAGCGATTGAGCGGGCGAGTGTTGCCAACTGTTCTGCTTTGTTTAGAATACGCCTGATAGATGGGGTTGTCGGTGCCCACACAGGTTACGATCATTTTGGGAATACGGTCGATTTTGCCACTGCGCCATAGAGTTCTAAAACCCCAGTGCAGGCCGGTAATCAAAGCGCCATTGCTGAGAAAGCATACCAGATATTCAGGCTGAGAACCAAGTTTTGCGACTATTTCTTCTGCGATTTCAGAATAAACCGAATCGGTAATCGAAGCATTGTCATATCCGTGGTTTGCGTCATACCAACGGTTTTTCAGGGCAAGCTCCTTGCTTTTCAAAAAAGCATCGGTATAAGTCTTGCCAAATTCGATTATCTCAACGTTTTCCTCTTTGTACCATTGTTTTTTCTTGTCTATTGAATTTTCCGGCATTACTACCTTGCAGCTTAAATTGAATCTTTCTGAGATAAAAGCCAGTGATTCGCCCAGTGGGCCAAGTGATGCTACGGTAATGGTTTTATAGCCGAGCTGAAAAGCTTCTTTTACCAGGTAGTATGCTATGCGGTCCTGAATTCTTCCGGTGGGGTTAACCCCTTCCATTTTCAGGTAAAGTTCTCCATTGCCAATCTCTTCGTGGAGCTTCGAAGTTTTGTATAATACGGTTCTTCCAATTCTTTGTTTTATTAAATCCAAAAATTCCTCCTTATGAATTCGTGATAATTAATACCCTAACAGTATAGCACAAATTTTATTGTTTTTCATCTTTAGGCGGTGGCTGGAATTCTTGATTGATCAGTTTTTCATGATTCTGTGGGTGTTGACAGGGCCTATTAGCCGATGTGGGCGATTGAGTGATGAATGGAAAGCTTGAGTTGAGGCTTGCGACGCTTTTGAAATTAGCGTCAGGTCCTGTTTTTTTTGAGAAAAAAAACGGGTTACCCCTTAAGGGGTAACCCGTTCTGTTTTGTATCCCGATCAGGGTTCCTGCATGAATGGATATTCGAAAGAAGTTGGAGAAATGAGCATTTCTTTGATGTTTCTTGGTGAAACCCATCTGAGAAGATTAAGGTGACTGCCGGCTTTATCGTTGGTGCCGCTTGCTCTGCCGCCGCCGAATGGCTGCTGGCCAACCACGGCTCCGGTTGGTTTATCATTGATATAGTAGTTGCCCGCAGCGTATCTGAGCTGCTGAGTGATTTTAACTATTTTTTCACGATCTCTGGTGAACAGAGCGCCGGTCAGGGCGTAAGGGCTTGTTTCGTCAAGCAGTTTGATTGTTTCTTCAAGCTTGTCGTCTTCATAAACGTAAACGGTAAGCACTGGCCCAAAGATTTCTTCAGCCATCAGCTTGAATTTTGGGTTGGTGGTCTTGACCACGGTTGGCTGAATGAACCAGCCTTTGCTGTCGTCATAGGTGCCGCCATAAAGAATTTCTGCGTCTGAAGCTGCTTTAGCATGTTCAATATAGCTGACGATATTCTGGTATGAAGCTTTGTCGATAACTGCACCGAGGAAATTGGTGAAATCTGCGACATCACCGGTTTTAATTTTGCTGAGAGCTTCACCGATTTTTTTGTTGATTTCAGGCCAGATCGAGGCCGGAATATATGCCCGGCTGGCTGCTGAACATTTTTGTCCCTGATATTCAAAAGCGCCGCGAACCAAAGCGGTGCTGAGTGCGTCTATGTCAGCATCGGGGCAGGCAAGAACAAAGTTTTTGCCACCGGTTTCGCCCACAAGTCGCGGATAGTTGCGATAAAGACCTTTTTCGAGGTTTTCGGCAATTCGTTTCCACATTCCGTTAAAAGTGTCTGTTGAACCGGTGAAATGCAGGCCGGCAAATTCAGGATGATCGAATATCGGATTACCGAGAACAGAGCCTTTACCGGGCAGGAAATTGATGACCCCGGCCGGAAGCCCTGCTTCGAGCAAGAGTTTCATGAAATAGTAGTTGCTAAGCACTGCGGTACTTGCGGGTTTCCAGATTGCGACATTGCCGCCCATGACTGGTGAAGTTGGCAGGTTGCCGCCAATGGCCGTAAAATTAAACGGAGAAATTGCGAAGATAAAGCCTTCAAGCGGTCTGTATTCAAGACGATTGAAAGCGTCAGGGGTTCGGCATACCGGAGGCTGGTCTTTAAATATTCTATCCCAGAAGTGAAGATTGAATCTGAGAAAGTCGATCAGTTCAGCGGCAGAGTCAATTTCGGCCTGATGTGCAGTTTTGCTTTGCCCCAGCATTGTGGCTGCGTTCAAAACCATTCTATAGGGGCCGGCGAGAAGCTCTGAGGCTCTTTGAAAGATGGCTGCTCTTTCTTCCCAGGGGGTGTCGCGCCAGGTTTTCGCCGCTTCAAGACAAGTATCGATAGCCATCTTGACTTCAGCCGGTCCGGGCATGTGATATTTGGCCAGAAGCAAATCATGGTTATGAGGTGCTCTGATTTCGCCAAAATTGCCGGTTTTAACTTCCTTGCCATTGATAATAAGCGGAATCTCGATTGTCTGTTCAGATTGCTTTTTCAACTCTGCTTTAAGGCGGGTTCTGGGTTCTGTGCCGGGGGCATAGCTGTTCAGCGGTTCATTTGCAGGCAATGGAAAACTGACGTGAAGATTGTTTACAGTCATCTCTTCAATTCCTTTCAAAAGTGTAAATCTTGGTGTTCCAGGGGTTGAAGTGTCTGATAAAGCTATAATTTTGCGGAACTGTACAAGACTTTATCACTTTAGCAAAAGTTGTGCAATTCAAAGATAGACCCGAAAAAAAGCGTTGCTGTTTACGG
>JASURT010000077.1 GCA_030446435.1 Candidatus Ozemibacter sp.
TTGAAGTTTTGCTTCAATTTTCCGATTTCATCATCAAATAAGACCGATGTCTGTACCGAAAAATCGCCTTCGGCAAGCTTGCTCATTTTTTCAACCAGAAAATCGATCGGTTCCTGAATCGACTTGTAAAGTAACTGCATATTACCGATTAGAAACACCGCTGAAGTAGTGATAAGCATAAGTGCATTTACCTGATAATCATAAAGAACGATATAATCTTTGTAGATAAAGGCCGCAATTATTGCCATCGGTATAAGCATCAGAAAAAAAAGCATCGATAAAAGCTTGCCATAGATGCTTAAAGAAGCACGCCCCGCCGATTTTTCGTTTGAATATGAAAAATAATTGCTGACATACATGAAAAGAGTCGGTTCAAGGTAAAGATAGAACAGATAGCATTCAATAATCAGCCAGACCAGATGATAAATCATTGTGGAAAAGGTGAAGCCCGACTCGACACTTTGAAACAGCGTGGTTATGAACCAGATGCTGTGCGATAAGAGAATGTAAGAAAATACCGCCTGGTAAAAATTATTATATCTGCGCTCAGCTTTTGCTTTAAGCTCATTTTCATTTTTACGCAGAAAAACAAGTAAAGGCCGCATCCAGAAATAAAGCAGAATCAAAGCGGCAATTCTTAACCAGAATGCCAGAAAATTGCCCGAAACTCTGGTTTGCATCTTGCCGTCTTTGTTGCCAACCTCGACCTTGCCGACCGTCGAAAGTTCAATTTGCCTGGAATCAAGAATAAGCTTCTCTATTTCAGGCGAGTCTGAAGCTCCTGTTTTTCTGGCAATTTCAACAGCCTTGCTGTTGTCA
Source organism: Candidatus Ozemibacter sp. (assembly GCA_030446435.1). Lineage (GTDB taxonomy): Bacteria > Muiribacteriota > Ozemobacteria > Ozemobacterales > Ozemobacteraceae > DYKG01. The sequence goes on from JASURT010000077.1 coordinate 820, forward strand.
ACCAAAAAGGCAAACAGAAAATTGTTTGCATAAATCTGTGCAAACAAAGATATAAAAAGAAAAGGCAATAATATCAACCTGAAGAAGTTGGTATTTTTCATCTTCCTCAGATGAGAAGCATCCTGATCCATATGTTCCTCTATAGTATTTTAGAATTATAACAATTTTGCCGGTCAGCAGATAGGTAATTTGATTTTAGTTGCCTTTAGCTGTTATCTGCTCTTCTGAAATTTCGCTAGTCAGTTTTGCAGCAAAACTTTCTTTTGGCCTGATAAAGAACTTTCTGGCAGCCATAAGCATTATAAAAGCGATTACGCTTAAAAGAATGTCAATCACGGTAAGGTCCGGTTTCATGGTTTTTCTGGCCACTACAAAAGCAAGTAGCTCCAAGACCGCTTCAAGATCATGCGTCAGCAGAGTTCTTATCAGCTCCAGACAGATAACCAGTAGAAGAATTCTGTTTATCAGTTCGTAAAGTGATTCTGTAAGGCTCCAGTCGACTCCTCCCATCGAGGCAACTGAAAAATAAAAGAAAACTGCCATTCCCAACAATATGGAAATGGCAAGTATTCGTTCGCACCACAATGTCACGCGGCGTAGAATTTCTGAAATTCTCGTCACTCTTGGCATAGAAAAAAATTCTCCTCACAAAGTCTGATTGCATCGATACTACAATATTTTCCACCGGTTAAACAACTGCCCCCGGCAAAATCGCAAAAAATTTCAGCTGTTAAAGGCAAAATCAGAGAGTCAGAGTCGCCAAAGCAGGCCAATTTTTCCTTCTTACAAAAAAATTTGAAACAAGCCGGGAAAAAAAGAATTGAATTGCAGGGATTGTAAAGAAAAATCTGGCAAAAATGAACGAAACACGTTAGATTCATGCAATAAAATCTCATCTTGAAAGGAATAGGTATGAGCGAAGAAAGAATCAGAAAATTCGAAGCTCGTCGCCAGGAATTGAAAAAAATGGGTGATGATGAGCTAAAACAGAGGTTCTGGGAACTCTGCAAAAAAGTTGTTGAACCCATGACCGAATACGGAAGCAAATACACCTCTCCGTCAATTGAACGCTCAGTTTTGTTGAGAATGGGAATTGACAGCCCTACTTCCCAGGGCGCGGTTGTGGCAATTAACGAAGCCGGTTTGCTTGGCAAAGGCGCCGGGCACGTCGTTTTGAAGGTTGCAAAAAACTTGAACCTTGAAATTCGTGAAGCCGCAAAAAAAATCTCTGAAGACAAAACCGTGCTTGAAGGGCTTTTTTAAGAGAAAGGTGAGAAATATGCAGCAAAAATTAGATCCGAAAAAGAAACTTGATATAGAAGAAATTTTAGAAAATCTCGAAAATTATCATCCGCGTCGAAAAGGCTGGACATGGCGTCAGCCCGTTGAAGGCGGCTACAAGGTCGGAAAGTTTCATTTCAAGGATATGACACAGCCTTTGAAAAACTCAATCCCTCTGCCGGCTGCCAAATATTTTGACAACATCGATCCTCAACCTAAGCCTGTAATTACCACTGAAATAGCTTCCGGAAGATTTGAAGACGATATTCGCCGTATGCGCATGGCGGCATGGCATGGCGCTGACCATATAATGGTAATTCGAACCACCGGGCAAAGCCATATCGACGGACTTTTAGAAGGCACCCCGGAAGGCGTGGGCGGTGTTCCCATAACCCGAAAACAAATCAGAGCTTCAAGAAAAGCCTGTGATCAGATCGAAGACGAAGTCGGTCGCCCGATCAACTTTCATTCTTATGTATCAGGCGTTGCCGGCCCTGAAGTGGCGGTTCTTTTTGCCGAAGAAGGCATTAATGGCGCTCATCAGGACCCACAATACAACGTGCTTTACCGCAATGTTAACATGTATCGATCGTTCACCGACGCCGCCAGCGCAAAAAAAGTCATGGCCGACGCCGGAATTTTTCAGATCGACGGCGCGCATAACGCAAACGCCACTGCTAAAGAAGGCTGGTCAGTCATGCCCGAACTTCTGGTTCAACATGGCATAAACTGTGCATTTTCCGAATCAGTCGGTATGCCGAAAGAGCAGATCGGTCTTTCAACAGTTCCTCCCTGTGCTCCACCTTCGCCGAAACTCTGGTATGATCTTCCATACGCCGTTGCTTTGCGCGATATTTTCAGTGAATACAAATTCAGAGCGCAGCAGAATACCAGATACATCGAATCCGATATCGAAGAAGCCACCCGAACCCATGTTATCGATACCCTGATTTCTGCTTTGACCCATGTTGATATTCAAAGCACCATTACCCCTGATGAAGGCCGAAACGTTCCCTGGCATCATAACAATATCAGGGGCATCGAAACGGCAAAACAGACTTTGGTAGCACTCGATGGTATCAAACAGCTTATAAAGATCGATCGTGACGGGCCTCTTGGTGAAATGGTGCGCGATCTCAAAGAACGTGCAATATGCTTTCTCGAAGAAATGGTTGAAACCGGCGGATATTTTGCCGCTGTCGAGAAGGGTTTCTTTGTAGATTCAGCAAAATATCCTGAAAGAAATGGCGACGGAATCGCCCGTGATGGAAAAGGCGGCGTCGGGGTCGGCAGCATTGTCGAAAGAGATGCCGATTATTTTGCTCCGGTTTGCAGTGTTTTCGGTCACAACAATGTTCCTGCAGGGGTCGATAAGGCCTGTGATCTTATTGACGGCTGCACCCTTTGCAAACCCGAAAAAATCTATTATATCGATGAAATCGATGCTAGTGACAACTGTAATCTCAGACTTGAAAAGACCGTTGATTTCAGAAAAGGCGACAAAATCAAGCCTGAAGTGGAATGGGCCGGCGATGGCACCGTTCTGATTCAGTTGTTCTTGCCCGAAGAAATCGAAGTTGCCAGAGTGGCGGCCCTTGAAGTCGCCAAAAAGATGGGTTTGTCTGAGCCTGAAGTAATCAATGCTCAGGTTATGCACCCCTCAGAAGGTACCTTCCTTGAAGTTAAGGGCAAAGTAGATTTTACTATCGATAAAAAGAGCCTGAAAATTCCGCCGAAAGAGATTCTTCTTTCTGAAGATGAAATTCGTGCCGGTATCAAAAAGGTCGGACTCAAAGTCGTCGCCGGCACAGTCGGTGAAGACGAACATTCAGTTGGTCTTCGTGAAATTCTTGATATCAAACATGGCGGCATTGAAAAATACGGCGTTAAATATCACTACCTCGGCACTTCGGTTCCCATAGGCAAAATGGTCGATGCGGCTATCGAAACCGGGGCTCAGGCCATACTTATCAGTACAATCATCAGTCATAACGATGTTCACCGCAAGAACATGCGCAAACTTGACGAACTTTGCCGCGAAAAAGGCATTCGCGACAAAATCATTCTTATCTGCGGCGGCACCCAGGTAACCAGAGAGATTGCCCGGGAATGTGGCATGGATGATGGTTTCGGTCGTGGCAGCAAAGGAATTCAGGTAGTTGATTCAATCGTTAAAATACTGAAGAACCAGGGCGCTATCTAGTTCTGCAATGTGCATCGGCGAAGTCCCGTTTTCGGGGCCTCGCCGATGTTTCTTTTTAAAGCGCATCCTGCCATATTCTCAGCTTTTCGAAGTCCTCGTGCCGGTATTTGCTGAGCATCGCTACCGAAAGACGTTTCTGGCTTTCTGAACAAACTTTGCACGAATTTTCTGTTGTTCGGCAAAGTTGTTATTGCTTGCGGGGTATGCTAAGATTGGCAAAAATTACACTATAAGGTCATTGTTATGGGCGAAACACTGGATTTTCTGACTCTTGAAGTTGGCAGCACCATTACCAAAGCCAATGGTTTTATCAAAACTTCAGACAATTTTCTCAGACATGTGGCGCAGGGATTCGCGCCAACCACCGTAGACCAGGGAAATGTCGGCATCGGGCTGAAAAACGCCATCGATAATCTTGAAGAAACCAGTGGTTGCAGCACAGACAAGGCTGATATTTTTGCCAACAGCTCTGCAGCTGGTGGTTTAAGGGTAACTGTTCACGGATTGACCTACAATATGACTGCCAGGGCTGCCCGAGAAGCTAGTCTTGGCGCGGGCGCAATAATCAAAATGGTTACTGCCGGTGATCTAAGTGAATATGACCTTGAAGAAATCGAAGAGATCGAGCCGAACATGATTGTTCTGGCCGGTGGAGTCGATTTTGGTGCCCGGGATGTGGTTTTGCAAAATGCCATAAAGATTGCTTCGTTAGATTTGCGGGTGCCGGTAGTCTACGCAGGAAACAGTGCCCTTAAACGCGGTATCGAAAACATTTTCAAAAAATCCGGTATCGAATTGATGATCGCTCCGAATGTTTTTCCCGATGTAGACGTTCTCGATGTTGAACCACTTAGAAAAAGAATGCAGGAGCTTTTTTCGCGTAATATCATTCATGCTCCGGGCATGAACAGGCTCGAAACCCTTACGACCCGACAGATTATGCCTACTCCTGGTGCGGTTTTGAAGGGTGCAGAACTCTTTGCTGAAGTTGCCGGCGATTGTATGATCGTTGATGTTGGCGGCGCGACGACTGACGTTCACTCGGTAACCGAGGGAAGCCCCGAATTCGCTGCCAAGCTGGTTGATCCCGAGCCCAGATGCAAAAGAACCGTTGAAGGCGATCTTGGGGTTTACGTCAATGCCTCGAATGTTCTCGAACTGGCAGAAGATGATTCCTGGCTCGATCGCCGTAATGAAGTAAAAGCAATGCCTGCTACCGATAACGAAAAAGAAGTTACCAGCTGGTTATGCCGCAAAGCGGTTGAAGTTGGAGTTCGTCGGCACGCCGGAACCATAGGCGATCTTTTCACCCCATCCGGTAAAAAGCAGATTATCAAAGGCAAAGATCTTTCTGCGGTAAAATGGGTTATTGGCACCGGGGGCGCGCTGACCCGGGTCGATGGTGGCGAAGCGATTTTGAAATCGATATGTACCGGTCCCGGCAAATCTTTATTGCCCAAGCCCGAAACCAGGATTTTTCTGGACAAAAGTTATCTTTTTTCTGCTTTGGGCACCATCGCTCTTGAATTTCCAGAGTTGGTAAAGAATACATTCAAAGAATGGATTAAATAAAATGATTGATTATAAAGATCAACAGACAAAAAGATGCAAAACCCCCAGGTTAGAAATATACCCCGACAGAATTCGTCAGAATGCTGAGGCAATCGTTTCTCAGTGTCATAATGAAGGGGTCAGGGTGGCTTGTGTAACCAAGGTTACTTCTGCTCATCCGGCTGTGGCGCGTGCCATGACCGAAGGCGGAGCAGACCTGCTTGCCGATTCGCGCCTGGAAAATCTCTGGAAGTTACGCCAGGCTGGTTTGCGCGGTCCATTCCTGCTTTTGCGACTTCCGGCGCTGTCGCAGATCGATGAAGTCGTTGATGTGGCTGATTATAGCTTGAATTCAAGTCTGGTAACTATTAAGGCTCTTTCTGAAGCAGCTCTAAAGCGAAATTTGCGCCATAAGGTCATTGTAATGATCGATGTAGGCGATCTTCGCGAAGGAGTTTGGCCAGACAAGGCCATTGAACTGGTAAACAGTGCTGCAAGCCTTAAAGGCGTCGAAATTGTCGGCCTTGGTTGCAACCTTGCCTGTTATGGCGGGGTTATTCCGTCTGAAATTAACATGAAGTTGTTCGTCGACACGGTTAAAGCCTGCCGAAAGGCAACCGGTCTTAAATTGCCCATACTCTGCGGCGGCAACAGCTCGGGTTTACCTCTGATGGCCGCCGGCAAACTTCCGACCGAAGTAAATCTTTACCGCATCGGTGAAGCCATTATTCTGGGGCGAAACGTTATTGACCGATCACCATGGCAGGGGACCAGACAAGATACGGTTCTGGCCGTCGGTGAAGTTATCGAAGCAGAAACAAAGCCATCGATGCCGATTGGCGAGCGCGGTCAGGATGCTTTTGGTGAAACCCAGGAATTCGTCGACCGGGGCTTGAGAAAAAGAGTGATACTCAATCTTGGCCGTCAGGATATTGTGGTTGACGGTATTACCCCGGTTGAAGACGGAATCATCGTTCTGGGAGGTTCGAGCGATCACCTTCTGCTTGATGTTCAAGATTGCCGCAGAGATTTGAAGGTCGGTGATGAAGTGGCGTTTTACCCGGGTTATGGTGCTTTGCTGGCTTTGTCGACTTCAGAATATGTTCAGAAAGTGGTAATAGAGGCAGAGTAAAATGCTATATCAGACACATGCGCAGGTTCACCTGCAAAACATAAAATTCAATATCGAAAATATCAGAAAGGCGATTGGCCCTGAACGAAAAATTCTCATCGCGGTTAAGGCCAATGCTTACGGCCACGGCGCGGTCGAAGTCTCGCAGATGGCTGAAAAATCAGGGGTCGACTGGCTGGGTGTTGCCACGGTTCCCGAGGGAATGCAACTGAGGCAGGCCGGAATCAAATTGCCGATTCTTAAATTCAGTCCCGCTTTTCCAGAAGAAATGGAAGAAGCCGTAAAAAATGATCTTACAATGGCTGTTATTTCTGCTGAAAACGTAAGAGCTCTTGAAAACACTGCGGCAAAGCTTGATAAGACCGTAAACGTGCATCTTAAAATCGAGACCGGCATGGGCCGAATTGGTGTAAATGCCGATGAAGCAATTGCGCTGGCCGAAGAAATCATAAAAAACTGCCCTCATCTGCATCTGCAGGGTGCGATGACTCATCTTCCCGTCAGTGATGAAGCCAGCAAAACCTTTACCAGTCGTCAGATAGACCGATTCAAAAAGCATGTGAAAAGCATTGAAGAAACGCTTAACTTTAAATTCGAGCTTGTTCACTGCGCCAACTCAGGTGCCGTGCTCGCGCACCCTGATGGATGGCTTGACATGGTAAGACCCGGTATCATGATTTATGGTTTTTACCCTTCAAAAGATACCCCGCAAACGATCGAACTAAAGCCCGGGTTGAGTTTTAAAACCAGAGTTTCTTTTATTAAAAAGGTTTCTAAAGGCTCGTCGATAGGTTATGGTCGAACCTGGATCGCGCCTGAAGATACCTGGATAGCTACTTTTCCGGCTGGTTATGCAGATGGTTTCAATCGCCTTTTTTCAAATGAGGGCAGAGTGTTGATTGCAGGCAAATCTTACCCGGTTGTTGGCCGCGTCTGCATGGACCAGAGTATGTGCAATCTCGGGCCAGAAACCGATATAAAGATTGGTGACATGGTTACTTTGATCGGTACGGATAAAGAAGAAACAATTAGTGCTTACGAATGGGCCGAAAAGCTTGATACAATAACCTACGAAGTTACCTGTCAGATAAATGGGCGGGTGAAACGTTATTTCGACCCGTATTGACCAAAATCACAGAAAGAAATAAAGTGCTCATTCGAAAAAAACTTGAATAGCTGAGCATTAACTAATAGAATAAGCCGCAATGGCAGTAAAAACAGTATCTACAGAAATAATTGACGAAATCCTTCAAACTCTGGGCCTGAAAAAGTTTTCAAGGCCTTATGCGGCTATGATCGACCCGGGTGATTTTGGCACCGTAGCAACCTATATTCCGTTGTTTCCGGATGAATATAAAAAATTGCCCCCGAATCTTCAGGCTCACGTTTATCTTGTCGCACCCGGACAATATGGGTTGATATGTTTTTTGCCCAGAACTTTCGAATCGCCCGATGGTGGCAAGCCAACTGAAGTTTCGACTACACATGATGTCTGGGGAAAAATGGTTCGTGTGGCTTATAAAACCGATCGTGGTGGAGAATTTGAAACCGAGCACAGTATTAGAAGAGACAGACTGCTGCTCTACGCCAAAAAGAAGAAACTGCCGATAAGCAATTCGGTAAAAATTTCTTCCTAAGAAGTTGAAAGGATAAATATGAAGATAACTTTTCATGGCGCAGCCGGCTGCGTTACCGGTTCTAATTATCTCGTCGAAACCGAAAAATTCAAGTTTCTTGTAGATTGCGGTATGTTTCAGGGTAACAAAACCCTTAAAGAAAACAACTACAAAGATTTTGCCTATAACCCGTCAGATATAGATTTCGTTCTGATTACGCACGCGCATATAGATCACACCGGTCTTTTGCCAAAGCTGGTCAAGCATGGTTTCAAAGGCCCAATTTTTGCAACTGAACCTACAGTTGATCTTTTGCGCTATCTTTTGCCTGATTCTGCTCACATTCAAGAGATTGAAGTCATGCAGAAAAATCGAAGAAACGAAAGAAAAGGCTTGCCTCCGGTTTCGCCGATCTATGAATTTCCTGATGCTGAACAGGCCATTGCTCAACTTAAAGGCGTTGAAAGATACAAAGAATTCAACCCGGTGCAAGGCTGTGCGGTTAAATATCATAATGCCGGGCATGTTCTTGGTTCGTCTTTCATTGAAATCGTTGTCGAAGAAAATGGCCAGAAGCGTAAGCTGGTTTTCTCAGGTGATCTTGGAGAACTCGACCATCCTATCGTTGAAGATCCTGACAGCTTTAAAGAAGCCGACTATCTTGTAGTCGAATCTACTTATGGCACCAGAACCCGTGAAGAAGTGGCCAAAGAAGATCGTCTAAACAAACTGGCCGAGATTTTCAAAGGTGCGATCGAACGCGGCGGCAACATTATCATTCCGGCATTCGCCCTCGAAAGAACTCAGGACCTGCTTCACGATATTCTTATTCTTAAAGAACGTGGTGATATACCTGGAATTCAGGTCGTGGTCGATTCACCCCTGGCTCGAAATATTACCAAGGTTTTTGTTAAATACCCTGAATGCTACGATGAAGACGCCACAGAGGTAATGAAAAAAATGGGCGGGCTGTTCGATCATTCTGATTTCAGATTCACTGAATCGGTTGACGAATCCAAGGCCCTGAATCTTGAAAACGGCATCGTAATAATGTCGGCAAGCGGTATGTGTGATGCCGGTCGTATCAAGCATCACCTTAAACACAACCTCTGGAAACCTGAAAACACCGTGATTTTTGTCGGCTATCAGGCTGAAGGCACCCTCGGCAGACTTATTCTCAGCGGCAAAAAAGACATTAGAATTCATGGTGAAGAAGTGGCTGTCGAAGCAAAAATCGAACAGATAACCGGCTATTCCGGACATGCTGATCAGAAAGGGCTTCTAAATTGGCTCGATTCTGTGGAAAAGATCAACGGCACCGTGTTTGTAGTGCATGGTGAGCCTGAATCAGCAGAAGGTTTCGCAAAACTTATCTCTGAGAAAAAAGGCTTTAAATCGGTTGCTCCCAAAATGGGTGAAACCTTTGATCTGATTGAAATGGTCAAAGCCGAGGTCAGCGAAGAAATCAAGCCCGTTTATGCAATGTCAGGTGTTGCTCAGGCCCCCGTTCCCGGACCTGATTCTCACAACCTATATGCAGATCTTATGCTGAAGCTGGCAGATTTTATGCGACGAACAAGCGATGAAAACAAGCGTCGGGCCAAACTTCACGAATTGATAGATCGATTGAATTAAAACAAAAACCGGTCACTCAGCCTCTTTCAAGAGGCGGTTGGTGAGCTAGTCGAACCATCGAAGTGACCGGTTTTTTCATTTCACATGAGTTGTGCCAAGTCCTTCGGCGCGACCATGATTCGTCGGGTGGTCGCGCCGGAAGGATGTGTTGATTACTTCTGGCCCGCTTCGATGCGCAGATCTACGTCGCTCGGAGTAAAAAACATGTTGGCATTGCTTCTGCCAAGCTTGTCTATGTATTCTACTTTTTTCAAAGTATTGAATATCGCCAGTTTATCTTTTTCAGAAAGCGAATCAGCAAGCTTTTCGAAAAATTTTCCGACTTTTACCGCTTCTGATTCGCCGGCCGTTTCAGCTTCTTTAAGCGCATTTTCGCGTTGAATTGCAAGAAGATCACCTTTCTGCCTTTCAATATCAAGATTGCCCTTAACTTCGTTCAGTCTGACTTCATTTTCGCTCTGTTGTTTTTGCAGGCGATTGAGTCGATTGGTGGTTTCCTGAATAATTTCCTGAAGAATCTGTTGGGTGCTTTCTTCTTTGCAGGTAACCGAACGAACCTCGACAGAATGAATGTCAACCCCGCGCTGTGTATAGAACTTGTCATTTTCATTGATAATTGCGTCTCTGACGATGTCGTTGAACTTCTCAAGAAAAACTTCGAGTGGAGATTTGGAAACGGATTGGATGATCATGCTTCGGGCGTGGGAACAAATGTCACCCGGGGCATCGTCAGTGGTTCTGATCATCTTTTCAACATCTACAATCTGCCAGAAAAAGGTTACGCCAAGAATCAGCTCGACGTTGTCTTTTGTTCTTACCCCAAATTCATACCACATGAACTTCGGGCGGGAATCGATATGGGTTATGACGAGATTTCTCTTTTCTTTGTTAATGCCTGAAGACCAGTGCATTTCAAGAAGCTCTTCATAAGGTTGCAGAAAAAATGACTCGTCAACTTTTTCGCCGTGAACTATACGATATTTGCCGTCTTTGTCTTTGATAATAACTGATTCGTGATTTTCAAGAAGAATACGCGAGCGAACCTCTTCTATTTCTTCATCAGCAGCGGGAAAGAAAACCTGGTTCTTTGTAACCAGCTTCAGTGAGCCATCAGAAGTGTTACGAACCAGAACCGCTGTGTGGGCATCGATGTTGACCCCGCGGGTCGGGGCGGTTAGAAGCTCTTCGTTGGCTTCAAGCACGACGTGATTCGGACCGGTTATAACTCTTATTTTTCCGGTGGTTCTATCTATGACTTTCATGTATTCATTGTGTTGCAAAACAAAGACATCATGTCTTTTGGTAACTTCTTCATAAGCTTCGAGAAAGAAAAAGCTTGGTCCCTGTTCAACCCTGATTTCACCGGTGAGAAGATTGCGAATTTTCATGAATTCGGTTGGCAACAGGCTTATTCCGCGACGCTTGGTAGCGTTGACCATTGGTTTTACAAAAACCGTGCCCGGGCCGTTTACCGTCCATTTTTTCGTGAAACCTTCGAGTAAAAGCTGTTCTTCGTCCTTAAGAAAATAAAACCATGGAAAAATCATAAATGTCCCTCAGTTAAAATTTTGCTGCACTTTAACAATGCGGTTGCCGCTCATTTGCCCTTGCCGGTTGCCTGATTTTTGCCCGAACCATCATGGTATCTTTTTTTCTCCATTATTCTTGATACCTTGTCGAGGGTACCTGAAAACATGCCCATGTGGCCTTTGCTCTGGTAGTCAAATACTGCCTCGATCAGAACAAATTTTTCATTAAAATGGTGCAATGAAATGAATTTCAGGTTCTTCTGCAAAGGCTGAAATCTGATGTTTTCCTGGTCTATTTTGATCCAGAAAGCATTTTGCGTCATCAGATGGTCAGCAGATTCAATGTTTGCATAAAGAGCCTGGTCTTCGTGCTTGATATGCAAAAAACCTTCAACACGAATGAATTTGCCGGAAAAAGATTCCGGGTTGGCGAGCAATCTGAAAATTGATACCGATTCGGGTTGTTTTTCGGGTTCTGCCATGACTTTTTGCCCTGAAAACAGGCAAATACTCAAAAAAATCAGGAAAAGACAAATTTTAAAGTGATTTCCTGAAATTCTGCCAGGCTTGAATATACTCCGGCTTATACCAGACTGGGTCATTATGTCGTGCTCCTTCAAAAGTTAAAATGGTTTTACTCTCAGATGGGCAGGCTGCAAGAACTTTTTCGCTGTCGGTATAAGGTATGATTTTATCTGCTTTTGAATGAATGATAAGCAGCTTGCCACTGTAATTCTTTATGATGTCTATTGTGGGCAGATCCCTCTTGAGTATCAGTTTCCCGATACCCGGAAATTTGCGACTGGCCTGGGCAGAGAGAGATGCGAAACCTGATTCAAGAACCAATCCGGCAAAGGCACTTTCGTTGCCTTTGATCAGCTCAGCTGCTATTCCGGTGCCGAGTGATTCTCCATATATGACGATGTTCTCTTTTTTGATCTTTTTTGTTTCGGTAAGGTAGTTTAAAGCCGTGATGCCGTCGATTATCGCACCTTTGACATTCGGGCTGCCCTGGCTGCGACCAAAGCCCCGATAGTCATAAATGAAAACATCGAACCCGATCTTGCAGATTTTGTCAGCTTTGTCCAATCTTCCGATGAGATTTCCTGCGTTGCCATGGCTGAATAAAACAACTTTTCGCTCATCTTCAGTCGTTGAAAAACTTTCAGCATAAACTGCATCGAGCTTTACGCCGTCAGAAGTCGTTAGCTCAACAGCTTGAAGTCTGCAATTATCAAGCTTTTCCGGTAATACAAAGCTCTCTGGCCAGGGATGTGGGAAAAATATGATTTTATCCTGAAAAACCAGGATGAGAATATAGAATGCCAGCAGAATTGCGACTATTCTTATCATTCTTTTTGCTTTCATAAAAACAATATAGCACAATTACATTTCGGTTAACATCTTGCTTTGCATGGCAAAACCCATTCTTGCCAGCAACGATGAAAAATCTTCCGGCCAACTGGCTTCTGCCGTTATCAGCTTGTTGCTGAACGGGTCGTTGAAACTGATTCTATTTGAATGCAACATAAGACGATTCAGCCCGTATTTTTCTTGAAGCATACGGTTATGATGCCCGTCTCCATGTTTTGCATCGCCGATAATCGGGTGAAAAATGCTTTTGAAGTGCCGGCGTATCTGCCTTTGCCTGCCAGTTTGCGGCGCGGCTGAAACCAATGAATAGCGTGAGGTAGGGTGGGGTCTGACCGCAAACGGAAGTTCGATTCTTTCAAGGGTGATGTAATCAGTTACCGCTTCCTGAGCCGGCTTGTCGCGGCTGCTGCTGCGGTCGGTCATTTTATCCCAAAGTTCTTTTAACGGGTGGTTTATCGAACCTTTGTCTTCGGTATAGCCCCTAACCAGAGCGACATATTGCTTTTTCACCTTTCTCTCGGTAAATTCCTTGACCAGAGCCGCTGCGGCTTCGCTGCTCAGTCCGAAAACCAGAACCCCCGAAGTTGGTCGGTCGAGCCGGTGAACCGGGTAAACCCATTTCCCCAGCAGGTCTCTTGTTTGCTTCATAGCGCTTTGCGATTCATGTTTGTCGAGATAGCTGGGGTGAACCAGCAGACCAGCCGGTTTATTTATGATCACATAGTTTTCGTCTGAATAAATGATGTCTGTGCTTTTTAGCAAAATGTCTCCTGAAGTATGTCTGAACTGGTTTAAAAGCCTTTAAAGCATAACATGAAATCATATTCTCAACCCCGAAAACTTACAGAATTCTTTTGTGGCAGTCACCCGGCCAAAGATTTTGAAAGTCTTTTTTTATTGCAAGTTGCCCGGAGGTTTTTCAAAAGCGAAGGTGTCGGAGTCTTCCCATTTTCTCTGAAAGCGAAACCCTGAATTTCGAGTCGGCAAACAGGAAGTTTGCCGACCTTCAAGATCGCCATGGAAGGCGATTCTTGAAGGTTCCTCGAATATCAGGAGTTGAGCTTGAAGCAAGAAAATA
>JASURT010000078.1 GCA_030446435.1 Candidatus Ozemibacter sp.
GATACCGCCAGAACATGCGACACGCCGGTCATTCGAAATTCCTGGGTTACCTTTTTCGGCAGTCCGCCTTTTAAGCCAAGCAAAACCCCGCCAAGAAAGCTTGATTCAGGGTATGGCATGGTCTGCTTGATGACTTTAAGCACTTCATCTTTTATGTAAAGCGCAAATCGGTACCAGATTGACCCGCCCTCAGTTTCAGAAATAATTCTTAAATCAGCTTTGCGCGGAACGATGCGAACCGTTCTGTAAACACCACGATTGCGCAGATAACGGCGATAATCGAGAGAGCCCGGATTTCTCTTTTCAGAGGGCTCGAAAAGCTGACCTTCAATTTCAACATTCTGGTTAAAATCAACCTGACGAAAAACTTCAGTATCTTCAAAAACCTGGGCCAGAATTAGGCCGCCTTTAACAACTTCCGGTTCCGTCAGATTAACGACGGTTTCATACCCAGATCGCCTTTTTGAACCTGAAGACCCACCGGAAGATTGCGATTTACCGGTCACCCGCATTCGCTTTCTTTCGACTCTTCTGATGATTTCGGGTTTGATTATCAATTCGAGATGGTCGCCTTTCAGCTTGGGCTCTTCAAGAATAGTGCCGCGTACATTCCAGGTGGTTGAATCGTCGTATTTATCGCAGATTTTCTTTAAATGCCCCGAATAGTTGGAATCGAGTTCTGAGATATACCAGAAAGAACCGACACAGGCAAAAGAGAGCATGAGAAAGAATATGGTCAAAACAGGAACGGGCTCTTCGTCGTTTCTTATAAGATCAAAATTTCCGGACATGACATTTGCGCCATGCCTGAACCAGAAAGGTATTACGCCGCAGGTAAAAAACACTGCGGTGAGAAGAAGAAACAGACCACTGGCAGCAGCGCCGGTAAGAACCGCAAAAGCCATACCGGCAATGAACGCTAAAGAAAAAAGAATAAAAATCAGCAAATTAGTTCAATCCTTTTTCGTTGACTACATGCGGGTAGTAATCAAGGTTTGAAAGCTGATTATCCTTCAGGCGATAGTCTGATTTAAAAACCAGAACCAAACCGCCCAACAACAAAGTAATCAACATAAGAACGACAAGAAATCGTTTTGCGTCGTATTCTTCCTGCAAATTAGTACCTCTATTCCATTGCTGTCCAGGCGTTGGTCTTTTTTACCCAGTCGTCGAAAAGCGAAAAGAATTTTTCGAAATCAAAGCTGGTAATCTGCCTGAAGCAGTTTTCGGCTTCCATGTCTTCAAGAGCACCCATCAGGGTTGAATATTTTGAGAAAAAACTGTCGCAATAAATACCAAGAAGAAGTCTTACCATGTAAAACGACTGAAATAAAGCAAGCTGCCTTCTCGCTGCATCGGGAATCAGATTAATATCTTTAATCATGATTCCGGGTTTAATAAGCTGATTGGCTTTTTGCGCTTCCTGAAGTTTGGCCCAGCCTTTTTGCAACCATTCACGACTGTCTTTTCTGATTTTATAGGCTGACTGAAGAGCAAAACCTTCGCGCAACCAGGAGGGAGAGCGCCATTGGCGAACCCTGATCTCTTTTTCATTTACCTTGTTATTAAAATAAAGGTGCCCCAGTTCACGAACCGCGACTTCGCCGAACCCCTCTTCAAATTTGTCCAGGACGAGAAAAACCGTGTTGTTTTCGTAGACTTTACGAATATTTTCGCCTACTTTTGCCGCCAGACCGGTCGCCTTTTCAAGCTCAGTCTCATTTTTGAGCAGATAAAAAGAAGCCTGGGGTTCTTCCTGAATGTTAAAAACCTGCTTGAAGTTTGCCGTGGCTCGATCGAGACTATCAAGCAGTTCTTCAGCCGCAAGACTGTCTGCTATATCAAAAATTACAGTATATGACCGTAATTCGAACTTCTGGTTCAACGAATCTATTGAATATGCTGTCATTATATACCCCCCGATGCCATAAAATAACATACATTTTTGCCATAATTCAAACAAGAGTTCTTGCGTTTAGGTCAAGAAGAACTTATATTTCTAAAAAGACAGATATACATTTTTCTAAATACGGGGGGACGCAGATGGAACTTAACCAGATTGACCTTTTTCAATCTTTGACAAGCTCTGAGCTGAACGAAATCATTAAAATTTCACGTAAGCTTCATTACGGACGCGGAGAAATAATTTTTCCCGAAGGCGCTTTCGAAAGAAACATCTATATCATCGAAACCGGCCAGGTTGAAATTTTCAACAAAAACCCGGTTCATGGCGAACAAACCATTGCGGTTCTAAAGAATGGTGATTATTTCGGTGAAATGGCATTTTTTGAAAAGACCGCCCAAAGAACAGCTTCAGCCAGAACCATGCAGGCTTCAAACCTGATTATGATCGAGGGTACTGATTTTGAAAGACTTTTGCACAATCACCCTTCGATCAGCCTGAAGCTATTGTCTACTCTTTCCCAAAGGCTTCGCGAAACCAACAAACTGGTGGCTACCGGCTCAAGATCATCTACCGGCAAAGCTCCTTCGAATTGCCGGATTCTTACTATCGCCTCGGCCAAGGATGGCTATGGTAAGACCACGTTTGCATCGGTATTAGCCAAGATTCTCGGCAATGAAATCAATAAAAAGATTCTTTTCATCGACCTTGATCTTTATTTTGCCGGGGCAACCCAGAAATTCGGCATGCATTCTCCCAAGTCCATCATTGATATCAACAAAAAAATTCAGATGGATGAAGGCAAGTTCGAAATGATGAGCGAAACGGTGCGCGTATCAGAGAACATTTTCGTGGTACCAGCGCCAAGAAGCTTTCTTGAAGCAGAACAGGTACATGCTGATGATCTTACCAGAGTCATCAGAATGGCAAGAAAAAGCTTTGACTACATTATCGTCGACACAGGTTCTGTTTTTGACGAAAACCTTTTTACCGCTCTTGACACTGCCGATTTTATCTTCTTCCTTATTGATTTTTCTTCGCTGGCCACAATCACCGACAACGTCAGATTTTTTCAGGGTGTTGCTAAACTCAGCTATCCGCGAGAAAAGATCATTCTTCTCGGTAATAACATCAGTAACGAGTTTTCGACCTCGAAAACCAGCAAGGTCTTCCCTTACCCGATAATCGGCGGACTTCCAAGACTTACCGAAGTAGACCCACAATTCGGCAAAACCCCCTATGATTCAAATCCCCAGGGTGGCTATTGCGAAATGCTACGTCTGCTGGTTCGCCAGATTTTAAGCGAAACCAATCTTAAGAAACCACAAACCAGAAGTACTATATTCAGCATGCTGTTCGGCGACAAAGACCCTGAACAGATGATCAACATTCAGCTTGATCAGCTGCACAACTTGCCGGCCAATGGCTTTTCACCGGTTATAAGCAGCAAAGACGTCCGCTCGCAGGTTAAATACATTCGCTACAACATGATGTATGGTTATTACAACGAAGCGCGTGACAACCTGCTTTCCTTCATGGAATATTCTCAGAACTCTGCTCCGTTGCTTGAGCTCTACGGTGAAATTATGCTGATTCAGGAAGATCATTCACAGGCTCTTGAAGCATTTCAAAAAGCGGTGGCAATAGATCCCAAACAGCATCTTGCGCTTGGCTACTTAAGCTGCATGACCGGCAACACGCAAAAGATAGAAGAAGCAATCGAGATTGTAAAAGAAAAAATCAGCAAAAACCCAACCCACCTCGATCTGATAAATGACTACGGCAAGCTTCTGCTTAAGGCTGAACGACCACAAGAGGCCCTTGATCAGTTCCAGCTGGCCCTTAAAGCCAACCCGAACTATATCGACGCAAGAATTAACTCGGCAATTGCCCTGGCAGCTCTTGACAAAGCAGACCACGCAATCGAAACTCTTCTAAGCATAGAAAGCAAAAGCCCGAGAATTTATTGCACCCTCGGCGAAATTTTCTACCGCACCGGAAGACTTTACCTGGCTTACAGAGCCTACGAAAAAGCTGCCCACATGTATCCGAGCTATACTCAGTTCAGAAGCCGTGTATCAGAGCTTTCAAATTATATGCGCAAACTTGATTCACTTATCGATCTTCACGAAAGATTCGTTAATACCAATCAAAACTTCCCTGACCTTCATGCCAAACTTGGTAACTTCTACCACCTCGCCGGCAAATCTGAGCTGGCGATAGAAGAATTCAAAAAAGCGCTGAAACTCAACCCTGACTATCAATATGCGTCACTAAAGCTTGAAACCATTCAAAAAGATGTTATCTGGCGTCTTGCCAAGACTCATCTTGAAGAACATCTGCTCGACACCCAGGTCGTAACCCAGGAAATCTCTGCTAACCTCCACTGGGAAGGCAAAGACTTCGCCCAGGGCAATTTCAGCGATGACGCTGTAATTCAGATTAAAAACGTGCGCACCGGTAAGATCATGCAAAAATCAGTCATGCGGTCTCAGATTGACCAGGGTTTTGCTCGTATAGACTGTTCTCCTCTCGGATTGGTAGCCTGTCAGGATATACTCTTGTTTCAGATCATGGATGTAAAATCGAAGAAAGTTCTGAGATTCGAACCCCACTATCTTGAAGCAGATGAAATCAAATCAGGTTTCTGCGATGTAAAACTATCTCTTGATTCATCAGCAGAAAGTGCAGAAGAAGTTCTTTTGCCAAAATACTTTCTCATTCACCTCGAATCAAAAAAACTGGCCCAGATAATTGGCGGGCCAGACAACCCATGCAAGGCAATTCTCAAAAATCAAAACAACGGGCTTGAAGCAACCGGTTATGTAAGCCCCGAAAATGACGAACAAATCAATTTCGTCTTGAACGGCGCGACAAACGGCAAAAGCATCGCCGCGGTCAACCCCGGTGATAAGCTTTCGATAAAAGTTTCTAATGGCAACAAGCGAGACATTTTCTCGATGGATTTTTCCGTAGGGGCTTCAGACATTCAGAACTTTTTCAAAACAATTGTTCCCCAGGAAAAGATAAATGAAATAGATGCAAAATCAGTTTCCAGTTGATTTTTGCAGATTAATCAGTAGTAAGATCGAAGCCAGAGGCTTGACTTCGAGGTTTCTCGATAGTCACAAAAAGCCTCTGGCTTTGTCTTGCCTTAAAATTATCGCAATGGGCAAATCAGGGTTGGCAATGCTTCAGGGGCTTGACGAGCACTTGTCCTGTCAGGCAGACTTTCTCGCCGTTGTGCCTGAACACAAAAAGATCAGCTTCAAAAACCTTACCGGCAAAATTCTCGAAGCAAAGCACCCGATACCCGATGCAACCTCTTTCGCTGCTGGAAAAGCCGTAGCTGATTACATTGCGAGCCTCGACCATCGCAGCAACTTGCTGGTTCTTATATCTGGCGGAACCTCATCTTTGGTTGCCCTACCCTGCTCCGGGCTAAGCAATGAAGAGAAAGCTGAATGTCACCGCAAACTGATTTATTCAGGCTTACCAATCAGTGATATTAATTCGGTCAGAAGAAAAATTTCGGCCATTAAAGGTGGCAAGCTTCTTTATGAAGCATTGAACAAATGCTGTTCGATCAGACTGATGGCCATTTCAGATGTAGATTCAGGACTTTTTCATGACATTGGATCAGGCCCTTTTTCGCCAGACCCCGAGCCTGTTGAAACGGCTTTACAAATTGCGGAACGAGTTAAAAATTTTCCACAAAAGGCCCTGAACATTCTTGATCTGCAATCAGAGGTTTTTGATCATCAAAGATTTTTGGAAGATTTTCAAGATTTTTCAGAACGTTATCATGCCGAGCTGATTTTCAGTCAGCGCATGGCCGAAGAGCTTGTTTTAAATGAGTTTGCAAAGATTAGGGTTTCTGCGGCAAAAACCAGCGTCGAAAAATTACACAAAATTTTCGCCAATCCGGCTTCGACTGAATATGAACCTGACAAATGGCTTGTTGCCTGCGGCGAAAATGAAATCAAACTGCCTGAATATGCCGATATCGGCATAGGTGGGAGAGCAAGCCACAATCTACTGCAGGCAGCCATAAGCCTGGCCAGATCCGGAGTTGAATTTGAACTGGCAATTCTGGCCACAGATGGAAAAGACGGAAACTCAGGTCGAGCCGGAGGTTATATAACTTCAGAATTAATCGATTCAGACATGCTCGATGAAATGGCGCATGCACTTAAGGCCTATGATTCTTCGAGTTTTTTGTTTAAAAAGAATCTTGCCTTTTCAGGTTTTTGTTCTGAAACAAATGTTGGAGATATTTATCTTTTTCGGCGTAAAGTCCGGCAATAATTCCTGAAATTAACGCCAGTCCTCTTACCAGACAAAACACCGGCACCCGCAAAGCCAGGTCAAATCTTTCGGGCAAAGCTGCTCTTATCATGGGAAAACATGAAAACAGCCAAAGAGTTTTCCAGATAAAGCGAGCCCTTTTAAAAAGAAACGCGAAAGGCAAAAGAATCACCAGCAGCAACTGAAGCTTTAAAGACATCGGTGTATAAGAATTATTTGCTGCCTTTTCAGGGTGATCGCCATATACCTTCATTCGCCAGAAACCGCGTCGGTATTTTAGCTTTGCGTAATTTACCCATCCTTCACGGTGCAAATGCCCAACGATCGCATCTCTGACAAAAACGAATCTGCCGCCAAGCTTTTTAATGCGAAATGCCAGATCGACATCTTCGTTATCGGCGGTGGGAAAGCCGGTGTTGAAGCCATCTACTTTCAACAGGTCGCGGCGACGATAAGCCCCTGAGTAAGTATCGATAAAATCGATATCGTTCTGAGATTCGAGCAATTCGTATCTTTCGACGAATTCAAGCTGGGCGAGCTGAGCCCAGGTATCGAGCTGGTCGGTTTTATAAGCGCCTTTCACCCCGGAAACGATTTCATTTTCAAAGGGTTCAAGCATTTTTTCGAGCCAATCAGGCTGAGGGCTGCAATCTGAATCGGTAAAAACGACGATTTGGCCTTCGGCCTCCTGAATGCCTTTATTTCTGGCATAGGCAGGGCCGTGATTAACCGGATTTTTGATATATTTGAGGCGCAAACCTCTTCGGTTTCTATCAATTATTTGCTTCAAATCTTCGGTTGAACCATCGTCAACGACAATGACCTCGAAATCAAAACGGCAAACCTGCTGATTTAAGTAATCAAGCAGGTTTGCCAATTTTTCAGAGGAGTTCAGAACCGGTATTACAACCGAAGCGTACATTTTATTTTCACAATCTTTATCGGGTCTTTTGAATGAAATTTATCATTTCGTAAATTTCGTTTTTCTCTGGCGATCTGGCAATGTAAGCGATATTACCCATGACTTCAGCGAAGACGATAGGAACATTGGTATGCATTGCTATTTTATCGCCAAACTTCTGCATGATTTCTTCATGAGAATGGGCATATTCTTTACCCCATTTGCGGGAAATATGCGCTGCGAAATACTTTCTTTCGTAGTCAGCAATAAATTTATTTTCAGCGACAATGTTCGCCCATTCCTGATAAACGTTCACGTCAGCAGAAAAATTCATCAGATCGACGGTATAGCCTCCCGGGGGGCGGCAATTCATTTCGAGCACATAGAGCTTATCTGTTTTTCGATCGCGTAGAAACTCAAGATGAAAGAACTTGGCTTTGAAATCAAATTCCTTCACTACTTTCTTACCGATTTTAACTGCGTCTTCGGGTATGTCTCTGACCAGGTAAAAACTCAGATCTTCGTTATAGGCCACAAGATCATAAGCACCATTGACTGAAAACAATGAAGAATAGAAAACTATTTCTCCGTTCTGGTCGCAGATTCCGTCGAAAGTAAGCAACTGGCCGTCGATATAAGGTTCGACAAAATAATCGCATTCGGGTCTGGTATTCCAGAAATGTTCGAGATCTTTTTCATTTTCAATCTTATAGGCAGACATTGCGCCAACACCGATATCAGGCTTGGCAAAAACCGGGTAACCGTGTTTCTTGATGAATTTATTCAAAGCTTCCCGGCTGCGAATTATTTCGCCATCGACCACCGGCGCTTTGCAGGCCTGAAAGATTTTCTTCATTTCAGACTTTCTTTTTATTCGCAAAGTCTGCTCGACATTTGGTCCCTGAATATTGAAGTCTTCTCTGATTCTGGCTTCGTGCAGCATCCAGTGTTCGTTGTGAGACTCAACCCGCTCGATGCGGCCCCAGCGATGAATGAAGTGACCACAGGCTCGATAGACCTGCTCGTAGTCTTCAAGACTGTCAACACGGTAATATTCAGCAAGTGAGCCTTTCAAATCCGGGCTCAAACTATCGTAATAGTCTTCACCAATGCCCAGAACGTTTATCCCGCGGTTGGCAAGACCTCGACAAAAGGCCTGAAAATTGGGCGGGAAAGCTGGTGAAAGATAAATGATGTTCATGTAGTACTTCCTGCGTTTTTTGGTGTAATTAGGTCTTTAAATGCAACACTGGCTGAAAATAATCTACCAGCAAGATAATGAATTTTAATAAATTTTTGCCAAAAGCGCAACCAAACGGCTAAATACCGAATACAAGTATTGATTGCAAAACTAGGTGCCGCTTTTGCAGCACCTATTCAGATGTTTTTATTGAACCGCTTTGAATAGCCCGAACTTCTACCTCGTTTTGAACCAACCCTGGGTATTCAGACAAAACTTTACCAGCATCAGCATGACCGGCACTTCGATCAGAACGCCAACAACTGTTGCAAGAGCTGCGCCTGATGAAAGACCGAAAAGCATTACCGCCGTGGCAATTGCTACCTCAAAATGGTTTGAAGCACCTATCATCGCCGCCGGAGCAGCCATATCGTAAGTCAGGCCAAGAATTTTTGCAGCCGCATAGCCAAGAGCAAAAATAAAAATTGTTTGAATGAACAACGGTACGGCGATATAGAGAATGGTCAAAGGGTTTGCGACAATGACTTCGCCTTTAAAAGAAAAAAGCAATACCAGAGTTGTCAGCAAGGCAATAATGGTAATCGGCGTCAGAAAGTGCAAAAACTTTTCTTTAAACCATTTTTCGCCTTTGCTTTTAATAATCAGCTTGCGTGAAGCAAAACCGGCAACCAGGGGCAACGCCACATAAATGGCAATTGAAAGCAGAAGCGCCTGCCATGGCACAGGCAATTGCCCCACCCCAAGCAGATAACCACCAAGAACCCCATATAAAACCAGCATGGTCAAAGAGTTAACTGCCACCATAACCAGAGTAAGGCCATCATTTCCTCGTGAAAGATAGCCCCAGACCAGAACCATCGCAGTGCACGGGGCTATACCAAGCAGAATGCAGCCGGCAAGATAACTTCGCCATAGCGGAATCTGCAACATTTTCATTCCGTTCTGCATTACGACCGTTCCAGCTCCATGGGCGGCACCAACCGGAAGATCGAGGCCGAATGGCATTTTAACCAGATCGACGGCTTCGGGTCCGATCAGGTTATAAAAAACGGTACCAAGAAAGAACAACGCGATTCCATACATGGTAAAAGGCTTGATAGCCCAATTTAAAAACAGCGTCAAAAAAACGGGTTTACCACTTTTGCCTGCTTTTACGACTTCGGCAAAATCGATTTTGACCATAATTGGGTACATCATAAAAAAAAGACAAATAGCTATCGGAATTGAAACAACCGGCGCATCATTAACGAAAATGGCCATTCCATCAAGGGTTTTAGCCAAATCAGGTGCGACTTTTCCCAATAAAATGCCGCCGACAATGCAAAGCGCAACCCAAAGCGTAAGGTAGCGCTCAAAAACGCTGGTCATATGTCTTTCATTTGTTTCAGCATGACTCATAAAATACCTCCCCTATTTTTTCGCCCTGATCGAGGCTGAACAAACATATTTTTCCGCTTCCGGAAACCAGGTTCGTATGAGCTCACGACTTTCGGGTTTAACTTCAATGGCAACTTCAGAAAAGCCCGCTGCAAGAATCGTTTTTTCTAGTTCTTCGACTGACACCGCCCCTGATACACAGCTGCACAAAGCTTCTTTGCTGTTAAGCATAACTTCTGGTAAAGGCTGCAATGCAACCACATCTGAAATGGCAATTCGCCCCCCGTTTTTCAACACTCGATATGCTTCAGCAAATACCTGCGCTTTTTCCGGTGAAAGATTGACCACGCAGTTTGAAATAATTACGTCAACGCTGTTATCGGCTACCGGCAAATGTTCAATCTCTCCCAATCGAAATTCAACATTTTTCAGTCCGGCATTAGCGGCATTTTCTCGTGCCTTAGCTATCATTTCAGGTGTCATGTCTACCCCGATCACTTGCCCTGTTTCGCCCACCCGACCGGCAGCCAGAAAGCAATCGAAACCGCCACCACTGCCAAGATCAAGAACGGTCTCTCCCGATTTGAGCCCGGCAATTGTTTGCGGGTTGCCGCAGCCAAGACCAAGGTTAGCCCCTTCTGGAACGGAGTTTAATTCTTCGTCTGAATAACCCATCTTGCGAGAAATCGAAGGATTTGCAGAAATTTCCGTGCAGCACCCGGTTGAAGGACCACAGCAACTTCCATCGCTGCGGGCAATTGAACCGTATGTTTTGGCTACATTTTTGCGAACTTCAGTTATTTTGAGATTCTTCATTTCAAACAGTCCTTTAAGCTTGATTTCAACGAAGTTTTTAATCTGATCGCGAACCTTGCGATAGCAATCAAGGGCTTTCTTTGGGTTATTGATTTCTCGTGCCAGAGCTGGTGGATCTTCAAAAGGAACATGAACGATTCTGGTCTTGCCCGGAAAAAACGGGCAGCGCTCATTGGCATTATCGCAAACAGTAACAATCAGATCGAAACTCAAATCAGGCAGTTCGCTAAGCAACTTAGAACTGTGCGAAGAAATATCAAGGCCTGCTTCTTTCATAACCAGAATCGCATTCTGGTTCATACCATGTTTCTCAACTCCTGCCGAATATGCCTCCAGCCAATCTGAATGAAAATGTCTGGCCCAGCCCTCTGCCATTTGACTACGGCATGAATTACCGGTACATAGAAAAAGAATTCTTTTCTTCATTTTCGCTTGCTACCTTTCTTGCAGTTGGCGACATTGCCGCATCCCGATTCCAGAATTTTCTGCATTTTTTTGCGGTCTGCGATAAGCTCTTTTTGCATGATGCTTTTTTCGAGTAAACCGATCCAGTTTTCCAGATATTTGCTCTTTCGATTCAATGAAAAATAGACCCAGCGCCCTTCTTTTCTACCCTTTATGAATCCGGCATCTGCCAACAGAGATAAATGCCGTGATATGGTCGGGGCAGAGAATTTGAAAAAGTCTGCAAAAAAACAGGAACAAATTTCATCAAAACCAAGAAGCAGCATGAAAGCACGCAATCTGCTTCGGTCAGACAAGGCCTTAAGCTTCTTCAGAGTAGGCTTGAAACTCATTTTTTTCTCTTCCTCATTTAGCAAATTAACTAACTAATATAAGTTTATCTTCTTTCACTTAATTTTTCCAGTCAAGGTTCATGAAAAGGCCCGAAGGTCGTTAAATTACACCGTAAATATGAGCCAGACAGTAATAAATTCCGGCAAAAATAAAAATCGTGCCGGTTGCCAATCTGACGAAGACTTCTATTTTATTCAGGCTATTGAAGGCTTTGCCAAGCATTTCGCTGCTGTAAGCGATGAGAAAAGCAAAAACAACTACTGGTATTGCAGTACCAACGCCATAGATCAAAGGCAAAACGACTGCCGAATTGCTGTTTAATGTAAGTGGTATAAGCGCCCCAAAGAACAGGCCGGCTGAAACCGGACAGAAAGATAAAGCAAAAAGCACCCCCAACGGAAATGCATACAAAGTCCCCTTTTTAGAGGCCTTTTGTTGAATATCTGCCCCGGCAAGTTGTATGCTGCCAAGTCCACTACCGATCAAATTAAGAAGAATCATGCCCAACAAGATAAGCAGCGGGCCAAGTATTTCATTCAGATAATTCTGCAGAAACCTTGAAATCTGACCAGTAGCAAACAGGCCTGAAGAAATTAGATAGCCTAACAGCAGGTATGCCGCCACGCGCCCCGCGGTATAAAGAAGACCAGAGAAAAAAATCGCGATGCGATTTCCCATTTGGCGGCCAATGAAGGAAATGGCGGCAACATTTGTTGCAAGCGGGCACGGGCTGATTGCTGTCAATATGCCAAGCCAGACCGCTGTGGTTACACTAACCCAGTCCATCATCTACCCCTTGAGCTTTTTCAAAGCTTTGTCTATGGCTTTTCGAACGTAGGCGTTAAACTCTTCAGGTTTTTCAAGCAATGTCCAGACCTGATCGAGTCGCTCAAAGCTTTCAATCTTGCCTGCTTTAACCACTGCAACAACGACACAGCTTGCAACCACATCAAATTTTTCGGCCAGCTTTCTATCTTCCTGAAAATTCACTTCAACCCATTCGATTTTTTTGTCAGACAATTCAGCTGAAAACTCTTTTTCGGTAAGAGCTTTAGCCTGCTCTTCAATGCTGTTGCAGGTAACACAGCGAAACATCGCGTGCATGTAGTACAAACGAACCAGGCCTTCTTCTGAAGACGCAATCTCGGCAGGGGCTTTTCCCCGTGCAGGGCTGTCTGTTTTGCTTTGTATGCTATGCTTTCCGAAGGCAAAGCCGATCGAAAAAATAACAAAAACAAGTAATATGCGCCTTAACCGCTCTTTAAAATTGTCAAAAAATTTCATTTTGATAGTTCATCTGTTTCGCCGCCTGTTTCGATTTTACCGGGTTCGGCTTCATCTGCTTTTTCATGATCTGAACCTGCTTCGACAAAAGCAAAGCCAAGCTTCTGCCATCTGGCAAGTATATCTTCTTCAGAAATGAAGCCTGTGTGGCGAAAAAGCTCTTTGCCATTGTGATCAAAGAATATCTGAGTCGGAATCGACTGAATTTCGTTTGCCTTGGCATAGGCCTGATTCTCAGTCTGCCAGACGTCTACAAATTCAGTTTTGAACTTATCGGCATACTTTGCGGCACAGCTTTCAAGAACCGGTTCCATAGCTTTACAGGCCCGGCATTGTTTTGAGCCAAAATCTACCAGACGTGGCAATTTTTTTGCCAATGCGGTTGGAGTAGAATCAACCTGCGCAAATGCAGCCACAGAAAAACTAACCATCAAGCATAGAAAAAATATGTTTTTCATTTTTTACTCCAGATTCAAAGTTTGAAAACTATTTACAACATCCTGTCCGAGGTTCATCAGACGAAGTTTCAGGTGAATAGAGCTTAAGCAACTGAATAATATCTGAATGGCAACATCTTTTTAGCGGATTCAATTGCAGGCACTGATTACCTGAACCTGCGCCGGAAAGCTCTGATATTGACTCGAGCGAATTTGCACCTTTTTCAATCGCATCCACAATCTGCTTTTTAGTTACTCTGCGGCAATAGCATACGACAGATTCGTTCTCTGCCATTGACCAATCAAGCGGTTGCAAGCCTTGTTTCATAATTACTTCAGAATCTTTTTAATTTCTTCTGCCGATGCGACTTTTCCCATGATTTTCACCTGACCGTCGATTGCAAGCGCAGGCGTCATCATTACGCCAAAAGCGGTAATTTCGTTTATGTCAGTAACCTTTACGATTTCGCATTCAACCCCAGCTTCTTCAGCAGCCTGTTTAGCATTATCAGCAAGTTTCAAGCACGACGGACAACCTGTTCCAAGAATCTGAATTTTCATAACCAATAGCCTCCGTTAAGCAAAAATAGTTCCAAATATCATACCACTGATAGTGGCCATAATAATTACCAGGGCAACAAAGACGAAAGTCTTTTTGTTGCCGAGAACACTGCGAATTACCAACATATTGGGTAAGCTCAAAGCCGGGCCGGCCAACAAAAGCGCCAGAGCCGGGCCTTTCCCCATGCCGCTACCAATGAGGCCCTGCAGAATCGGCACTTCGGTAAGAGTGGCAAAATACATGAATGCACCGGCAAACGAAGCGAAGAAGTTGGCCATTAATGAATTGCCGCCAACCGCCTGAGCAACCCATTCGGACGGAATAAGACCTTCGTTGCCGACGCGGCCCAGCAAAGCACCTGCAATTACCACACCAAACAGCAACAAGGGCAGGATCTTTTTGGCAAAATCCCATGATACGATAAACCAGTCAGAAAGTTCGCCTTCCTGAGTGCTGGTGAAAAGAGTCAGCGCCATTGTTCCAACGGTAAAAGGGATAATCGGAGAATCTGGCCAGGCAAAGCCCGCGCCGGCAACAGCAACTACTGAAACCACGGCTTTCCAGGCTTTAAGCTCGAACCAGAGAACCA
>JASURT010000079.1 GCA_030446435.1 Candidatus Ozemibacter sp.
ATGTAGGCCTGAAACACAACCTGAATCGGGCTTTCGATAACGACAAGGTTGCTGATCTGCTCTTCAGAGCCGACAAAGCCACGAACTGTTTCCTGAAGGTGAATGTAATCATTCTGGTTTTTAACTTTTCCTTCAAGAACAATTCTCAGGTTGGCCGTATCTGTACCAACGAGATTGTTTGTCGATTCAGGATTTTTAGGGTCAAAATTGGCTGATATTACACTGACTTTTACATCAGGAAGCTTGATTGCTGACTGAATTCGCTGTTGCAAAGAAGGTGCGGTTACTTCGAATTCGATCAGATTCAGAATTCTGCGATCGGTAATCAAGCTCGATGCAATTGTCGCAGCACGATTCTTTTCTTCTTCAGAACCAACCTGACCTTTAAGATAAACGGCGTCAGGAAACATGATAAGGCTGACAGCAGGATTGTCGAGTATAGACGCGAACTTCTGCTGAATAATATCTGTTTCTGAATAGGTTTCAACGTCGTAAACCCTTCTTCCGGTGCGATCCCAGAGGATCAGCTGTGTGGCTCCGGGTTCTGTGCCCATGCCTGAAAGAATGATTTCTTCGTCTGAAACGTTCAACACATCGACGATTCCCTCTTTGACTGCCATAATCTTTTTCACGCCATTGGCGGGAATGGCAATGGACTTGGCAAGAGGAATCATCAGTTTTTCAGCCGCTGCACTCTGATCTTTAAAGGCTACCAGAATTACAAAAACTGCAAGGGTAAGGAAGAAAAGTCGGAATTTAAAAATTGTATTTCGTATTTTCATTCTGCTTCTCCTCTTCACTCGCCGCTCTCGGCACTTGGAATGTTCATGGTAGGTGGCGAATAAACATTTTGTGTTTGCTGATCAGGTAAACGTCTGAATTTTGCAGCTGCCGGGCCCCCGTATTTGTAAATTTCCCTGCGAACTGTCGCTCCGTACATTATTTCTACTTTTCCATCATCTACCGGTTCAATAATAACCGGTTCTTTGACGGTTTCGGTTGAAGATGTACTGACGCTGATGGGCTGAGTCTGCACATAGTCAGGGTGACCGATGTCGCTAAGAACCGTTCGTTCGGTCGCGCCCTTGGTATGGATTTTTCTGTCTTTATCCTGGGGATTTTTTAGCACGAACCTGAAGCTGGTGCCTGTGTCAAGATACATGAGTCTTTCAAGTTCGCTTGGGGTAACTGCCAGGGTAATCAGCTCAACTTTTGACGCTGAAATGGCGGGTGATTGAGAAGCGGTTGCGCCAGAAAACTCATATTTACCGCCAACTGCAAGAACCTGAATGTCCTGCAGAACTATTTTGGTTATGGGTACAGAGTTTCTCGGTCTGAAGGTGGCAATTACATCAACGAAATCGCCCTGCTGGATGAAGCCGCCAACTGACGAAACTTTTGATACTGCGATTGACACAGCTCGTTTGCCGGGCGGTATTGCCCGGGCAAGATTAGGTACAGACGCTTCATCGAGCAATCGGCCCGGGGTCATTATATCGTCAGGTAGAATGGTTATAGCGGTGTATCTATTGGTGATCGAGGCAAGGTCGGTGAAAGCCGTGTCAGGAACTGCTGACGCAATAATTTCTCGAATTTCGAAAGATTGTTTTACGATCTCTGGTTCCAGACGGGTTCTCGCCGCCAGACGCTTTGTACTAACAACCACTGGTTTTTTCAAAATAGTTGGTTGTTCTACAACTGGAGGTTTGGGTTCGGGTGGAGTGCTTTTCTGCAGCTTGTTCCACAGGAGCATCGAAATAGCCAAACTCGCTATTAATGCCACAAATATCGCTCTTCGGTTCACAGATGAGGATCCTCCTCGACACAGATTTAATTCCAAAATATATCACAGGGGTATGTTGCCTGCAAGTTGAAAAAAAATCGGCAGAGTAGGGTATAAACTTAATGATTCAGAGGAAAAAAATGTACAATCCGAAAAATTAAAATTTTAGCTGTATGGTGTAGATGATTGCTATCAAGGTTGCCAGAAAAATATCGACACCTAAAAGAAAGCGAAATTTGTTATTTTCCAGCAGATTCTCATTTTCTTTTTGAATTGATTTTTCGAGAAAGACCCGGGTTGAAAAACTTGTTAACAGCATGGAAAAGGCGTTTTTGCCATAATTAAGAAACTGAACCAGAAGAGCGTGGGGAATGCCCAATGCGGATGTGTACAGAAAAACCGACACGACAAAATTTGTGCCGCCAAGCGCTCCAATTGCTGCCATGAGTTTAACATCGCCCATACCTATTAACCCGATTGCGGCAGGTACAATATAGAGCAGTATGCCGACAAAAGTAGCAGCGACGCTGTAGCCAAGACCTGAAAGGCCAAAAAAAACTAAATTCAAGATCCAGCCAATGAAAATGGCCGGGAAGGTAAGCCAGTTAAAAATGCGCCCCTGACGCATATCTGTAATCATTGCAACAAAAGCAGCAACTGCGGCAATCGCTTGCAAAAGGTGCAGGGGTTGAAGTTCCATTTTATCAGGCTTTTACGTAGCCGAAAACTCTGGCGCGAATGGTTTTAAGAAGTTTTTTCGCTGCTTTCAGTTCATCTTCGCTTTCGCCTTCGCGATGCATGAACACCATTGCGCCGGTTTGACCGGCGAGAATTCCCGTGTCAGGATACTCAAGAAGAGCCGCCGTATCAACGAGAATAATTTCTACTTTTCGTTTAAGGTCGGCCATAAGTTCGATCATTTCTGGTGAGCCGAGAAGTTCTGCCGGGTTAGATGGCACAATGCCGGCCGGCATTAAAAGAAGATTGTCGACAGAAGTTTTCTGAATATGCTCTGGTCGCAAACCCGTTCGCAGAGCATCAGAAAGACCGCCACGGCTTTCAAGATCGAAAACTCTGTGCAAAACCGGGTTTCTGAAATTTGCATCGACCATCAACACGGAATAACCAGCTTGAGCCAGCAAAATTGCTGTGTTGGCAAGTAGAGTGGTTCTGCCGCTTGCCGATTTTGCCGAGCCTACAAGAACTATTCTGGTCTGAGATTCAGAAATGTGAATCTGAAGGTTGGATACAAGAGATCGATAGGGTGCCAGTGCTTCTGAATAAGGGTTGTTAAGTGCGATCAATCGTTCATCATAGATTGTGGGCTCGTTTCTAAGCTCTGGCGCCGGTAATGCCAATGGTTCTGCGCTCAGAGAAGGAACTTCGAGAATGATTTCTGCCGGTTCTGCGGTAAGCATGGGCAGGGCTGAGGGTGGCACGGCCCCTGCCAGAACATCACCTGATACAGATACGATTTCTGTTCTGACAGGTGCAGGTGAGTAAAGAAGAAAAATAGCCATGAGAACGCCTGAGAACAATGCCAGGCAATCACGTTGAACAGCAGAGAAACCAAGTGGCCGGGGCTGATTGCTTTCATTTTTAAGGACACTTATTTTTCCCTGGGTCGTCGTCTGAGAGATTCTTGTTTCTTCAAGAGCCAGAAGTGTTCGGTTGTGTAATTCTTCAAGCGCTCTTATTCTAAGGTTAAGGTTGTTTATTCTGTTTTCGTTAAGCTTTTCGTTCGAACTCGTCATGGTGCGGGTTCGTCTGAGTTCATTTTTGACCAGATCAAGTTTTTCGTTATCGCTTTCAATCTCTGCAGAAAGAGCAATGTATTCAGGGTTTGCCTTTTGCTTTCTGGTTCTGGTTCTTGAATTTTTAAGCTTCTTTTCAAGAGAGCTTACTTCAGCTTTGCATGCGACGATTTTCGGATGCTTTTCCTTATAGCTTTTAAACAGCTCGGCAAGCTTGTTGCGGGCGCTGTTGAGCTTTCTTGAAATGGTTTTGTATTCTCTGGTCTCTTCTTCCTGATAATAGAAGACCGTTTCTGGCGTTGTCTGAAGCTTTTTGCCGTTGATGTCTATCTTTTCTTCGAGCTGGTGCAATTCATTTTCAAGTTGAAGAGTAAGGTCGTCAACTTTTACGGTCATCTCGGTAGATGCCTTTACCAGCATGTTTCTGGCTTCATTCAGAGAAGCTTCAAGGTGTTGGAGTTTCTTTTGAGATGCTTCGATCTCGAATTCACGTTTCTCTGCGCCGAAGACGAGAAAGCGGTCTGAAAGAATTCTTATTGCAGACTTATTGATGTCATTCAATGCTGCCGGGTCGTTATGGCGAGCAAAGAGTTTTACCATGCCGGCACCTGCATCTTCAAACGAAACAACGCTCTGGTTAATGACTTCATCAGCAGACAGCCCACACTCACGAGCAAGCTCAATCAAAACGTCTTTTTGTGAAAAAACTCCGTTCATCGAGGCAGCAATACTTACGTCCGAAGCATTTTCCGAAGTCATAACTCTTATAAGAGCCTGACTTTCATAAATGGTGGGAAAATATCTGTTAACGATTGCTGAGGTCAGGACGGTCAGCCCGATTATTATCGTGGCCCATCCTGCGTTTTTGCGTAAACTTCTGAAAATACCTTCAATTAGGCTTTCCTGAATCATATTGCTGCCTCCTGATTAGGAATCTGTCTGCTTTTTTTCTTAGCTTCTCAATTAATCGGTAGCTGTTCAGGAAAAGATTAGATTATTTTTTTGCAGTTAAAGACAGAGGGGCTTCTCATAAGGGGAAATCATTTAAGATCCGCTGTTTTGTAAAAATTGCAGGATACGAAAAAAAAAATGGTCACTGAGCCTTTTTTAAGAGGTCGAAGCGCCTGTTTCTATCTGGCATTTCGACCCGATTTCCGGGCTCAATGACCGCTTTTATTTAATCTCGGGGCTTTAAAGGACAGCCCTTATGTTAGTCTGCTTTTTCAGCTTTTGCTGAAATCGTTTACGGTTTTGGCGACGAATCTGATCTGTTCTTCAGTCAGTTCTGGGAAAATTGGCAAAGCGATGGTTGACAATGCTGCCTTTTCTGATTCAGGAAAATCGCCTTTGTTGTATCCCAGATAGCTGAAACATTTCTGCTGATGCAGTGAAAGCGGGTAATATACAGAACAGCCTATTTCGTTGGCCGAGAGATGGTTTTTAAGTTCATCCCTGTTTTCAACTCTTAGAACATACTGATTGTAAATGTGGTATCTTTCGGACTTTTCTACCGGAGTTACGATGTTGGCGTTGTCTTTGAAAAGCTCGTTATAAAGGTCGGCATTTTTTCGGCGGCCTTCGGTCCAGCCCTTGAGATAAGGGAGTTTAACCATGATTACGGCTGCCTGCAAAGCGTCCAGTCTTGCGTTCAGTCCAACTTCCTGGTGGTGATACTGAACTATGCCGCCATGAACTCTAAGGCCGATAATGCGATCGTAAATTTCTTTATTGCTGGTTGAAACAAGGCCGCCGTCACCAAAGCCGCCGAGATTCTTGCTTGGGAAAAAGCTGAAACAGCCGATGTCGCCGATTGAACCTGCGCCCTTGCCTTTGTAGGTCGAGCCAATGGACTGGCAGGCATCTTCGATAACCTTAAGATTATGTTTTCTGGCGATTTCCATCAATGGGTCCATGTCGACGCACTGGCCGAAAAGGTGAACCGGCATTATGGCTTTGGTTTTGTCGGTAATGGCGGCTTCAATCTTGTTTACATCCATCAGATAGGTGTCGGGTTCGATGTCGACAAATACTGGTTTTGCGCCAACCCGGTGAATAGAACTGGCGGTGGCGAAAAATGTGTAAGGAGTGGTTATAACTTCATCACCATTGCCGATATCGAGGGCCATAAGAGCCAGAATAAGGGCGTCAGTGCCTGAAGAGCATCCGATGGCGTAATCAGTACCTATATATTCGGCCATCTGGGTTTCGAGTTTCGCAACTTTGGGGCCCAGAATAAAAGCCTGGTTTTCGATAGTGTCCATGATTTCAGGAAGCACTTTATCCTTGATTTGTGCATATTGGGGTTTAAGATCTAAAAGAGGGACTTTCATCACTGCCTCCGGACAAAAAGATTAGTTAGTGAAAAAAATAACACATGAGAGACTAGCACTGGAAAATCACTTAGTCAAATATTTTTCATAGATATTCGAGCTTTTGCTACTGGCGATTTGCATTAAATAGTGCTATACTCGCAGCCTATGAAATTCGTTGATGAAGTTACAATTGAAGTTATATCCGGAAAAGGCGGCGATGGCGCAATAGCTTTTCGCCGTGAGAAGTTCGTACCAATGGGTGGGCCGGCCGGCGGTGACGGTGGGCGTGGCGGCGATGTTATTTTCGAAGCTACCGATGATCTTACCACCCTTTATGAACTTAGTTTTACCCGCAAGCTCAAAGCAGAAAACGGGCAGAACGGTCAGCCGAAAGACATGATTGGCGCAAATGGCAAAAATCTTGTGGTCAAGGTTCCGGTCGGAACCCTGGTTTATGATGCTGAAACCGGGCAACTTCTCGTAGATCTCGATGAAAAAGGACAACAGGAAATCATCGCCAAAGGTGGTCGAGGCGGGCGTGGTAACGCCAGATTCACTTCTTCGGTTCGACGCGCACCAAGAATCGCCGAAAAAGGTGAACCGGCCCGGGAACTTCGTTTAAGGCTCGAACTGAAATTATTGGCTGATGTGGGGTTGGTTGGTCTGCCCAACGCGGGCAAATCTACCTTTCTCAGATCTGTAAGCAATGCCCGGCCCAAGGTGGCTGATTATCCTTTTACTACGCTTATACCCAGTCTTGGTATCGTTAAACCCGAAGGGGCGACTTCTTTTTGTATGGCAGACATACCCGGTCTGATCGAAGGCGCTCACCAGGGAACCGGTCTCGGCATACAATTTCTCAAGCATGTTGAACGAACGCGGCTTTTGCTGCATCTCGTCGATACAAGCCAGCTTGATCTTGAAGATGTTGTAAAGAATTACGACGTCATTATGGCTGAATTGAAGGCTTTTTCTGAAGAGCTGGGCAACAAGCCCGTAATTGTGGCTGCCAACAAAATGGACCTGCCTGACTCGCGCGAACTTTTTCCGCTTTTCAATGAAGAAATGCAAAAGCGCGGCATCAAGGTTTTTCCGGTGTCTGGCGCGACCCGGGAGGGTGTTGACGATTTGCTGAAATATATCAGCTCTGAGCTGAAGAATATTCAGGTAAGCAAAACCATACAGGCCAACGAAGAAGAAAAGGTTTATGAATATCTCGCTCCGTTCGAAATTGAAGAGACGAGCGAAGGATACTTTACGGTTGTCGGTGCTGAAATAGAACGGCTGGTGGCCATGACCGATTTTACCAACGACGAAGCCATTGCTTTGTTCAAGCGCAAACTGAAAAAAATGGGTTTCATTGACGAGCTTGCTTCTATGGCAGCAGATGATGAAGACGTTTTCGCCATCGGTGAAATGGAATTCGAATATCGGGAGTTTTTTGATTGAAAGTAGGTCTTTTTGGTGGCTCGTTTAACCCGATTCATCAGCAACACCTTCACATAGCCCGGGCTGCCCGAGAAAAATTGAATCTTGCTCAGGTTTGGTTCGTTCCCGTGTTTCACCCGGTTCACAAAAGCCCTGATGATTTTCTTGACTATAAATCCCGGCGCGAGCTTTTACGAATCGCCCTGAAAAACGAACCCGGCTTTTTCATTTGCGATGCTGAAAAAGAACTTGGCGGGCTTTCTTATACCGTCAGAACCGTAAAGCATTTACTTGACCATTATCCCGAACATGAGTTTTCGCTGATTATCGGCGGTGACTCTTTAAACGATCTTGCTTCCTGGCGTTGTATCGATGAGCTGGTAAGTCTCGTTGATTTCATCGTGGTTGAACGTCCGGGGTTTTCAAGAATTTCACCAGTATCAGAGGCTGTGATTCACTGGGTAGAAACGGAGATTTCGGCCATTTCGTCTTCGCAGCTTCGTCAAGATCTGAGACATGGTAAGATCCCTTCCGAGAAAGATCTGCAGCGAAATATTCTCTTTTCGATTTTTCGTCACAACTACTATTCAGTTGGCGGCATGGTTTACGGCAAGGTTCTCGATCATATTCAGGGCCGATTATCAGAGCTTCCTGCAGGGCTGCGCTTTCATATCGAGCATGTGGCAAAAGACTGCTTCGATTATGCGCTCGAGCACGGGCAGAATCTTTTCAATGCAATTCTTGCCGGGCTGGCTCATGATCTTTTCAGAGTTTCATCAGCCGACGAAATTTTCAGCTATGCGCAAAAATCTCATTACAAACTGACTTCTGTCGAAAAGAAAATTCCAATGTTGGCTCATGGAGCTGCAAGCGCAGGCTATCTTCTGGCAGAATATCCTGAAATAGATAAATCTGTTTTAGATGCTGTCAGATACCATACTTCTCCGGTCGAAAATCTTGGTTGGCTGTCCAGAGCCCTGATTTTATCAGATACCCTCGAGGCATCGAGAAATATAGAAGAAAGAGACAAGTTGCGCCAGGCAAGGCTACCACTTGAAGAAAAATATATCAAAGTTCTCGAGATAAAGCAGAGGCTTGCCAATAAAAAGAATGAAATGAACGGTTCGGGTTGAAGTCTGACTGTTTATTTCTGGAGTTTAAAGCCCTGGTCTGGTAAGATACATAGTCATGGAAAACGATAACAATGGCGTCGATGTTCAGGTTGAACATAAACCTCAGACAATTAAGAAATCCAAAGGCAGCTTCGTGCTTGAACTGCTGTTTTTGCTGACGACAATTTTCATGTTTTTTGGCATTGCCGATAAATGGCTTTGGCGAGTCGCACTGCCCATGGGCGTCAATCTCACGACTCAGGCCAACAGTGATGGCTCGCAGTCAAGAATCGGTAATTTCAATATTCTTGTGCTTGGCGTTGATTCGGTAGAAGGCACTCACAGGTCAGATACTATTTTTGTTCTCGGTGTGAACCCTGCTAAAAGCCGTATTTCGATGCTTTCGATTCCAAGAGATACCCGGGTTTTGATCAATTCTAAAGCGCGCAAGATAAATGAAATTCTGCCTCGTTACGGTGTGCCGGTTTTGCGATCTTTGATAGAAGACCTGATGCAGATTCAGCTTAGTCGCTACGTTAAGGTCGATTTTCAGGGCTTCATAAACATTATCGATATTATGGGCGGTCTTGAAATCGATATCGAGAAGCCAATGCATTATGATGACAACTGGGGAAAACTGCACATTCATTTCAATAAAGGTCTTAACAAGCTTGACGGCAAAGATGCCTTGAACTATGTTCGTTTCAGAGCTGATGCCAGCGCTGATCTCGGGCGAATAAAGCGTCAGCAGAAATTCATCAGGGTCTTGCTCGAAAAAGCTTCAAGCCCGGCCGTGGTAGTAAAACTGCCGAAGATTATCAGCGAAGCATTCGGACATATTGAAACCGACTTTTCTTTTCAGGAAGTGATTGCTATTGCCGGCAGTTTTTCGAAAAGCAAAGTTCAGTTTCGTAATTCTTCTTTGCCTGGAGAAGCCAGATATATCGACAAGATCAGCTATTTTTTGCCTTATCGCGACAAAGCCATAGAACTGGGAAACAGTCAATTTTCTGATCTGGCAGCCGTTGAGTTGGTTGCCAGTTTCTCATCAAATCTTGCCAGTGGAACTGCTAATGAAAACTGATCTTTTTGATTTTGAACTTCCCGAAGAACTTATCGCTCAAACACCGGCCCCCGAGCGTTCAGGCTCAAGGCTTCTGGTATACGACAGATCGGCCGATCGACTCGAACACAGGAATTTTCAGGATATCGTCGAATATTTCAATTCCGGCGACCTTCTGATACTCAACAGCTCGAAGGTTATACCAGCCCGGATGTATACCGTTGAATCTTCATATGGTCGGGCCGGCTACGAGATTTTGTTCGTGAAAGAAGTTGGTGGCGGCCGTTTTGAAGCTATGGTAAAGCCAGGCAGAAGATTCAAACCAGGTAAACAGCACATGATGCCCGGCAACAATCTCGTCGAGGTTGACGAGGTTCTTGATTCAGGCCTCAGAGTGTTACATTTCGTCGACAATGATGATCCGGTAAGTATTTATCGCCGCCATGGCGAAATGCCTTTGCCGCCATATATTACCTCAAGAGAGAGCTCGCCTGACCGTTATCAGACGGTATACTCAAATGAAGAAGGCTCTATTGCAGCGCCGACAGCCGGTCTGCATTTCGATGAGCATATTCTCGCTGCTCTGGCCAGAAAAGGGGTTAAAATCGCAACCGTGGTTCTGCATGTTGGTCTGGGAACCTTCAAACCCGTCGAGTGCGACAACATTTTCGACCATAAAATGCATGAAGAGGTGTTTAACATCTCTGAAGAAACTGCAGAATTATTTTCTGCCACCAGGGCCGGCGGAAACCGTGTCTGGGCCTGCGGAACCACTTCCGTCAGAACTCTTGAATCGGCAATTCAGTCAGATGGAAGTCTGAAAACGGGTTGGCAGAAAACAGAAATCTTTATCTCGCCTGGCTATAAATTCAAGGCGATAGATTGTCTTATCACCAATTTTCATCTTCCGAGATCAACGCTGCTGATGCTGGTTTCTGCCTTTGCAACGCGGGAAAAGATTCTTGAACTTTACAATGAAGCGGTAAAAGAGCGTTATCGATTTTTCAGCTTTGGAGATTCAATGGTTTTGTTATGAACAAACAAATGAACGAAAAAAATTTCAGATTTGAACTTAAATACAAATCAGAAGAATGCTGGGGCCGCGTTGGTGAAATACATACCCGACGTGGCATAATTCCCACCCCGATTTTTATGCCGGTTGGAACAGCCGGCACCGTAAAAACCCTTTCTCCTGAAGATCTGCATACGGCTGGTGCGTCTATAATTCTGGGTAACACTTATCATCTCTATTTAAGACCCGGCACCGATGTTCTCGACCATTTCGGCGGGTTGCATAACATGATGGCATGGAACAAGCCGATGCTGACCGACTCAGGTGGTTTTCAGGTTTTTTCGCTAAAGAAGCTCAACAAAATTACTGATGATGGGGTTGAATTCAGCTCGCACCTCGATGGCTCAAGGCATTGGCTGACCCCCGAAGAGTCGATGCGCATACAGCGCTCGATTGGATCTGAAATCATGATGGTTTTCGACGAATGCTGCCCGTATCCGGCTGATTACACCACTGCCAAAGCTGCAATGGACAGGTCGGTCGCCTGGGCGAAGCGATGTCGTGCCGATCACCCTGAAATGCGTAACGGCCAGGCCCTTTTTGGTATAGTTCAGGGTTCAATGTATCTGCCTCTGCGCCTCGAGTCGATCGAGCGAACCGGTGAAATTGGCTTTGAAGGCCTTGCTGTCGGAGGCTTGTCGGTTGGTGAACCCAAGCACCTGATGATTGAGGTTCTTGACGGAATGATGCCACACATGCCCGAGCATCTGCCGAGGTATTTGATGGGTGTTGGCACTCCTGAAGATCTTTTTACCGGAGTAGAGCGCGGAATCGACATGTTCGACTGTGTTCACCCGACCCGTATTGCCAGACATGCCACGGTTTTCACCACCAACGGCAGAATAAGTCTGCTGAATGCCAGATGGCAGTGTTCAGACGAGCCGATTGACCGTAATTGCCAATGCTATGCCTGTAAAAACTTTTCGCGGGGTTATATGCGCCATCTGTTTAAAGCGAAAGAAATTCTCGGTTTGCGAATGGCAAGTTTGCATAATGTGACTTTTATGATTAATCTGATGAATAACATTCGTCTTTCATTAATTGAAAAAAGGTTTGAACAGTTCAAGAATGAATTTTTAACCAGATATCTGGCAAAGGAGGGGTAATATGGCCAGTCAGGAAAAACAGTTGCTCGATTCAGGCATTGCCGCGTTCAGAAAAGGTGAAACCGATAACGCCCAGGAGATCTTCAGAAAATTCTTAAGGGAATTTCCCGCCAGTGATCTTGCTGACAACGCCGTTTACAATCTGGCAAAGATTGAATTGAAAAAAGGTAATGAACAAAAAGCGCTTGAATGGTATGAATATTTGCTTGAAAACTATGCAGATAGCGATGCCGCCTATTTCGGCAAAGATGAATATGTTGAGCTCAGCCGCTCGATGGGCAAAGGGCCAACCGAAATCGCCGATGAATGCTACTTCAAAGGTAAAAAACTTTTTCATGAAGGCAAGTTCGATGAAGCCCAGGCTGAATTCAACCGCCTTATTCAAGAATATCCAAATTGCGAGTATGTCGATAATGCCCATTATCAACTGGCTTTGATCTGCAAGAAGCGTGGTGATAAAGAAGGCGTTGAAAAACACGTTAACATTATCATGTCCCAGTATGCCGAAACAGACGCAGCCTTGTATGCCCAGGGACTTCTCGCCAATTCTTGAATACTAAGCTGATTTCAAGGCAAAAAAAAAGCGCCCCTTAACGGGGCGTTTTCTTTTTTCAGATTATTCCAGAGTTACATGGACTGTGTAGGCACTGTTGCCATCTTCAAGAACGGTTATGGGCTCAGAAAGAACTTTATGATAACCGGCACTCATGTTCACTGCGAGAATGTTGATCGGATAGCCTGTGATTACACCAGAAATGTAACCTTCGGCACGGTAGTTTACTGAAACTACATCGATGTAAGGAACGATATCTTTGCCGCCCTGCTGAATGTAGATTCGGCAGATATCGCCCGGGTCGAAG
This sequence comes from Candidatus Ozemibacter sp., assembly GCA_030446435.1. Classification (GTDB taxonomy): domain Bacteria; phylum Muiribacteriota; class Ozemobacteria; order Ozemobacterales; family Ozemobacteraceae; genus DYKG01. Next base: position 12,491 of record JASURT010000079.1, read on the forward strand.
CTTGAAGGTTCGTCATCAGGCTCGGTGCCGCTGACAACAACTCTAAGGTCTCTTCTGATCGGTTCGATGTTGCTGAAGTCCGCATCTATCGCGGCGATTGTGCCGCCGGGCATATTGTTGGCAATGCTTACGGCAGGGTTGATGGTTACAAGGTCATAACCTCTGACTTTGCATTTTACGGCAACGCTGCCTGCTGATGCCGGAATGCCATCGAGTTTGTAGGTGATCGAGCCTTTATATGCTTCTCCGCCGCCGGCGGCTCCGGTATCGGTGAAAGAAGCCACGACTTTGCCTGCTGCTTCTGCCCAGATAACGATGTCGCGTGTTTCTGCATCGAGAACATAGCCTGGAAGGTTGCGAAGGGTGCCGGCAATGCTGAGAGTAAGAGGCTTCATTTTGATTACCCCAAGATCGGTTGCGCTTTTTCCGATGACGATATCGCCGGTAGGATTAGAGTCTGAGGTAAGTTTGTTTTCTTCATAGTTCTGGCAGGTAATAGAGAACTTCATGGCTGTGCCGCCATTCAATCCGGTAAAACCAACATCTCTGAAGTCTTCTGCCAGTTCGAATTTTTTGCTTTTGCGATACTTGTAAGGGTCGATAACGCTTACAGTGAAGTTTCTCAGAGGGCGCCCGGTGATTTCGTCAATCGGATAACCTTTAAGGGTTCCCCGATAGGTGTCGGTAAGAGCGTCGAGTTTGATAGTGGGAACTGTTACTGTTTCACCATTGTTGACGTTTACTTTGGCCGCTTCTACTGAAACGGTATCGGTGCCGGTCTGGTTAGATATGGTATAACCGGATTTCTCAATTGAAAGAGACCATTCACCCTGAGTCATGTCATTGAAGATGTAGATACCATCTCCACCGGTATAGGTAGTAAGAGTCTGATGAGCAGAAGAAGCTCTTACCAATACTTCAGGTATTGGTTTGTCGGTTGCATCATCTACTACAAGACCTGTGGCCGTGCCACCTTTAATACCAAGCGAACCTTTTTCGCAGCCGGTAAAGACGATGCTTGCCATTGCCAGAACTAACAGCAGTAGCCAGCGTCCTTTAAACGATTTTTGTTGTTTAACCATGGTGCCTCCATGTGAAATCTGAAAATATCTCTGTGACTTTATCGGCGTAAGTTGTCAAACGATTTAACTTTTTTTTTGTTTTTCAAAAAATTTTATCGCTATCAAAAGGTTTTGTGAGCCTTTTGAACAAGACATTAGAAAGCAGTGCAATCGCACAAAAAATGTTAATTAAGCCTGATAGGCTGGATTGGCGCTTTCCTTCTTCGCCAGGGCTACGAAGGACAGGTCGCGGGAATGACGGGCATCAGTTGTGTCATTCCGGGCGCAGACCCGGAATCCATGAATTAAATGTGTTGCCTCTAAATCTGTGGCGGCTCAGCACTTCGCCCATCCTGGGCTCGCGACAAGCTCAATGAC
>JASURT010000080.1 GCA_030446435.1 Candidatus Ozemibacter sp.
GAATCTGATCGCGAGCTACCTTGTGGTCGCCGTTGATATAGTTGATAAATCCGCTGAAAAATCTTTTGTCGATTTCTGAGCCGCTGGCCTTGATCATACGTTCTATTGCCCGCATCGCCCCTTTATCGTTACGGCCCAGAAGTGTTCTATCCATGGTATATGAAGATCTGAGGAATTTATAGGCAAGGTCGAGTCGACCTTCATTCTTTGCGTCGATAGCGGCCTCGAAAAAGATGTGCGGAAGAAGCGGATTGAGTTTGTGGTATTTTTCAAGGTCAGCAAGCGCCTGTTCGATATTTTTTTGTCTTTTGAGAACCCTGTAGGTGTAATAATAGGGGGTGCTGTTTTCGGGATCTATTTCGATACAGGTTCTAAAACGCTTGAGTGAATTCGAAAAATCACCTGATTCAAAGTAAATGACGCCAAGCCAGAAGTTGTATTCAAAATTGGCCTCATGAAATTTGTCGCCATGAGTGACCAGGTTTTCCAGACCCTTAAGATGACCGGTATTGCGCATAATTTTCAAAAGAGCCACAAACCCTTCGGGCGAGTCGGGGTATCTTTTGATCATGGCCATGTTGTATTTTATGGCGGCTTTGGTATTATTTTCAAAAACCGAAGTTCTTGAAAGTCCTTCATAAACGCCTTTTTGCATCCTGGGAGGCAGTTCGGCACTCAGAAGGTCTTCATAGAGCATTCTTGCAACGTTGTTTCTTCCGGTTATTTCATAAAGATAGGCGAGCGAAAAGCCGTTTTCAGGAACTCTGCGCGATTCCATGGTTTTTTCGAAAGCAACGATCGCGTCGTCAAAACGTTTAACCGCAGCATAGCTGTAACCCAGCATTCTTTGTATCTCATAATCGGAATCCTGGCGATGATTTTCAAGCAGAGCAATGGTTTCATCGTAATCACCTTTGGAAAAAGCGGCTTTGGCCTCTTGCAAAAAATCACTTGTCTGTGTGGTGGTTGAAGTTGGTTGTTTTTTTTCTATTGGTTTCTTTTTGCTTCCTGAAGGGAAAAAAAGGAAAACACCCAGCCCCAGAACTACAATCAAAAGAATTAAAGGTAATTTTATTCCGCTCATAAAAAATTTATAGCACAAAGTATCTTAGATAGACAACTGAACCAAACAATCGCCGAAGTTTGCGAGTGGGCAATACCGGTTAAGAAATTTAAGAATGCTGCCGATATTAGTCGGGAAATTGCATCAGGCAAGGAGCGGAAAACATGAAAGTAGAAATACGATTGAACGAGAAAGAAAACCTTAGTGAAGAACAATTTGCAGATTCTTCAAAAGATCTTGATGTTCATGCTCCTTCATGTGACGTGGCTATAGACATTGGCCAGGTTCTTGCCGCAAATCAGGCTTTATTGAAAAATATGGCAAGAAAAATGGAAGCGCTTGAAAATAAAATTGGTTCGCTGCAAAAGGCTTATTCAGAGCAAACATTATTGTTACAGCGCCAGAATGCGAAAATTCTGATGCTTGAAGCACCGGCAAAAGAGGTTAAGGCCTGGGAGCCTTCGGCAGAGGATCTGAATCAAAAATATTTTACAAAATTTTCTTTGCTCGACAAGGTTTTCAGGCCATGGGTTATGCGAAGAAATAATTTGAACAGCTGAAAAAAAAACCGGCTACTGAACCTCTATTAAAAGGCGAAGAGCCGGTTTTTCTTTTGGGATGATTGGTCCCGGTTTTTTCTTTTAGTCTTCGTCGACTACGACAACGTCTTTTACTTTTTCAAGATCAAGAGTGCCGTTTTGAAAATCCTGAAAATGCTGACAGGTTTCACATTTTGAATTTTGAAAAATTTCCCAGCAGTATGTCATATAAACTCCTTTTCAGGCTGCGCGAGCATAACAGGTTACGTCCGGCTCGCAAATAACTTCTTCGCCAAGCTCATCATCGATTCCGAAGGCGTTCGCCAGTTCCTGGCGAAAAGAAGCGTCTATCCAGATCGCTCGTTGCCAGGCCCTGATTGCCTGATCTATCCTGCCGATGGTAGCAAGAGCTATGCCCAGATTATACTGAGCCTGACCATGACGAGGATAGCATTCAACAGCTTTCTGATAAGCTTTTACCGCTTCGCTGGTTTTTCCTTCAGCTTCGAGTAATAAAGCTTCATCGAAGTGTTTTTGCCCGTTGTTTTTGTTCCAGAAGTTTTCAGATTGCATATCCAATTCTTCTATCGGCAAAAATCTGCTTTAACTTCATAACGGATTTATTATAACATAAACCGGTAAAATTTTAAAGATCTGTGTAGAACCTGATAAGGTTAAAGGCTTGGTTTTATCGTGGTCGTGCCATATCGATTCGAGATCTGAAAAAAAATAAATCTGTGTAGGAAGTTAGAATGCTGAGAAATTTTGAAAACTTTTATCCCGAAGTTCCCGATTCTTGTTTCATCGCTGAAAGCACCGAGGTTATCGGTCGTGTAAAAATGGGCGAAAATGTTAGCGTCTGGTATGGTTCGATGATTCGCGGAGATATTAACTGGATAGAAATTGGCGAAAACACAAATGTCCAGGAATCATCGGTAATTCACGTAGATTTTCCGGATGAAAATGGTGAAAACGGCTACACGAAGATAGGCAAAAATGTAACTTTGGGGCACCGGGCTTTGATTCATGCCTGCACAATCGGCGATGATTGTCTTATTGGAATGGGCGCAATAATTCTTTCGGGAGCGGTTATTGGCGACGGCTGTATAATAGGCGCGGGTGCGGTCGTGAAAGAGAACCAGATCGTTCCTGCCGGTTCGCTGGTGGTAGGAATACCCGGCAAAATCAAGGGTGAAATATCGGAAGAAGCACGAAAGAAAATAGTTTCGCATGCCCTGAAGTATTGCAAGGTTGCCAAAAGACACAAAAAAACTAGCCACACCTGAGTTTAAGGGCTGGGTCTGGTGAAACCGGGCAAACGGTAATGCAGGCGCCGCAGCCTGTGCAAATCTTGTTGTTGATGATCGGGGGCTGATTGTGCTGATTATAGCTTATGGCTTTCCAGGTTCTGGCGCAGATTTGCTCACAGGCTGTGCAGTCTATTCCATTGCTGCGCAGGCATTTTTCTTTGATTGCTTCGGCGGTGGCAATTTTTTTGCAATTTCCATCTTTTGTCAAAGCCCCGGTCGGGCAGGCTTCGATGCAGGGAAAGCCCTCACAGAACCGACAAAACGAGGTGCCAACCCTAAGGCAGGGGGTTCCGCGATCAAACTCATTTGCATGAATAACTGGCTGTAAGGCGAGAAAAGGACAAGCTCTAATGCATTTTCCACATTTAATGCAGAGTTTTAAAAAATTGTCCTCGTGAACCACTCCTGGTGGCCGAATCAGGTCGGGAAACTTTTTCTGGAAATCATCGAGTTCGTCGCCCATGATTTCATCAACAAAGCCGGCAAAACCATCGACGATGCTTTTGAAGAAATTTTTTCGCGAAAACTTTTTTTCAGGTTTTTTCATCGTTAAAACTTCTGGAAATCGACCGGAAAAGGTATAAGATTATAAAGTGCTCTTAATCATAGCATGATTATACTTGTCTTAAAATAAGGAAGGACTAAGAAATGCAAAGTGCGCCCAGAGGCATCAGACCTCATATTGCATTGTTCGGTCGCCGTAATGTCGGAAAATCTTCACTCATAAACGCATTGGTAGACCAGAATATAGCTCTGGTCTCAAATACGGCCGGAACCACCACCGATCCTGTATACAAGAACATGGAACTTCTGCCGTTTGGGCCGGTTGTGTTGATAGATACTGCCGGGCTGGATGATGTTGGCGATCTTGGTAAAATGCGGGTAGATGCCAGCCTTCAGGTATTAAAAAAGACCGACCTTGCTTTGGTAGTACTTGAGCCGGTCGAAACCCTCGATAATTCAGAAATTGAACTTTTCAAACTTCTTCAGGGAAATCGTGTCAAATTTTTTGCCGTCGTAAACAAGTGTGAAGAAAAAGAGATACCCGAAAGTTTAAAGGCGCAGTTGGCTGAACTCGGAGTAGAATACGCTTCGGTAAGTGCAACCTCGGGTAAAGACATAAAATGGCTCAAAGCCGAAAAAATTCAAAAATCTCTCAAAGACTTTGACTCAGGCACGATAATTGGTGATATCGTTCGGCCCGGACAGGTTGTCGTTCTCGTTGTTCCCATAGATCTTGCGGCCCCGAAAGGTCGTTTGATTCTGCCACAGGTTCAGACCATAAGAGATCTTCTCGACACCGATGCGATTGCGGTTGTAGCCAAAGAAAGAGAATTGCGCGGCGCTATCGATTCTCTTAAAGAACCTCCGGCATTGGTAATTACCGATTCGCAGGCTTTTCAGAAAGTTGCTGCCGATGTGCCTTCAGGAGTGCCGTTCACCAGCTTTTCCGTAATTTTTGCAAGATATAAAGGTGATCTCGATGCCTATGTAGATGGCGTAAAAGCCCTTGAACGAATGGGCGACAAAGGAAAAATTCTCATAGCCGAATCATGTACTCACCATCAGATGGCTGATGATATCGGCAGAGTCAAAATTCCAAGATGGGTCAGGCAGAATTATGGGCCGGGTTTTGAATTCGAATTTTGCCAGGGCGTGAATTTTCCTGAAAACCTCAAGGATTTTGGTCTGGTAGTTCAATGCGGCGGATGCATGACTAACCGAAAAGCTATCTTGAGCCGCATCGAAGCTTGTCAGCAAGCAAATGTTCCCATAACCAATTACGGAATTCTCATTGCACATCTGCATGGTGTGCTTGAAGAAGCCATAAAGCCATTTGGTTTAAGTCTTGAAGATTAAACAATAAATGAAAAAGGGCTGTCGCGGTTCTGTGACAGCCCTTTTTTATTTCAGATAATCAGACTTTTGGGTTGGTATAGCTGCCCCATTTAATTGGAATGATTCCATAGGTTAGGCCTCCACCGAAGCCAACCAGCAAAACGATGTCGCCTTTCTTTATCTTGCCTTCCTTAAGGGCTTCGTGCATGGCGATGGGTATGGTGGCTGCGACAGTGTTACCGTATCTGTCTATGTTTACATAGAACTTTTCAATAGGGCATTTGAATCTTTTTGCGGCAGATTCAATGATTCTGATGTTTGCCTGGTGAGGAATGATCATGGCAACATCATCGAGGGTCAGATTGTTGCGGGTAAGTACTTCTTCGATCATATCACCGACAATTTTGGTCGAGAATTTGAATACTTCTTTTCCGTTGATGGTCAGGTAATGCTCTCGGTTCTGAATGGCTTCGACCGTTGGTCGATGCATCGAGCCGCCATTTTTTATCATAATGTATTCGGCACCGCTTCCGATTGCGCCCAGAAGGTTGTCGAAAACGCCTTCATCATCATTGTCGCCCGGGCCATAGACTGCAGCTCCAACACCGTCTCCGAACAAAACGCATGAATTTCTATCGGTGAAGTCTGAAATGCGGGTTGTAACATCGCCGCCAATTACGAGAACGTGCTTGTAAGTGCCGGTGGCAATGAACTGACACGCAATTGAAGAACCGTAAATAAAACCGGTGCAGGCGGCCTGAAGATCGAAGGCGCCGGCTTTTGTGCAGCCAAGAGCTGCCTGAACCATACAGGCGGTTGCCGGAACCTGATAATCGGGGGTAAAGGTCGAAAAGATTATCAGATCGATGTCTTCGGGGGTAATGCCGGCATTTTCAATTGCCTGGCGCGCCGCTGGAAGCGAAAGCTGAAAAAGAGAATCGTCATCAGGAATCTGTCGTCTTTCAACGATACCGGTTCTAGAGCGAATCCATTCATCAGAAGTGTCAACTATTTTGGCGAGGTCGTCATTGGTGACAACATTGTCCGGCACATTAAAGCCTGTGCCGAGAACAACTGCTTTTCTTTGCGCTTTCATGTGACTCCTTTAATCTTGTAAAGCTGGCAAATAATACTGTAACTTTTATGCACAAGTCAAGGTGTAGATTCTCACCCTGAGGACAAGCTGTTTATCTTCTTTTTTCAAGGGTTTTTAGTCGATGACCATGAACTACTATCTGCCCTGAGTCTGATTTAACCAGTCCGCTTACTGATAAGACCGCTGCTTTATCCAGCGAAATCGCGTTGCTTTTCCAGTATTTCGGGAAAAAAACAGTTTCAATCAGGCCATCACTGTCTTCAAGGGTCAAAAATTTCATCCTTTCACCTTTTGAGGTTGTTACTGATTTGGCAGCAATAAGCAAACCTGATACGGTTATTTTTCGGTTAAGCTGGCCGGCTGTGTGCTTTGATGAAACCATATTGCCGGGTAAGGCAAATATCTCGGTCGGGTGCCCTGATACGGCAAAGCCCAAAGCTTTAAGCTCGTTTTCAATAAGGGTTTGTCTGTTTTCCTTTTGCAGGAACTGATCTGGAAGTTTGAAGCTGTCATTCAGCAAAAGCCCCGAGCCGTCGAAAAGTTTGCGGCTCCAGCGACAATGAGCTTGTGAACCGAATTTAGAAAGACTTTGGCTGCAGACCAGGCTTTCCCATTCGTCATCGGCAGGCTTGATCCGATAGATGAAATCTTCGAGACTGGTAAACTTTGCTTTGCTTCTTTCATCGATTATTTTTTTTATCGTCGAGGCTTTCACATCAGTAATGAAAGAAAGTCCGGTTAACAAAGCAGAATCCTGTAATGAAAAATCTTCGACGCTTAGATTAACGTCAGGAGGCAGGATTTTTATTCCATTGCGTATTGCTTCTGAAATATAGGCCTGAGGCCCGTAAAAGCCGCCGCGATTGTTAAGAACTGCGGCATAAAACAATCTGGGATGATGAACTTTAACCCAGAGAAGTTGCAAAGACAAAATGGCATAAGAGGCGCTGTGGGCTTTGCAAAAAGCATAGCCGCAAAAGCTGCTTATCTGGCGCCAGATTTCAGCGGCGATTCTTGGTTCGATGCTTTTTTTCTCTGCTCCGGCGAGAAACTGACTTCTTGCAAGCTGCATCTGGTTTGTGCTGCGCTCTTTGCCACTCATGGCCCGACGAAGAACGTCAGCATCGGCAAGACTGAAGCCTGCAATGTGATGAGCAACTTTCATTACATCTTCCTGATAGACCATTATTCCGTAGGTTTCAGCGAGAATCTCGCCCATTACAGGGTGAATCGGCTTCCAGGCTTTGGGATTAAGATGTCGCCTGAGATACTCCTGCATCATTCCGCTTTCGGCTACTCCCGGTCTGATAATCGAGCTTGCGGCTACAAGTTCGGCAAAGGTGCGGCACTGCATTTTTGCGAGCAAACCGCGCATTCCGGGTGATTCAACATAAAACACTCCAAGAGTTTTGCCCTGACTTAACGCCTTTGTTACTGCTGGGTCTCGTTCAATTTGCACCGGGTCATGGGGAATTTTGATTTCGGGTTCGAGAAAGCGCGAAACGTCTGCGAACACACCAAGTGCGCGTTGCGATAGAAGGTCGAGCTTAACCAGCCCCAGTTTTTCGCAGGCTCTCATTTCTGTCTGAGTAATGGGCAGAACCTTGCTTGAAGGCTGGATGATTGTATAGTTATAAAGACTGTCAGGTGCAATGACCACACCACCGGCATGAATTGAAAAATGTGCGGGCAAACCTTCAATAGAGGCCGCCATAAAAAGCAGTTTGCGATGCTGCTCAAGTCTGCCCAGGTCTGGCTTGAACCTGGCGTTGGCCAGAGGATTTGCAAGAAATTTGCGAAGACTCTGATAGCCGATTAATGAGGAGAGGTAATTCAACTCTTCATTGCTAACTCCGAGGGCTTTACCTGTTTCTCTAAGGGCTGAACGGCCGTTGTAGCTGATATGTGTCGAGATAAGAGCAACCTTTTCATGGCCCCACCGGGATTTTAGAAATTCGTAAATCTGATCGCGAATTTTCCATGAAAAATCAAGGTCAATATCTGGCGGGCTTTTGCGAAAAGGGTTCAGAAACCTTTCAAAATAAAGGTTGTGCTCGATCGGGTCTACCTGCGTGAAGTCAAGAATGTAACTGATAAGACTGTTGGCTGCAGAACCTCTTCCCAAAACTCTTACCCCGAGTTCTCTGGCTTTCAGGGTAATTTCGTTCACAAGCAGAAAATAGTCGTTGAAACCAAGATCATTGATGGTTTTAAGTTCGAATTCAAATCTTTGCTTAATTCGCTGATCAATGGTCGGGTATTTCTTATTAAGGTGATGCAGGCATATCTGGCGTAGAATTTTTTCTGAATCATTTTTGGAATTGTTTACCTGCGGCATATGCAAAACGTCTGTCTGGGGCACCCAGCTTGGCTTAAGGCAAAATTCGCGATTGATTTGCGTGGCTTTCGGGTAAAGATCTGTGGGCCAGATGCCCCCGTCTATTGATTGTGGGGTGCTAAACCCCGGCGGTTCAACTTCATCGAGAAGGCTCTGAGTCGATATTGCCCTGAGCAACCTGAGTCTGTCATTGTCGCGCCGGCTACAGATTTTTAGATGGGGAGCGAAGATGAACTGAAAATTAAATGTTTGAGCAAGTTGCCCGATTCTTCTGTGCTCAATGCGTGCAAGGGTTTGCGGGGCTTTAAAAAAACATTTCCAGGCAGAATTTTGAAATATTTCAAAAACAATTTTTTCTTCTTTGCCTGAAAAAATTACTCTACCTTCACCTGCGGGCGGAAGATTGATCAAAACTTTGATAAGCCTTTGATCTATCGGCTCTTCAGCCGGACTTTCGAGGATTTTTGAACAGAGACGATGCAACCAGACGAAAGCGCTTTCTTCGTCAGGGTAGAGTAGAAAAAAATCTGAGAAACAGCAGATTTGCTGGCCGTAAAGCAGAACGAGATTTTGTTCTTTTGCTGCCTTTATACCTTCAACCAAACCGGCAGAAGAAAGATTGTCGGTGAGTGGAAGGCATGTAAAGCCACAATTCTTCAATGTTGCAGCCATTTCGGCCGGGTGTACACAGCCCTGGCCGAAAGAATAGGCGCTAGTGAATGAAACTGGATTAATTTTGCTCATAAAGTGTAGAAAAGTGCTGCTGCAATTTAGTAGAATGTACCATAATTATTGGCCAACGATAAAAATTCGTTGGTGTTAGTTGGTAATACAAAATTATTTCAGTATAATCTTAGGTATAGAGAAAAAAAAGTTGAAACGTTTTGTATTATTAATTCGTAATACTTGTTGAAGGCAGAAAATCTTTAAGAGACAATGGAGGAGAGATTATGAAGTTTATGAACAGGTTCTTGTTGCTTGTGGCTGTTCTTTACGTGTGTGTTGCGGTTTGGCCAGTCATAGCCGCTGAGGCTGAAACAGGTGATGCTGCTGCCCAGGAAGAAAGCGAAAGCACTGTTCCAGATTCAACTGACATGACTCTGGGCATGAAAAACAACCCCTATGTTCTTCCCGAAAACTTCAGAGGTGGAGATCCCGACAGCGGTCTGGTTCATTGTCTCGAAGACGTTTATTATGAAAAGCAGGAACATTCTCTGATTTATAACCCCGAAGCTTCTGCTTTGGCTGAAGACGCTAAATTTGAAGGCGACCCCAACATCACCTGGGAAACCAAAGTTAAAGATGCTGATGGAAACTTCAAAACTCTCAGCTCGCAGAATACAAACATGGCTGCCGATGGCGGTAAATTTTATGCTCCAGGCGAATACCAGATTGGTAACCATGGTGCAAGACAAGTTGCCGAAGGCTCTGGCGGAGCTGAAGATGCAATTGGCGACACCAGTGAAGATGAAGACGGCGGTGCAGCTGGTGGCGGTTCTGAAGATGACGTTGCCCTGGTAGGCGAAGATGGTGAAGCAGCTGGTGGTGGCGAAAGCAAAGAAGTCACCGCTGAGCAGAACATGGGTGTACTGGTTCATGATTGTACTTCTCCTGACATGTGGGTAGCTTTTCAGGAAGGCGCCGGTAAAGTCGACATGGCTGAAACCGAAGAAGAACTGAAGTCAAAAATGACCGCCAAAATCATCGCCAATCTTGGTAGACCTTTCTCTACCAAAGCTGAAGACTATGAAGAAGCCAGTTACCTATTCATTGACGAAGGAACTGAAGACGAAAGAAACATTGAACCCTGGAAAAAAACTGCCAGACTTTCAATTGCCGGTCCTCTTTTCAACGAAAGAGGCGCGCCCAAGTTTGAAAGCGGTGTCGCCAAGTCTGAACCAAATGCTGATGATTACAAAAGCCAGGTGCATATTGCCGGTGGCGAAGATAAATCGCTTAAAGGCGTTTTTGTAAGAAGAAACGTACCTTTCATTTTCGCGGCCATGTCTATTGATAACGGCAACAATCGTGGCTCGGTCGCCGATGTGGCCTGTAAAATCGAATATGCCGACGGCAAAGATGTCGAAAAAGACGAAAATGCTTATCTTTTCCGCATTCCTAACTATCCTCGAGAAAAATATGAAGATCAGCCTGAATATTATTTCGTTGCAAAAGCTGTTGATAAAGAAGGCAATCTTACCACAGTCAGAATGCCTCTTTTTGTCGTAGATACTCAGGCCTCTTTCGAAGGCGGAAGAAATCAATAATCAGTAGAGGGTATTAGAAATCGTATGAAAATGAATCGTTCTTTGTTGATCACTGCACTGTTAATTCTTGTAACAAGCGCTTTGTCAGCTGAAGAGCCCGCCTATGGCGGGTTCTCTGCTGAGGAAGCACCATGGCTGAAGGGAGTAGAAATCAGTCCGATACCCAAAGATATCAGCCCGGTAATACCTCTCAAGATTTATGCCGAAAATGGCGAAGCTGTGCCGGCTACCCTGACAGAAGATATTCCGGTTACTCTTCTTTGCGAGTCGACCATCTTTGATCCCGAGCCTCCTGCAGAATACAAGGGCCAGGAAATTCCAAACCCCAGATGGGAGACCAATCCCTCGCCATCGTGGTATTTCATCGACTGGGAGAAAAACAAAAATTTCATGGCTTCGACTACGCATCAGGTGGCGTTGAATCAGATGATCGTTACTCCGTTAATGCCAACCGGAAAAGGCGCAATTACATGCTATATCGGTAGAAGAATGCGTTATGATCTTCCCGAACCTGGAAGAACCAAAGTAACCTATGCTAACTCGAGTGGCGCAAAGGGCGTAAGAGTGCTTGATATTACTCCTCCGACCTGTGGTCTCGAGGTTTCGGTTAAAAACGGAAAATCCGGTATTTTCTGGTCGGTTGAAAATCCGCCCAACAAGTATCCGCTTCCCAAGCTTGCTGATGTTTACCTTAGCGGTGGTCTCGTAAATCAGGACCCCGACGAGGTTCTTGCGGTTCAGGCTCTTGAGCTTGGCGCGAACATGATTGTTACCCCTGATCAGGCTGCTATTCATGTGAATGCAGACTCTGAAATAAACATCAAGGTTGTTGGTGGTGACAATTATAAGCTTGATAATGCCAAATTGAAGTATGGTATTTGTAATGGTGCCGGCGGCGAACCAGCCCCGGTTGGACCGGTAAACGCTTCAGAAATCAAGTTGTCTGATATCAATCTTCCAGACGAACCTTATTTTTATGTTGATGCCTCAGACGAGGCCGGCAACCGCCAGGTTATCTTCGTTCCCCTGAAGGTTGAATAAAAAAGTGTGATTTAAAGCCAGGGAAGGAGCAAAACTCTTTTCCTGGCTTTTATATTTTTGTGGCCTGAAATAAATTTTATGTTATTCTTAATCAGGGTCAGAACATGAATAAGCTTGCCAAATCAAGAACCGCAAAAACAGGTATAACCTTTGTCGAGGTTATGCTGGCTTTTTTGATTCTGGGGCTTGTGTTCTTGCCCATTTTCATGTTTTTGACCGGCGCTGTAAAAGATACCGAAAAGTTTTACAGTGAGACCATTGCAATTTCGCGCGCCAAATTCATCATGGATACAATGATGTTTCAGATTCCCTGGCGTTGCATAAGAGAAGGCAACCCTTGCAGATTCAAAGATCCTGACGATGTTGCAGGGGTGAACGCTTTTTTGAGCAAGGTTGTACCACGAATGTTCGGCGACGGTTGCGCCGGCCCATCTGCCAACTCTTATATTGGCGATGGAATTTTTGAATGCCGCAAAGGGTTCAGTTATCGGGCCAGGGTGAAGGTTGTCGACCTCGATTATGACTCGACTTCAGCTAATCCTGTTCTTTTTTCAATAGAAGTTCCCGGTAAAGGTATGCAGATATTCAATATCAACGAGCTTGCTCCCAAAGATGCCGACGACAAATATAATCTCATCAAAAAAATTGTCGTGCAGCTTAAATGGTCAAATCATAAAGGTAAAGACCCCAATGATGACCCGAATGCCAAAAGCATTTTTCTGGTGGGCTTCAAATCAAAACTGGAAGGTTGATATGAAAGACAGAAAAGGAATCGCGATAGTTGTGGTATTGTTTTTTGCTTTTTCTATTGCCATTATTCTGTTTTTCATGGCTTCATCCAATACCAATCTGGCTTTTCAGAACAAACAAACGCTTTATCAGATGCAGGCCTATTATCTTGCTCATTCGGCGATGCAGCACGCAAAGCTACAGCTAAGGCTTCTACCCAAAGAGACCTACGAGTTTTTCGTTCTGGGCGGAAGCGGAAACCCATACCGATATATCGATTCGTCTCAGTATCCTCCGTTAGCCATGGGCGTTTTCAGCCAGGAAAAGAAGACATACGATCTTTTTAAGGCTAACAAAGCGCCTGACAATGTTTTTCCCTATGGCGGCAAATATTGGGTTGAAGATCTTCAGTTGCACGGTTCGCACGATCTGATGAAAATGACCCAGGATGGTTACAAAATTCTGGTCAAATCAGAAATCGATGGAGGAAAAAACAAAACCTTTTCTGATGAGCTTGAAGAGGTGGTAATAGTTTCAAGATACACCGGAGGTATCGAGTGAAAAAGGGCGGCAAAAACGGCTATGCCAGACCATCCCGGTTTTCGAACCGGTCGGCGGTCACGCTCATCGAAATTCTGCTTGCCGTTCTAATGATGAGTCTATTGTTCGGCTCAGGTTATGGAATCATGAGCTATTCTCGAAAAGAGACCGAAAAAGGTTTCTGGATTCAACAGGCGATCACTCAACTTCGAAATGGCACCAGAGCACTGAGCATGAAGCTGAAAATGACCAGCTATCCTTCCACAATAATCAAAAAGTCTTCTGGTGGCGGTGATGTTCAGAAAGTTATCTCATTCAAAGAAAAGCGTGAATACGATTTCACGGGCAGACTGAGAAAGCTGCAGGTTAACCCTGACGATTCTTTCGATATGCACGCGATAATAACTGATGGCGGCGGTATCGCGCCCAATTTTAACGAACAGAGTATCATGTATTTTCCGATCTGCACCCCTGAACGTGACACTTCTGAAGGTTACGAAGAAGGCACAATAACCTGGGTCGAACTCGTTCTCAAGCCTGCAAGACATTACAATTCCAGCGGGCTTGGCAGTCTGCATCTGATCGAACGCGAAGAAACCTATTCAACCAAATCTGACCCCGACCGGGCTTTTGGCCTTGATAAGTCTTTCAGCAAAAGTATTCCGGTTAAAACTGACAAACTTATCATCGATGATGTAAGAGAAGTAGATATTGAATACTACGAGATTGACGAACTAAGAGGGGTTTACGTTACCAAAGCAGGTGACAAATACGAAGAACACAAAAAGAGAATTCTGGTTTCGATCGGCATAACCTGCAGTCACCCCAAAGATGGCAAAATCTGGCTTAGCGATCATTGTTCCGTTATCAACAACGTTGGCATTGTGGTCATGGAAGGAACGAACCTGATGGAGCTGATAAAAATCGTTTCGTCGGGTGCCGGTGGCTCAGCGATCGTAAAGCATGACGGCGAAGAGAAGACCGTTAGAATAGGTGAAACCCTTGGTGGTTACAAAGTTAAAGATATTTTAGGAAATGCTGTGATACTGGTAGTTCCTGATTCAAACATCGAGCGTTATCTGACCTTGAAAGAAAGTTGATTTTACTGCTTTTTCAAGGCT
>JASURT010000081.1 GCA_030446435.1 Candidatus Ozemibacter sp.
CGAAACCCCGACGAGTCTCCATCCATGGAGACCGTCGAGGTCTCCCGTCATCCTGACGGTCGACGGCGTTTTTATGGAAGGTTGTTCAGAGAGTCAGGGCCGCCTTTCGTCAGCGAACGCTCTGCAATTACCTGCCCGAAGATTTTGCCGCAAGTAGCATCGCTATTTTTCGGGCTTCAAAGTTGGCTGGACTTAATTTTGCTGCAAATGTAGACTTAAGAATGCAGGAGAATTAAGTTATGCAAAATTTTATAAAAGTCAGACTGGTGTTTGTTCTGGTTCTCTTTCTGGCAATCGGCCTGTGTGGCGAAAGCATAGATTTAGACCGGCAGTTTACCCAGAAATTAGACGAAGCGTTTTTTCGATCACTCATTGATAACCCGGGCAAAGAGCGTGCGGTTTTTCTCCATAACAGGCCAGAAAAGGTTGATTTCGCGGCTTATCTTCGCTTTGACCAGGCTGAAAACCGCTTTGTTTTCAGGGGCAATCTGCCTGAAGTCTGTGAAGCATTTTCAGAAAAGGCTTCTCTTAGGCTTGATAAAACTTTGTTTGCGCCACAGAAAAAAAACGACGAGCCTCTTTATCAATACGGCACGGCGTTCAGGTTAAATATTGGACAGGCAGAACTGGTTTATGTGCCTCATTTCATCAAGGAAAAACCAAACCAGGCTTTTATTTCAGATCTGGGCTATTTTGAGGCCAGTTTTTCAACAACAGTTCCTCGACCGCAGAAGTTATTGAACCAGATTCTGCAATCAATCGGATCTGAAAAAACCGCACTTGCAAAAGCCGTGGCCTTGAACCGATATTACTTGTTCAGAGACAGCTATTTCGGGCCGGTTCATTTTTTCACGCCTGCTTCTATCGCGAAGATCTCGCAACTGGCGCATTTCTGGCCACTGCACAAATTTACGATGAACAAGCACGTATCTGATCATGATAAAAAAGAAAAACTCGACAGAGATATGCTTTTCGAAATTTTAGATGAAGATTTTCTTCTTTCACAAGATCAGAGATTGAAGCTGAAAATGGTGCCCAGGCAGGTAAAATTGAACTGGTCACGCATCGATCAAACCGATATCGGCAGCGGCCAGAACGGGGTGATTTTTCTTTCGGCCGGGCCGGGAATAAATTACTTCGATGACCCCTGGAGAGCGCCCAGAAAGAATTTGCCCGGACCACGCCTGATTTTTTCGAAAGGGGTCTATGGTTTCAAACGTCTGCAGCTTTTTCCGACTTTCAGTATCGAGCCGGAACAGGCCGGCGAAGCAAGACTTCAGGCCATCAACGATTTTCAGCAGATAGCCTCTTCTGCCCCGAAGCATAAATCACGTCAGCCGCTCTGGGCTTCGCAACAGGCTCGTCATAAAATTACAGGTCAAATTGAAGAAAAGCTTTGCGAATACAACCTTTTACATGATTCTGAAGATCTGCGACCGGGTTTCAGGCTGTTCGACCGTGATTTTAAAGGCAACATAGTGAACAACGAAATCAGAGTTGCAGATGGTATTTCTTTGCGCTCGATGCTTTGCGGAATGATTGTTCCGCCCGGCACAAGTCACAAATACATCAATGCATATATTCAGGCATATCGAAACACCGGCCTTCATTGGCAATACAACTGTGCCACCGGCTTCAAGGACTTATTTATCGAAGCGAATGAGCCCACTGACAAGGGCTTTAGAATCGCATGGCTGAAGTGGCACCTGAATAAAACTCACCCAGGCCTGGCAAGAATTCTCGATCTGGCCGCAAAAGCGAAAAGTCCTGCCCTGGAAAGCATTTTTGCCGAAAAAATTGCCAGAATGATTCAAAAAGAAGGCAAAAGCTTCTTTGCAACAGTTTATGCAAAACATAGAGCCAGACTTGACTCACGCAAGCTTGAACTCTGGTGCGACTATCTTGAAGCCTGTCGCCTGAATTCTCCTGATAAAATCAGAAAATACGCAACTTTCGTTACTTTCATAAATTCTATCGAATCGGGTAAACAGCCATGAAAAAAAAGATTTTGATATTTCTTTGGGTTTTGATTCTTTTTTCTGCTGGTTTAGCGGCTCAGACCGACGTTGCAAAAGACAAAAACTGCAGGGCCATTTTTACCAGATATGAAATTAAAGACAATGATAGTATAGAGTTCAATCTTGGTCGGGGTCGGGGTTTGCAACTTCGTAACCGCCAGTATTTCGAGTTCATCATTCCCGAAAGTTTTCAGGGTCGAATTCCGGATTATGCTTACATTCACCATCGAAAAGAATTTGTCTATTTCAAACCTGACGAAAACGGCATGGACAACGATAATCCCTGGATTCAAACGGCATTCAGAAATTTTCAGACCGGCGAATGGAAAATTTGGGCAGACCAGTTCGGTTCAAAAAAAAGATCCGCCATGCGACCCGATGAAAAGCCAAAAAAGAACACTCTGTACAACTTTCTCGAGCATGTAGGAAATTTTGCCCCTGACCGGGTAAGAATCTTCAATCTGGCCGAAGGCAACCCAGAACTGGCGGTGGCTTCAATTCATAAACTGGGTTTGGTGTTTCTTAGCCAGAAAGACTCTGACCCTTTAACGAATAAAGTGTTCACCGATTATGAAAAATTGAACAGGCTGACGCTTCGTTATGATCTTGATAAGAAAGCCGGGCTAAAATTGCTGCAAAATCACAGTTTTGAGTTTGCAATTCCTGAAAATTTTCGCAATCGGTCTATTTTTCATATTATTTTGAAACATCGAAAAGACCCGATTTACGCGGCAAACCCTGATGATTTTGATGCTTTTGACCCGAATGCGGCATATATACTCTGTGAAGCGCGGAATCAAAAAACAGGATACTGGCACAAATGGGCCGACAGAAGCAGCCTTGCCAAATTTTCAGAAGTAAGAACCGCAGATAATCCCGAAGATGAAACTCTTCATAATTGTCTGAGAACTTTTGGCCAGATTGAACCTGACCGCTTCAGACTCACAAATGTCGGAAAAGGCGACCCGGACAAATGCATTGCCAACGTTCACGCGGTCGAAATAATGTTTGCGCCGGATTTAAAAAACAGCGAAACGATCGAAAAAATCTTTACGCCTGATACCTCGTTCAGTCGTCCCGACCTTGGCCGGCCTGTTCCCCTTCTGGGTGGCGGCCCCAGACTTTCAGGAAGGTTTCCCGGGGCATTGGTTCTCGGCAAAGGGCATGAACAAAGAATTAAAGCAATCGAAAATCTTCCCGAAGAACATCAATTTGAAACCGGTTCACGACTGGGTGAAAACTACCAGATCGACACCAACGGTGACCTGCTAATAAAGCTTCCTGCCAAACGAGCGATTGAATCAATCGAGCTGGCAATCGGCGACCTGGATATCACCAGTCTCGAATACAATAAAGACGGCTATTTTGGGCGATCCGGCAAGGCTGAAGTTTCAATATTCATTGAAAAGCAAAACCGGGAGTCAATACCCTTGCTTTTGAAGAATAATTTAGGCATGGCCGGTATGGTATTATGTGGTGGCCCCGGCTTTGATTACCTGACAGATCCCGGCGACCGGCTCAGAATAGTCGTTAGCAATGACATAGCTTTTTTGATGGGTTTCAGAATTCTTTTAAAGGTGATGTAAGATGAAAAAATTTCTGGTGTGGGGAATCGCTTTCGCAGCCTTGATAGGTATCTCAGTTTCTGCTCAAAACGACCCGAAACAAAATCCGGGCGAAAAAATCACTCTTCGTCGACTGAGCTCACTGGAAGAACCCGAGTTCACTGAAATCGACATCTCAAGTCCCACAGGCATCGGCAGAGCCAGTTTCAGAGCAAAAGATCTTTTACCGGGAAGAAAGCTTGTATTCAAACTTCATCTTGCCGGGCTGGAAAATTTTCAGCTCGATACGGGCCGACTGGTTCTAAGAATCTCGGTAAGCTCACAGGATGGCAGCATCAGACAACACATGGCAACTCAAAATTCACCTGGAGAAGTGGCGATAGACTCTAGTTCACCATTCTGGGCATCAGTTCGAAAAGACCCTGATAAAAGCTGTTTCGAAATCATCGCAACCCCTGCCCTGACCAGATTCTTTCGCCATCAGGTCAAGGTAAGCTGGATAGATTTTTATCGCTGAGCAAAAGCTATTTTTGCGTTCGTTTATCAGCTTTGGTTTTGGCTTTTCGCAAAGCCTGCGAGAAGCCTTCTTCTTCGGGTTCGACAATGGACTTTTCAACTTCCTTTTCTGGTTCATCAAGTCGCGAAACCAGTTTGACGCCTTTTTCAGCCGAAGACATTACCGCCTGTAGCGTTTGTTTTTCAGTCGGTTTTCTCTGAATCATTCTGACCAATCGTTCGTATAGAATTGTAAGCACCGCAGTTCTGCGCTCGGCCACTTCAAGAACAAAAAGTACAAGAGCGATAAAAAGCAGAAGTTCTGCAATCGACTGATATTGAACGGTATCGGGCATGTTCTCCCATACTCCGTTCAAATTGATCAATTCGCGCCCATTTGAAATCATGGCGATTTCTTTTAACTTGTCAGAACCTTCATTTGCATCGAGCAAACTGAATTCCTGAGAATAAGGCAGACAAACCGGGTAAAGTTTGAGTTTTCTATTTTCGCCGGCATCGATAAGGGCGACGATCGCATCATTGCCCGACAGCTGCAGAGAGGCAGAAAGTGTGTCGGCTGTTTCCCAGTTCATTTTCAGCCTTATTCTGTCTGGAGCTTTGCCGCCGGATGAGCGCAAGACCGTTATCTCCGGGTTCTCTTTGAACATCTCTCTTTCGCGTTCGGGATCAAGATGCAAAGTTGCCTGCCAACGACCTTTGACCAGTTGCTGGGTTACGGGCATATTATCGATGAATTGCCGTTTATCAGCAGTAACCCATGAACAAAGACCCGCAAAAAGATCGACGGCCGCCTTTTGCCCGATAAATGGCAAAGCAGTCTCTCCGGCAGTGGTTCCCATGTAGCACGCGACTCGGCCCAGGCCATTTTGCCAGGTTGCCAGCAATGGAGCGTTGTTTTCGTCGCTTGTCTGAACAAGCGTGGCAGCACCGGGTTTCAGATAAGTCAGGTTGTAACCACCCACCGTTTCTGAAAACTGCAACTCAGCATCGAAAAAATTACTCATCAAACTGCTTGTGTTTATGCCAGTCGGCTCATCGATGAAGGTACTTCGGGCCGCCACAAAAGTGTCTTGCGAAAAAAGACGCGGCAATTCTTCAGGCTCGCGGGTAAAAAAGATTCGCCCCTTGCCGTGTTTCGCAATTTTGCGCAGCAGGTTCGCATCAACGTCCTGCTCTGTGCCAAGACCGATTACACTGACCGTCATGCCGGCATTGGTTACTTTTTCGAGTAGTTCCCAGTATCTGCCGGGCTGCTCTGAGTCCTGGGCATCGGCAAATAAAATGATATGTCTGGTTTTCGATTTTGCGTTACCCAGCATCATCGCTGCTTTGCTAAGCCCCTCGAAAACATAGATACCGCCGCCCATAGACTCAACTCTCAGAACCTTGTTTCGCCACATTTCTTTATCTTTAAGTTCCTGCAACGGAACAACGACGTGCGCTTTGGTATCAACGGCCAGCAACCCGAATTCATCCATCGGTGACAGAAGGTCAAGAGAGCTTGCCGCAGCTATATTGGCCAGATCCATTTTTGTTCGGTCGCCGCGAACCGGTGCCGCCATCGAACCTGATCGGTCAAGAACTATGACCAGAGCTAGAGACAGCTTACGGTGTTCACTTCGCAGCATCAGCGACACCGGCATTACCGGTTCAAGGGGCGACTGGTAATAGCCACCGGTTCCATACGAGTTTTTGCCACCGGTCATCAACAAACCGCCGCCAAAATATTCGCTCCAGGCGGCAAGCACCCTCATACCGTGTGAAGTAACCGAATTTGCCGACACATTGTCGATTATAACCGCCGAAAAACCGGCCAGGAATTCAATGTTCCATGAAACCTCTTTGGGCTGCATCAAAATTGCTTTCTGACCAATTTTATTCAAAATATTCAGCAAAAATGGTGATTGGTTTTCAGACAAAAGCAATACGGGCTTTTTCCCCTCGATTTCAGCGATGGCGACTGCAACATTGTTTTCGGGGACCGGGTCGGTATCTGAGCTTTTAACCGCCAGACGATATTTGACCACCGACGATTCAGGGGCGACATGACGAAAAACTATGCTGTTTCGCCCGACAAAAAGCTTGCGTTGAAAAGAACTGACGGTTATATCGCCACACTTCAATTCAAAAGCCACCTGCTGTTCAATCGGTGAAAAAACTTCGGCGGTAATGACGAAAGATTCGCCGGGGTTAAGCAGCCCGGGCAATTCAAACCTTGTTATCGCAAGATCCTTGAATGAATTCCTACCTACGAGTCTGTAATCAATGGGAATTCCGCGACGGGATGCCTTGAAAGCCGTTTGCCTCGGGTCGTCACCGGTCCATTGCCCGTCGCTCAGCAAAATAACCCGACCCGACGTTTCGGTGGGAATCAGAGATAAGGCCTTATCTATTGCATCTGCCAGATTAGAAGCTTCATTATCTATTTCAGAAGCAAAGCCTGAAAAAGAACTGCGGGCCGGCGACATTTCGACTTTTGCTCTGGCGCCGAAAGAAACAAGCCCAAGTCTGGCATTGGGGGGCATCTGGCGTTTAAGCAGTTCAAGAGTTTCTTTAACTCTTTCATCAGAGTTCGCGGGCATCGACAAACTGCGATCAGCAACCACGAGAATCATACCATCGCGGCCGGGAAGCTTTAATTGTGCGCCGGCAAGAGCTGACATTACAAGAATCAAAATGATCAGTCGCAGCAAAAGAATTTTTCGGGCCGGCATTCTTATGCGAAACATTACCCACAAAGCCGGAAGAATGAGTAAAAGCCAATGGGGGTCAGTAAACATATTGCTGCCTCCTTCGGCTTATAAGCCACTGGTGAAAGATTAAAAGAAGAAGGGCCGGTATAATGAACCACCAGCGCACATCAGATGAATGTTTTATCAACTGATCGACCTGACTGTTGTCTGGAGGTGTAAATTGCCCCCGCGTGGTCAGATTTGATTCCTGATGCGAAACCAGATTTACGGCGACGGTCCATGAAGCCTGTTCGGCTGTAATCTGGTATAAGCCTGTTTCTCCGGGAACAAAGGAACAGGTTCCCTGCCAGGCCGGAAGTTGCTCTTTCTTGCCGTTTGGGTGAGTCAGCACTATTTCACCTTCAGGCGCATTTACGGCGACTTCCATGCCGCTTCTGAAATTGAAATCAGCAGGCCCGGGTTTAAGACTCTGCCTCCAGGCAAAAAGGTTCCAGAACAGTACCGGCCAGAAACTGGTTTGCTGAATCGTAGAATAATCCGCAACAAAATTCATGTAGAATTCTCTTCGGCCCGCTTCGGTATCAAACAGGCTCAAAAGAGTGTGGTTTCCGATCGATAAAAGCGGAAAACCGGGCATCTCTGTTTTAGAATTCATCGCCCAGGCGCCTCGTGTTTGCGGAAGCCCGTCGCAAACCGGATGCGTTTTGGCAACCGTAATCACGCCCCGCGCCAGAACCGGCTGTGAGCCGACATTGAAATAGAAATTCCATGAATTGAAATTGTCTGCCATCTGGTCCGGATTCTGTGAAAACAGGATATCTGAATTGGCATTTGCCAGAACTGCGTTTTCGGCTGCATCTATTGTTTTTTTCATTAAAAAATCGAGTCGTGAAGTCAGATTCTTCAGTGCAACTCTTACTTTTGGTTTTCTGACAGGCATTAACCAGACCTGGTTATCGAACACATGTGGATCATTCTTGATCTGTGCGGTTATAACAGAGTTGATTGAAGGCAAAGAAAATCTGACCCGGCGCACAGAATCAGGGCTCATTTTGAAATTGAGTTTTTGAATGATTAAATTGCGGCTAATATCGACTATATCTGCCTGCAAATCAGCCGGTTCATCAGAAAAATTCGAAAATTCGACGAAACAACGATCGACTTTTCCGAGAGAATAACGATTTGCGGCAGTTATTGCCAGGTTGGGCAATGAAGAACCAAAACCATGCCAGGAAATATTTTCGGCCAGGGTCGAAGCTGCCTGGGCATCAGTTAAAACAAGAATTCTCGTTCCCTTTTGAAAACTTTCAGAAGCAAGCTTTATCGCCTCGTCAAGGTTGGCTGAGGGTGACTGACAACGCCAGTTGGTAATAAGTTGCCGCGCTTCTGCGGGTCTCATATCGCGGCGGCCGATAAATTCAGGTCTGGTTCCGGCCCGAATCAGTGAGATTCGATAGTAATTGCTTGAAAGCACCTCGGATTCAAGAAAAGTCAGAGCCTTATCGTGGGCAGACTTTTCTTCGCCAGCTGTCATAGAGAAAGAATCGTCGAGTATAACCACCAGCGGCATCAGCTCTTCGCCGATAATGGCTCTTGGGTCAGCAGCCGCGGCTATGAACAGGCTAAGAATCAGCAATTCAATCAAAAGAATCAAGGGAGTCTGGGGCATGGTAATTTTTCGACCGCCTTCGGCCGGGGTTTTAACCTGTGTCCAGAACATCAGAGTCGAAACTTTTACATCGCGGGACCGGCGTCTGAAAAGATAGATTCCGGCAAGCACCAGAAGCGCGGAAGCTGCATAAAAAGCCAGTGGATTCATGAAAAAAGGCACGTTTTCAGCTCCTGGTCATGAGAATTTCGCTTCGAAGCAATTCGACGGGAACAAAATCAGCAACGAAGTCTTCGGCAATGCAATGTGAGAAAACAGTTCCGGTTTTTATACAGCAACGTTTCCAGTATTCCTGGTGGCGTTGAAAGTTTTTCTGATAAGCTTCGATCAAAGAAGCGTTAGCCATGAATTCGACCGCCTGATTAGTTTCGGCGTCAATCAGTCTTACGTTGCCGGCAACAGAGGGATTTACATCGGATCTGGCAAGAATCTGCACAACCGTTAAAAGGGCGGCCCGGTCAGAAAGTTGTTGTAAAACCGACATTGGTTCGGTATCCCAGAACAGGTCACTTATCAGAATTCGCACGGCCTGGGTTTTGAATTTGGCAGGAAAAGCAGTTATTGTCTGGCCGGTATTGCCCCTGAAATCAAGGTCAGAGTCAGGCCATTGAACAATTGGCAGGTTGGCTGGCTCGATACGGCGACAACGGTCTTTAATCAGCCAGCAGGTTACGGTATAACCGGCATTGATAGCGGCGATTCTCAATATGGTGGCCATTGCCCAGAGCGCTTCGGCCTTTTTGCTCGCCACCAGATTCATAGATGCAGAAACATCGATTATCAGGTCAAGATGCGGCGATATTTCTTCGCGAAAAAGCTTTACGGTCAGGCGGTCAGACCTGGCCATGGCGTTCCAGTCTACGTGTCGAATGTCGTCGCCGGGCTGATATTCGCGATGATCCAGGTATTCAAGCGAATTACCAGTATTGTTGCCGAAACGATTGCCTGCAGAAGCCCCTGAAAAGCGCGAAGAAACATTGAGATAGAATCTTTGGGCAGCGAGTTCAGCTGCTTCGATGACTTTTTGTGTTTCTTCTTTCACTTTTGTCTATTCACTCTCTTCCAACGATTCTGCAGGCGATTCTGCATGTGACAAAACCTGACTCGCGGCAAAAAACTCTTTAATCTGCCGCAACAGCCACGGAAAGTTTATAACCAGAGCCACAATCGACATGGCAATGGCAAAGGTTGTGCCGAGATCTCTCGAACGATGAGAGACTATCGAAAACGGGTTTCCGATCATAAGAACATCAGAATTGGAACCGGCGAAAATTCCGAAAAACATTGGTAAAAGCGCAAAAACGGCACAGACAATCAAAGCAACGACCCAGGTATTTCGCACTGAAATGTATTCGCTGAGAAAAACACGGCGAATGAAAGAGGCAATCAGGGAGTAAGCAAAAATATATGCCGAGAATCCAAAGGCGAACTGATAAAACTCGGAAAGAGTTGAAGAGCTGTAAGCGTAAGACGCGTTTATCTGGTCAAGTAATGTGATAGCGGCGATTGTGCCGCCGATAAGGGCCAGACACCATACCAACCCGTTCGCAGCACCGCTTGAGAAAAAGAACGCATAGCGACTGCCCCAGAAGTTGTCTGGAATCTCTTTTGCGACTCTTCGCGTCAGATAATCGCGCTCTGACACCGATACAACCAGCATAAAGTTCAAACTTATAATCGATATGAAGCTCCAGGCAAAGAAAATCTGAACCTCAGAGGTTATGTAGGCCCAGTAAGCAGTAAAAGCGAAACTCAATAACCAGAAGAGGGTCAGGAATCTTCTAACCGGGTACATTCGGTTTGAGCCTGCCGGTGAAACCACTGCTGCAGCGGCAAGATAAAGAAAATACCCGGCACCCACAATGAAAAACACAGTGGTTGTAAGGGCCAGCTGAAAATTGGTCAGGCCAAACATACGGCTGGCACCGTATCTTATTATGTCGCTGACCATTGAAGTCAGGGTAAAAAACATCGAAACCTGAATGAACAACCCGACGCCGCGAAGAAGATTGAAAGCACTGACATCTCTGGCCAGGCTTCCCAGGGCGATTTGCAGAATGGTTGCTACCCCACACAGCAAAAGACCCAGAAACAGAATAAGAAACATCATTGGCATGTCAACGCCGCTGAGAAAGAAGGTCATAGCCATAAAAGGAGCAAAGGCGCTGAAAATAAGAAGCACGAACGCCATGCTCGCAGCAAATTTACCCCTGATGATTGATTGTGGGGTGATAGTTGTGATGAACAAAAGTTCTTCACTGCTTTCGCCACGCTCTTTGGCGAATCTGAAGCCAGAATAAAGCGGAATCACCGTAAAACAGCCAAGAAAAAGAATGGCGAAAAGAAAGGTAAGTGTATCAGCACCAACACTGCTGTTACTCATGCCCCGATCAGCAATCGAAAGACTTAGAACCGCGCATTGAAAGCCAAGAAAGAGCACAAGCACGCCCCAGAAAAACCTGCCGCGCACAACCTGGCGAAGCTCTTTGACAATAATCGGATTCAAGCGATCGTCGATTTTTTCAACTATGCCCGCAAAATTAATCATTGAACTTCACCTTTCGTAATATTCATGAATACAGATTCAAGATTCTGCTGCTTGAACCTGAACTCGATTATCTTGTGATCTTTGTTTATCAGTTCTTTCAGAAGCGCAGCAGCTTCAGTGTCATCGCCGGAAAAGTCAACTTCAAGAAATTTGCCGTTAACGACCGGGTTTTCAATACCCGGGTAAAGAATCATGAACCGGCTCAGCTCTTCAAGTCCTGAAACTGTTTTTAAAATCAGTTTGCGAACGTGGCTTTCGTGAGTCGTAATTTCATCTATAGAGCCAAATTTAAGCAATTCGCCCTTTTCAATAATTACCGCCGAGGTACAGATTTCAGAAAGCTCGCTGAGAATGTGCGAACTAATAAGAATGCCCTTTCCCTGTCGTGCCAGAACCCTTAATAGTTCGCGCAATTCAATGCGGGCCCTGGGGTCAAGACCTGCGGCAGGCTCATCCATAAGAATGAATTTCGGGTCGTGAATTAAAGCGCGGGCAATGCTGACTCGCTGTTTCATACCTTTAGACAAAGAGCCAAGAAGCTTTTCGCGCTTATCGGTGAGATTGGTAAAAGCTTCAAGATCTTCAATCAGCTTTGCGCGACGCGAAGATTT
This sequence comes from Candidatus Ozemibacter sp., assembly GCA_030446435.1. Taxonomy (GTDB): domain Bacteria; phylum Muiribacteriota; class Ozemobacteria; order Ozemobacterales; family Ozemobacteraceae; genus DYKG01. The sequence goes on from JASURT010000081.1 coordinate 11,621, forward strand.
GATTCCATAAGCCCTGGCAAAGAAATCAAGGTATTCATGAACGTTGATATCACTTTGGACCGGTAAACCATCAGGAACAAAACCAATGACCTCACGGCCAATTTCTGGTTTTTCGATGATAGAATTGCCATCGAGCTCGATATCACCGCAGGTAGGTTCGTCGAGGGTTGCAAGAATTCTCAGGGTTGTGGTTTTACCCGCGCCATTAGGGCCGACAAAGCCTATTATATCGCCGTCGCAGATATCAAAAGAAAGATTTTGCACTGCCACGGTCGGACCAAAATGCTTTCTAAGGTTTCTTATTTTCAAAACCATTTCGGGCCTCCATCACTGATCATTCCGATTACAACAGAATCTTCTTCTGAATCATCTCTTTCAAATGGCTGCTTTTCAAAAAACGAGGCTTTTTCGAGATGAGCGATATACATGCCCGGATTCAGATAATTTCCCGGTAAAGAATAGATTTTATCGTAGTGGTCATACCATTGCTGTTCAAAAACCTTCGTAATGGAATATTTCGCTTTTGAACCGGCGGTGGCGAAAACTTCGGTCATGCGCCCTTTAGCCCCCGCCTTGAGATTTGCGCATTCGAAAAGTCGACCCTGGTGATTCATGAAATAGATATTTTGGGCATCGGCCCCAAGCCCATTCATCACCGTAAGTTCATCGTTCTGTTTTTCGAAGGTAAGTCTTTCACGGCGATAATTTACCCGGCGAAGATGCAGATATCTCGGAATTTTCGGCCTGATCCATCCTTCGGTTAAACTCTGGTTTTCATCGAGCAGAATGAACTTGCCCCCATCATTATTACGATAAGAACGGGGCAATAAGGGCAATATTTCGGTATCAAAGCCGAACTTAAAGCCCTCTGGCCGTGAGGCCGAAGAAAAAACCGACATGCAACCCATAGTTATTGCCCGGTTGTTTTTTTCGTCGAGAAGAGTAAAAGACCGCTTTTTAACCTTTAAAGTAGAACTTTCGAATACTATGTAATAGCCGAGAATAATGCCACAACACATAATAGACGCGACCGGCACGGTCCAGAATACCCAGATTTTTCTTTTCAGCTTATGAAGCACATAAACATTAACCGGCCCTATTACAAAAGCAAAGGCATAAATAATGATCATGAGCCATTTAGCTGAAACCGTTTCAAGCTCAGAATCTGCGAATGGCAATGGCGAATGCCCACGCAAGCTTATTCTTTCATGCGGGTCTGGGTAGAGATCGGGGAATGGGTCGGCGGTAGCTGTACTGACAATGCTCATTATCTCTTCAGGAACCACGAACAATCGTCCAAAACCACCGGCAAATCCTTTAAAATCAGGCAGGCCTGCAGGATTTTTAAATGAATATTCAACAAAATCGTCAGGAGGGGAAAAATCTCCCAGAACCAGCATCGAACCACCGGCCCGCAAATAGTCAAAGATCGCTTTCAAAGTCTGGCTTTTCATTTCAGCGATAGAATCAGCATAAAAAATCAGAGCATTGAACTGGGTAAACGAAAGCCAGTTGGTATCGAGCTGAGAATTGCTTCCCTCAAACTGACTCATTTCAACACCTGAAGAATGACCACCAGAGCCGGCAAAAACCGCGTCAAATTCTTTTCTTGAAAGTCGGTTGTCGACAAGAACCTGCTTTTTACCGTAATAGTTTCGGTACAGACTTACGTAAGAAAAAAGCTTGTCTCGCAAGGGTATACCATCGACTTCAACTCTTAAACCATCTGAAGAAAAGTCCATCAGCGGAAAAAACAATGCCTCGTTTCTTGATTCACCTACGGCAAGCCTGAAAGATCGCGACACATATTCGAGACTGCTCGAATATCTGGTTTTCATGTATAGCTTGATTTCTCTCTCGGCCGAGCTTTTGTTCGACACGAGAACTCTGAAAAAGTTGTAGCCAAAAGAACCATTATTGGTAAATCCGGGCAAAGCAGTTACCTTTATGCCCATAGCCTCGATGCTTTG
>JASURT010000082.1 GCA_030446435.1 Candidatus Ozemibacter sp.
GCATTTTTCAAGGCTTCTTGTCTTACTTCATCATTTTTCTCGTCTTTAAACTTCAGTTCTTCGGCAAAAAAGTGTTCGACGGTATGTACCAGCATTTCGCCGTCATTGTCGCTTTTAACCTCATGCCCCTGAGCAATCAACCACTCCTTGAGCTGGTGACAGTTGGTAATGTTGCCATTGTGGGCGCCATAAATATGAATTTTACATTTTACTTCGTGGGGTTGGGCATTTTCCTGAGTTACGACCCCGAAGGTCGCCCATCTTACCTGGCCACAGAAGATATGTCCTTCGAGCTTATCGATACCAAGATCATAAGCGACCTTACTCGGAGCTCCGACATCTTTGCGCAGTGTAATATTGCCCTGATTGTCCTGAACAATGCCTCCGGTCGAATCATAACCACGATATTCAAGCATCTGAAGAAGCTTGCAGGCGGTTTGTCCAAGATTTTGACTGTGCTTTTCACAAATATAACCGATTACACCACACATTTTATACGTCCTTTCAAACCAGTTGTTTTATCTGGAAAACATAATAGCAAAGCCTTTTAACTCTGTCGATAAAAAGAGCCAGAGAAAGCAACAACCCGTTCGCAGAGCCATTAAATGCTCGAACGACCGGGTTGTTGCCGGCCAGGTCACCCATAGTATGCATGGGCTTGTGACCGGTTAATAGTTGCCTTTGTTTTATAAAAGACGCTTACTGATTACGCTGAACCCTTGCCCAACCATCTTTAAGACTGACCGTTCGGTTGAAAACAGGTTTTTCTTTTGTATGCGACAAGTCAGCAACGAAATAGCCTATTCTAAGAAACTGCATTTTCGTTCCCGGCGCCACATTACAAAGCTCGGGCTCAATAATGGCATTAGCTAGAATTTCTAGTGACTGAGAGTTGATATTGTCGAGAAAATCTTTGCCTTCTTCAGCTTTTTCAGGATTTGAAGAGTTGAAGAGATGGTCATACATTCTGATTTCGGCTTTAACGCCTTTGGCGGCAGAAACCCAATGCAGTGTGCCTTTTACTCTTCTACCATCAGGCGAAGAACCACCACGACTTTCGGGGTCATAGGTGCAATGAAGTTCTTTAATGCTGCCATCTTCATTTTTTATTACCTCGTTACAGGTGATGTAATAAGAATGTTTCAATCTTACTTCATTGCCCGGAAACAGTCGGAAATATTTTTTAGGCGGGTTTTCCATGAAATCGTCCTGCTCGATGTAAAGCTCACGGGTAAACGGAACTTTTCTGGTGCCGGCATTCGGATCTTCAGGATTGTTGTCGGCGTCAAAAAACTCGACCTGATCTTCGGGGTAATTAGTCAGAACGACTTTCAGAGGACGGGTTATCGCCATGAATCTCAGCGCATTTTTGTTGAGATTTTCTCTGACGCAGTTTTCAAGAAGTGCAAAATCAACGGTGCTGTTGGCTTTGGCTACGCCGATTCTTTCGCAGAAATCCCTGATCGATTCAGCAGGATAACCGCGTCGACGCATTCCCGAAATGGTCGGCATTCTTGGGTCGTCCCAGCCATTGACGTGATTTTCTTTAACCAGCTTGAGCAGCTTACGTTTTGACATAACGGTATAAGTAAGGTTCAGGCGCGCGAATTCATACTGATGGGGAACTGCGGGCACCGGAAGATTTTCGACAAACCAGTCGTATAATGGCCTGTGATCCTGAAATTCAAGAGTACAGATTGAATGGGTTATCTTTTCAAGAGCATCAGACTGGCCGTGTGTATAATCATACATAGGATAAATACACCATTTATCACCGGTTCTTGGATGCGAAGCATGCAAAATTCTATACATTACCGGGTCGCGCATGTTCATGTTCGGCGACGCCATATCAATTTTGGCTCTCAGAACCTTTTCTCCAGTTTTGAATTCACCTTTGCGCATTCTTTCGAAGAGATCGAGATTTTCTTCGACTGAACGATTTCGATAAGGTGAATTTTTGCCAGGTTCGGTAAGAGTTCCGCGATTTTCTCTGATTTCATCGGCGGTTTGATCGTCAACATAGGCTTTACCATCTTTTATAAGAAGAATAGCCCATTCATAAAGAGTTTCGAAATAGTCGGAAGCATAAAATTCGTTTTCACCCCAATCGAAACCCAGCCACCTGACATCTTCTTTAATCGAATCGATGTATTCCTGTTCTTCTTTGGTCGGGTTGGTATCGTCAAAACGAAGATGACAACGTCCATTATAGGTTTTGGCAAGGCCAAAGTTCAGACAGATTGACTTGGCATGACCGATATGCAGATAGCCATTCGGTTCGGGAGGAAATCTGGTAACGACCTCGCTGTGCTTTCCTGATTTAAGATCTTCATCGATGATGTCACGAATAAAATTTGAGTTTTTATTGGTTTCTTCAGTATTCATTTTATGCCTCAGCTTCTGATGAAATAGAATAGCAGTCGATAATTTACCGCGATTCTAGCATACTGAAAAGGTATATGCCAGTTTTTAGAAAAATTGAACCGGGTTAATATTTTCTTGTATAAGTGTATGAGAAAAGTTTATTCTAGGTGAAATTACGAAATTTGGAGTTGAGTACTATGGCAGAGCAAGGTTCAGCAGGAAATGTCATCGCTGCGTTGTGCAGTTTTTTCATTCCGGGTTTGGGTCAGCTTATACAGGGAAGACCTTTTACAGCCGCTTTTTATTTTATTGTCGACATAATTCTCTGGCTGTTTTTACTGGGCTGGCTCATGCATATTTTTGCCTGCCTCGATGCAGCCTGGTATTCAAACAAATAGATAATTTCAGCTCAGGCTTAAAGACTTCAGCCAGGCAGCGATTCTCGGAATTGTTTTTTCGGGTTCGTTTTCGCCTGCCGCTACCGAAACGACAAAATCGAAAACGCTGTCTTCATCGAGCGGTGAAAATACATGCCCATTGATACCGAGAAAAGTGATGGCGGCTGCCAGCCCGGTTCTTTTATTTCCATCAATAAATGCATGGTTTTTGATGATATGAAACATGTAAGCCCCGGCCTGATGAAAAATGTCAGGATAAACCGGTTGTCCGAAAACTGAATTGTGAAAAATCTGTTCGACAAAACCAAGATTCATTCCTGGTCTAATATTGTTTCCGGAAGCACAGGTTCCGCCGGCAAGTTCTATTGACATGCGATTTATTACCAGAAGCATCTTTTTATTTATGAATTTCAAAATTACTCTCCGAGTCTGATGTACAGGCTGAGATTCTGGCGAATGTGATTTTCGGCCAGTTTTAATATGGCGATTTCACCGCGGTCGAGCCAGATACCGTTGCATTTGGGGCATATATCTATGGTCAGCCCCATAATGTCTTTAGGGTTCATTTCTGTGCGATCTTCAGGGCAGTAGACGATTCTTTCGTGCTCTTTTTGCGGCACCGAATCTATATCTTCTTCATCAATCGTAACGCTTTGAAAAAGATTAACCAGATGAATTACCGATTCAAGCTCGCCCTGGTCGAAAAAAATGCCCTCGCAGCCGTTGCAGCGGTCGACAGTCTGCCCCTGCATTTCTATTCTTTCAAGCGGTCTGTTGCAAGCCAGACATTCTCTATTTGCCATTATCAATAAACCTTTCAGAAATTCTTTCGCGGTAATTGTAACATCTTCAAGGAATCTACAGTTACATTTTTCGCTCATTGCATCTTTAGAAAGCCTGAACATGCATTTCATTCAGTAGAAACAATTTTACATTTAAAATAAGAGTTGAAATTGTTTTGTTCGGGTTAAAGTGTTAAAATCGATTTCAGTTTCAAAGGAGGTTCAAAATGGAAAAGACACTTGAAGTAAGAACCGAAGAGAACAGAGAAATCAGAACTGTTACCATCGCCGGCATGGTAATAAATATTTTTCTTACCGTAATCAAGATTTTTATTGGTTACATCGGCAACAGTCAGTCTGTAATCGCTGATGGTGTTCACAGTCTTACAGATTGTTCAACCGACATTGCCGTATTGGTTGGATTGAAATACTGGTCTCAGCCGCCAGATGAATGCCACCCATACGGACATCGCCGAATAGAAACCATCGTCGCTGTTCTCATTGGTACGGTGCTTTTTCTCGCCGGAGTCATATTGTGCTGGCAAGCACTTGAGAAGTTCAAAACCGGGCAATATGTGGTTCCGCTTAAAATTACGCTTTTTGCTGCGATTATTTCAGTTATCGTAAAAGAATTCATCTATCACTGGACAATTCGCGTCGCCGAACGACTTAAATCTCCGGCAATGAAAGCGAATGCCTGGCATCATCGAACCGATTCTTTTTCTTCTATTGCGGTTGCGATCGCCATTTCTTTTGCGCTTTACAACCCGGCCTGGGCAATTCTTGATCCGCTCGCAGCCTTTGCCGTAGGCATTTTTATCATGCAGGCGGCAATAAGTATTGTTAAGCCTGCATTAAAGGAATTATCTGATCAAGGGGCAACCGAAGAAGAACTTAAGATTATCGAAAAGATAGTTCTCGATGTCGAGGGCGTCAGGTCAGTTCACGCATTGAGATCAAGGTTTCAGGGGCCAGGGCTGCAAGTCGATCTGCATCTTCAGGTCGATGGCAAGCTTACAGTGGCCCAGGGACACGAAATTGCCGGCCATGCCAAACGTCATCTTCTCGAAGACGGGCCCGGCATTGTCGATGTTCTTGTACACATCGAGCCTTTCGAGAAACAGTAATCTTTAACTGACTTTTTTCAGGCATTTGTATACATTTTTGCGAAATGCGCTGCATATTTTTCCCGGCTGTTATAAACTTGTTTTCTAGTAAAAAGCGGGAGACAAATTGATGAATGCAGTTGCAGAAAAAATTTCATTTGGAAAAGCCTTGCTGGTCATAGCTTTTCTGATCGCATCTTTAATAAGTGGTTTGCTTTATTTCGGCAGTTCACCACATATTCCATTGATGGTTACCGCCGCCTTTGCAGCCTTGGTTGCTGTCTGGTCAGGCCAATCCTGGAGCGATCTCGAATCCGGCATATTGAATACCATCAGCATGGGCATGCAATCTATTCTTATTCTCATGATAATCGGCTGTATCATCGGCGTCTGGATTCTTGCCGGCATAGTGCCGGCGATGATTTTTTACGGTCTTAAGATAATTTCTCCGGGCATCTTTTTAGTCGCAACCTGCATAATTTGCGCGATTGTCTCGGTTGCCACCGGCAGTTCATGGACAACGGTAGGCACAGTGGGCATCGCTTTACTCGGTGTTGGTTCAGGTCTTGGAATACCAGTAAATATGGTCGCGGGTGCCATAATTTCAGGAGCCTATTTTGGTGACAAAATGTCACCCTTGTCAGACACCACCAATCTGGCGCCGGCCATGGCAGGTACCACTCTTTTCGAACACATTAGGCACATGGCTTACACAACAGGGCCCAGCATGCTGATTTCATGTGTGATTTTCGCTGTGCTCGGCATGAATTACGCGGGAAAAGAGCTTGACGTTTCTGCGATCAACGATCTGTTAAACACCCTGAGCACGAATTTCACCATTAGCCCCTGGCTTGTGATTCCACCGGTTTTGGTAATTTTAATGGTTGTTTTCAAGGTCCCTGCCCTTCCCGGCCTATTTGGCGGGGTTTTGTTGGGTGGCATTTTCGCGGCAGTATTTCAAGGTTCGGGCATGACAGAAATTATAAAAGCCGCCCATACCGGCTACGTATCGCAAACCGGCATCGAAGCCATCGACAACCTGCTTACCAGGGGTGGTCTTGAAAGCATGATGGGAACGGTGTCTCTGATTCTGGTTGCCCTTTCTCTCGGTGGCGTCATGGAAGGCTCAGGCATGCTTCATTGCATATCTTTAAGAATCTTAAAATACGCGCGCACCACCGGCTCTACCGTTCTTTCAACCTTTTTAACCTGTGTTTTCTGCAATATCGCCGCCGGTGATCAATACCTTTCAGTAGTAATTCCCGGAAGAATTTATCGTGAAATATACCCCGATCTTGGTCTTCACCCGAAAAACCTTTCTCGCTGCCTTGAAGATTTCGGCACCATCACTTCGCCACTCGTTCCCTGGAACACATGTGGCGCATTCATGGCCACCGCTCTTGGCATTCACCCCTTCGTCTACCTTCCCTATGCATTTCTAAACCTGATCAACCCGGTAATTTCAATCATTTACGGCTACACCGGCTTCTCGATGGAAAAAATCCCTGTTCCCGAAGAAGTTCAGGCCGAGCTGGCAGAGCTTGATTGAGCTAAGAGATTTAAGCCAATGTAGCGGCTGATTAAGAAGGCGGCCGATAGTTCGAACATTACCAGCAATCTTATTGATGGAATGCCCGGGCCGGTCAGGCCCCATGCCATGGCAATAAGAAATGCGAACCAGCCTGGTAAAAGCAATCTGGAAATTTTTTGAGAGAAGGCCGGTGACCAGGTGGAAAAGAAGCCACAGACTGCTGATGCGATTAATAAAAGAATTTCAATTATTGAAGGCCAGCGCTGAACTTGCATGAAAGCGGCAATAACGCTTGTGACCAATAAAACAGCGGCACTCAAGGCGATGCTGCTGGCCGAGTCTGAATTTCCTTCAATGAAACTGCTTGCTAAAGCGCAGATTATAATTGAGATGAATATTGAAATGTAAAGTGGCGTTGCGAAGCTTGATAAGGAAAAAACGGCAACACCGCACAGGGTTGCGATTCGGGTGAAATCAGGCCAGGTTGTGTTCTTGTTTTGGCGTAAAACGACAAAGTAACAGGCTAAATATATCAACGAAACCATTAAAAATGGCAACCAGGGCTGGTCAAAGAATTCCGGACGCCACGAAACTGGTGGCCTGGCGAACATTGCCTCCATCAAGGTGCCACCCTTTTCGCCACTATAGCGAAAAGTAGAAGCAATCAAAAAAACACCCGCCTGAATCAACCAGGCTGAAAACCCGATCATTTCTTCTTTTACGCCGCCCACTCTGCCTTGATTTGAATAAAAATCAGTCATTTTTGTAATTCTCTCGACCCTGAAGCTTTTATTGAAACTTTGTTATCTGGTTATTTCAATATATCAAAACCCTGGCCTGAAACAGTTATTAAATTTTGCCCAAAAATTTGTCGAAAACAGCGCCTGATTTTCAGGGAATATTTGGCAGATTACGATCTTTCGATTTTGTGGTATCATTTACAGCAAATATAATTCAAGGATAAGTTTATGAAAGATCAACTGCAGCAGCAAGAAGAGCCGGGTGTTATCAGGACCGAAGAAATTTCGCAGTCAGAAAACCGCATGTTGGCAATAAAAAAGCTTCTTGAAGAATGTAAAGGACAGCGCCATCTTGTGGTGATTCAGAATTATCCTGACCCTGATGCTATTTCTACCGGGTTTGCTCATAAACTGATCGCCCAGAGTTTTGGAATCGAAGTTGACATAATTTATGCCGGGCTGATCAGTCACCCTGAAAACATCGCTCTGGTTAAATTGCTCGATATCGAGTTGAAAAAGTGGGATAGCGATTTTGATCTTTCACCCTATCAAGGCTGTATTTTCGTTGACAATCAGGGGACCACTGCCGGCCCTATCGTTGACGCTATCGAAGCCAATCAAATTCCCGAGCTGGTTGTCGTCGACCACCATGAGGGGCAACAAAGGCTCAAACCAGCATTTTCTGACATTCGTAAAGTTGGCGCAACTGCAACAATTTATGCTGATTACTTTGACGAAGGGCTTTTGCTTTTAGAAAAGCAGAAAAAAGAACATGTTATGGTTGCCACAGCTTTAATGCATGGAATCAAGACCGACACCGTGGGTTTCGTCACCGCCGGCCCCGAAGACTTTCAGGCTGCGGCCTTTTTGAGTAAGTTTGTCGACAGTGACCTTCTCGCAGAGATTACCAGCCAGTCAAGATCAAAGCAGACAATGGAAATCATTCAAAAATCGCTGATGAACAGAACCATCAAAGAGGGTTACTCTATTGCCGGTATTGGTTATCTGCGCAGCGAAGATCGCGATGCGATTCCCCAGGCCGCAGACTTTCTTTTGACCGAAGAAAATGTTCACACTGCGATCGTTTTCGGCGTATTGTCATCTGACAGTGATGGTGAATCTCTAACCGGCTCGATGCGAACCAATAAGATTACCGTCGACCCTGATGAATTTCTCAAGGAAGTTTTCGGTAAAGATCCGACAGGCCGCCATTTTGGCGGTGGGAAAAAGACTGCAGGCGGTTTTGAGATTCCGATCGGTTTTCTTTCAGGCGGCGATGATAAAGATTTCAAAGAAATGAAGTGGAAAGTTTATAACTCACAGATTCTACAGAAAATCATGAAAAAAATCGGGGTTCAGAGCGAAGAAAAGAAACCCGAAATACCTGCAGCAGGAAAATAAAATGACAACCAGATTTGAACTCGAAGGTGATTACATAGAACTGATCAAATTGATCAAACTCCTGGGAATTACCCCAACCGGCGGACAGGCCAAACTTATGGTCGAAAACGGCATGGTAAAGGTTGACGGCGAAACAGAATCAAGAAAGCGTCGCAAGCTTAGAAAAGGCATGTGCGTTCAAATTGAAAATGAAGAAGATATTTTAATCGTCTGAAATGGCTATAAAAAACTCTCCTTATCTATCAGTAGATCCTCTCGTTCTTGATACCAGAGAAGGTTACAATCTCTGGTCGAAGAAGTATGATGAAGAATTGAACATTCTGATAAAACTTGAAGAAGAGAATTTTCTGCCCGATATCTGCGGGGTTGAATTTTCCAATGCCCTTGATTTAGGGTGCGGCACAGGCCGTATGTCATACTGGTTACACGAACAAAATCCTGACGCCCAAATCACTGCGATTGATTTTTCTGAAGGAATGCTGGAAAAAGCCAGAGAGAAAAAGAAGGCAGAAAAGATCACCTGGATTAAATCGGATCTTTTAAAGCCCTTCCCCGTCGGCGATGCAAAGTATGATCTTATTGTTTCAACATTGGTTATAGAGCATGTGAAAAGCTTTTCTCAGTTTTTTACCAACATCCGCCAGGCAGCCGGAAAAAATTCTTCTGTGTTTATAAGCGGTTTGCACCCAAGCTGCTTTCTTGTCGGCATTTCGGCGAGGTTTACCGATCATGAAACTTCAAGACACATTCTGCCGCAAAGTTTCGAGCACAGTATTTCTGACGTATTCAACGCTGCCAGAGAGAGCGGCTTTGAGTTTGTTAAGCTGGGCGAATTCAAGATTACCGAACCATTCGTAGAAAGATTTCCCAAAGCGCAAAAGTATCTGGGCCTGCCTCTTCTGTTCACAATTCAATTGAAAGGTTGATTTAAACATGAACGAATTTGCCCGATATGAAAAGCAGATTCTTTTTAAACCAATCGGAATCAGCGGACAAAGAAAGCTTCAAAAAAGCCGCGTTGGAATTATCGGTTCCGGAGCGACAGGCTCAAACCTGGCGAACATTCTTTGCCGCAGCGGCATTGGCAAAATAATCATTGCAGACCAGGACCGGATCGAGCTTTCTAATCTGCAAAGGCAAATGCTGTTTAACGAAAAAGATATCGGACACCCCAAGGCAACAAGGGCAATGCACAGATTGAGCAAAATCAATTCAGAAATATCAGTTGAAGGCTTTTTTAACAAAGTAACTGAAGAAAACTTTTCAGAAATTTTTGCTGATTGTGACCTTATTTTCGATGCCACTGACAATTTTCCCACCAGATTTATGCTGAACAGACTTTGCTTAAAATCCGGGATCCCCTGGGTTTTTACTGGTGTTACCGCCTCAAGCGGACAATCTTTTCTTTTTGTTCCGGGAAAAACCGCCTGTCTGAACTGCCTGATACCTGAAGAAACCCAGAGCGATAATTTTCCAACCGTTCACAATTCAGGAATTATAACCTCAATAGTTACTATTATTGCTTCTATAAGCGCAGTTAGCGGAATCAGATTTCTTGTGGAGAAATATTTTGATTCATGCCTTAAATATTATGATGCCTGGGACCACGAATTTCGCAAGATGCGCGTTGAACCGTCGGATTCTTGTTCCAGCTGCAGAGACCAGAAGTTAAGGAGAAAATGATGAAAATCAATGTTGAATTTGTCGGAGCTATAAATACCGGACCTTACAAGAAACAGCAGACTTTCGAGATTGAAGAAAAGCAAACCATCAAAGATTTTCTTGAAACTCTGCACTTTGATAAATCGCATCTAAGCTTTATTCAGGTGGTGAAGAATGGCACCCGTGCCCCTCATTCACAGGAACTGAGCGATGGTGACAAGCTAGAGCTGATGCTTATGGTTGGCGGCGGCTGATTCAATATGGGTATCTTTCGTCGAGAAAATTGAATAGATACCCTGAAATTACAACTCTGCCTGATTCAAGCACCATGGTTATTGTTGCGACAGTATTTTTCTGGGTGCTTACCTGATAACTCAGCACTTTCTGGTCTTGTGCGGCTGCCCGTGCAAGGTCGAAACTGCCCAAAGGCTTGCCGTCGATATAAAACGAAACTTTTCCGGGATTATCGTAAAATTCATAATCCCAGAAATCAAAAACCACTCTGCTAAGGGTTGCGACAACATCCACACTCGCACCGGGTTCGTCGCATGTGATCGTGTACCATTGTGATTTTGGGCCGGCATCGATCATGCGCCAGTCACCACTGTATCGTATCGGATAATAGGTGCGGCCGTATGGCAAAGTGTTTTCTGGCTGCAATACCCCGTTTATCAGACCGCGTGCGTCGAACTGCATCGAAAAGCTTTCTTGTTTGGGCGGCTCGCCATTAAGGTTTTCGACCGCGAGGGGATTAGGCTTTTCGGCGGCGCAACCGCCGAGAATGGCAGCAACAATGACAAACAGCAAAATCGCCTGCAGAATTTTCAGGTTTTGATTCATTGCCGAACAGCCGCCTTAAGTTAAAATAGGTTCAATGTACCTATCGGCAGATCAGGGCGTGAATCTTATCTGAACCAGAGAGTGTATTTTTTCTCGAAATCAATTGGGTTATAACGCTGTTTGGCAATCCGCAGGCCTTCTATGCCCATATCTGCTTCACGATTCAAAATTCTTGCGGATTCGGGCAAATTATTTGCCAACGCCCAGTTAACGAACTGATACATTCCTCTTACTTCTCTGGCAGCTTTTTCGACCGGAACAAGCCAAACTTCATCGGTAATGGGTACAGCCCAGCTCAGCCCGCACATCTCACTTTCCATGCGCACTCTGATACCTATTCCACCAAGTTTCCAGAGATTAGGCAATGCTCTTTTAATTGACTCTTTTTCCATGTCAAGGAAAGGGTCGTCATCGTAATAACGGTTGTACCATTTGTCGACACATTTCAAAATCTGTTCTTGATCTTTTTCTTCAAGCATTACGATTTCAGGATTATGAGTTCTCTGAATCTTGTTAAGCTGGTTGCGTCTTTTTTGAAACTTGCGACCAGAAAGGTCAGCAAGCTCTTCACGAAGATAAAGATAGTCGAAATAATCGCGGTGTTCTTCTACTTTTACCGGGGTAATGACTTCTTTTATTTCATTGGCGAGGGCTTCGGGTAAGAAATGCAAAACCTTTTCTTCTTTAAAATCAGCAACTGCATGGTGCAGCAGTTTTTCAAGAGCAGGTTTTAAATCACCGGTTCCGAAAGGGCCCAGAAACAGGTGATCGCCCTGTTTTCCTTCGACGTCTAGCACCAGGCGGTTGCCAATTCTACTTATTTTCGCCGGCCGGTGGTAAAACCAGCTGGTCAAATAATAAACCGAAAATTCGGCGGCTCTGATGCCCTGAGCTGTAACTGCTTCTTTAAATATATCGTTATGTTCTATCGTCAGCGTAGTTTGTTCAGGAAATTCGGGTATGTTCATAATAAATTGAATTTTATCACAACTCATGTCGAACTTCAGCAAAAACATAATCTTGACCCCTGACGAGCGAGAATGTATCATCAATTCATGAATCAAAGCCTGTTTTCACCATTGAAGATTTCGGGAAGGGAATTGAAAAATCGGGTAATTGCCGAGATTCCAAGCTCGTTTCTGGCAAATGAAGCCGGTGATTTGACCCAGGACATGATTGACTATTACGAGCGAATAGCGGCAACAAATGTTTCAATGGTCATTACCGAGCCCTTCGCCGTCGACAAAAACCGACTTTTCGCAAAGCAACCCGGAATTTCCAATACCGGCGGCATTTTTTCTCTCTCGCGAATTTCAGAGAGAATAAGGGCTCACAAGGCGATTCCAATACTTCAGCTGTTTCATCCGGGAATCAATGCCAAACCTGAAACCGGTTTGAACTACGTTTATGGCCCTGCCAGATTCAAGCATTCACGGCTGAAAGCAGAAGTCAGACAATATGATTTCAAGCAAATTGCAGCCATATCAGGACTTCATATAGATGCGGCAATTTCAGCCTGGAACTCGGGATATAGCGGAATTGAGGTAAATGGCGCTGACGGCGGACTTATTCAGCAGTTTCTTTCGCCCATAACCAATTTGCGTGCTGACGATTACGGGTATAAAGGGCAAAGAGGCGAAAAGCTCGCTCTTGAAATAGTAAAAGCAATAAGAAAAACCCTGCCAGATTTTTTAATCATTTTCAAACTTTCGACACGCGACCTTTTGCCAGGCGGTCGAATGTTAAAAGAAGCTATTAATCTTGCAATGGCCCTTGAAAATGCCGGCGTGGACATGATTCATGTTACTGCAGGCTTTACGATCGGCAAAGTCGATTACGCTTTTCCAACCGGGCGAACCGTTGCCAACGCGCCTTTTGCACCAGATTGTGCCTTTCTGAAAAAGCATTTGAAAATTCCCCTCATTCTCTCTGGAAAAATAGCCCTTCCCGGGCTTGCAGAAGAAATAATCAGAACCGAAAGCGCGGATGCCGTCTCACTTGGTCGCACTCTGAACCGTGATCTGGACTGGTTGAATATCGCCGCGATGAATTCTGAGCACGTCAAAGTTCGCGAATGCAAAAGATGCCCCACCTGTTCTGCAGCCTCTACCGGGTGTCCCGACATGAAAGGTTACGCATTCTGGAAACTGGACCTGGACAAACACCTAATCAGGAGAAAACAATGATAAAGAAAATTTCACTTTTCACAGCCATTATGATTTTCATTTCTGCATCAGCTTATTCACAAGGAATATTAAGCCTTTTCGGAGGCTCCTCCGATAAGAAAAAATATAAAGTCAAATTCATAGATGGCGATGAAAACGCGGTTGAAGAAATTCTGCAGATAAAAATACGCGGAGTCATTCAGGAAAAATCAGAATCTGATGAAATGCCTTTTAAAATCGAAAAAGACATGATGGAAGAAATAAAAAAAGATCTAAAACTGGCTCGTGAACGCGATGCGATCAAGGCAATTCTGCTTGATATTAATTCTCCGGGGGGCGAAGTAACGGCCAGCGACGTTATCTATCATCAGATAAAAAAGATGAAAAAAGAAACCGAAAAGCCCGTAATCGCTCTTATCGGAACCATGGGGGCTTCAGGTGCTTATTATGTGGCCTGTTCAGCCGATAAAATTCTGGCTCACCCAACTT
>JASURT010000083.1 GCA_030446435.1 Candidatus Ozemibacter sp.
AAAAACGGTCATTGAGCCAGAATTTTCTGGGCGAAATGACCATTTTTCCAAAAATGCTTGTTCAGCGGTTTAAGAGCCTATAGAACTCGGGCTTGTCATCGGTTGCATAAAACATGTAACGAATTTGGATCGTTTCAAAGCTGTAAGCCTTTGTGCTTATGATTAAAAACGTCCTCTACAACTTTGTCTTAAAATGCCGTACAGTATATTGACCGAAGACAAGGGAGGAAATCTATGCGACTATCTGTTTTGACAGTCCTTATTGCCTGTTTTTTAGTTTGTTCTGCCGGCGTTGGCGCTGCAGAAATTTATGAAAAAGAATTTTTTCATCAGCTTAAGGTGGGTGAGCCATCTCAGAGCTGGGAACACCGAATTGATCTGACTGATGAAATGATGTACAAAGACCAGAGTTTCATCGCAAGAGAGCTTGATTTGCGCGAAGGCAAGCTGGTTATTGAACATGAAGAGCTTACCCAGCTTTATTATTACGTTAAGGTTCGTCTGGCCAAACCTCATCCCAGCGTGCCAATGGCCGGCAAAATCAAAATCAAACTCACGGTTGCCGACAACCCGGTTTGTCCGTTTCCGCCTGCTGCACCCGTAGAATTGAAGCTTTCGCCGGTTGGTGCCGCCTTGAAACCCATTTTCACCTGGAAAACCGATTCAAGATATGCTGCAATAACTCTTTATGATGTTACCGCACAGAAAACAGTCTGGGAAAGAATTTCAACAACTCAGGGCTACAAAGGCTTTGACGAGGGCTTTCTCAGCAAAGGTCATCATTATCGCTGGGCCGTTAAAGTAAGCGGAAAACATGCCGCTTATTCCAAAGAAGCTCAGGCAGCTTTCAGAATCGACGAAGTAGACGGAGTCGTCGTAACAATTCCTGAATAATCAATTTTTGCATATATAATTCTCTTTGCTGCCCTTCCGGGCAGCTTTTTTTTTATGTGAAACCCCCATATTGATTTGCGTTTTAAAACAGAGTATTTTTAGATGTAAATATGGTTGCAGAAGATAACGATGCGCTTTTACCAGTGCGCATACAGAATTTAAAGTTGGTTTTGGATAGAGGAGGCTTGTATGAAAAAATCTGTTCTTATTATTGCTGCTTGTTTATCGGCTGGGCTGCTCTTAAGCCCATTACAGGCTGAAGCCCAGGGCAAAAGAGGTAACAAGGGTGAAATGAAGGGCAAAGCCGCTGAATGGAAAGCAAAAAGGGCACAAAAAAAGTCAGAGATGCAACAGAAATGGAAAGATAAAACCATTCAAAACAAAGAAAATGCAGCGGCAAAACGTGAGGCTGCCCGACAAAAATGGCTTGAAAAAAGACAACAGCGTAAGCAGTTGAGCCCTGAAGAACGCCAGAAAATGATGGAAGAAAAAAAGGCAAAATGGAAAGCCAGATGGGGCGAGAAAAATGCTGAAAAAATATCGCAAATGCGCGAAAAATGGCAGCAGATGCGACAGGAAAACCCTCAGTATCAGGGTTTGCAGGAAAAGATCAAAGCTCTGAGAGAAGCTAAAGGCAGTGGTGTTCAAGGTGCGTGGCAGGAAAGAATGCAGCAGTTGCGTCAGCATTATCAGGGCATGGACCCACAAAACCGTTCGAACTTACATCAGCAAATGCCTGAGTTTGCCCAGAAGCTCGACAAAATGCAGCAAAACCCCAAAATGTGGGAAACCTCATTTGAGACGACAGGCCCAGGCGGTGGCAAACATTCATATCAGGGCACTACTGAAAAAAAGGGCAACGCCTGGAGCAAAGAAGGCACCTGGACTAATCCCGCAGGAAAAACCATCAGTGTTGAAGGCACCGGTGTCAGAACCGGCAATGATGTGAATAAAGAAGTTAAGGTGACTGGCCCTAATGGCAATTCTCAGCATGCTACCGGGCAGACTACTCATGACCAGGGTAAAGCGACAACCGAATGGAAAACCGATAACGGAGCATCTCTTGAAACCAGCTCTGAATGGATGTTTGATATTCTCGAAGATTAACGATTGCCCGGTTTTTCGTTGGCGAGAACCTTTTTCATGATCAACCATGAAATCGGAATCACCATTAGAAAAGGCAGAAAAATCAAAATTTCGGTTATGTCGTAAGCTGTTACAAAGGGCCTGGCCTCTGTGAATCGATGAATGTGGTTCTGGTAAAAATCTGAACGGGGGTCAGGTCCGTGATAGCTGCAGAAAACTCCGCCATCTTTGGCGAGGTCGCCAAAAGAAACGAATGAGCAGTAGTATTCTGCTTTTATGGGTGTTGGCCTGATTTTTGCCCTCAAAGGAGAATCTTTGTCGAAAAGAAGACGGTCATCGACCCATTTGTAAATAAATCCGCCCTTTCGTTTGCTTTGTCTTTTTATCCATCGGTTTATGCGCCTTTGAACATCGAAACAGGCTTTTTGCCCTGATTCCTTGCTTGTTCCGGCAAAATATTCATATCTGTTTCTGAATTCGGTTACAATATTGTTTATGGTAATGGGATCAGTTTCGCGAAGAAACTCGGGGTAAAATAGCTCGGCTGAAAAGCTGGCGGGGTTGTTCTGCAGATAAGGCGATACGTCGAACTCACCACCCCATAGCGGAGTAGATGCCGCCATAAGGCTGAAAAACGCGAACATATATGTGAGCAGATATTTCATTGCTGAGATTTCCTGAAAATTTTGCCTGTTCAGAATACCAGATTTTTGGTCTGGAGAGTTAGAATGTTCAGGCAACTGATCGGCAAATTCGGAGAAAACCATGAATGATACCGTTTTAAAAAAATGTTACTGGCTCGAAAAGAATAAGATTCTCGCCGGGCCATACCCGTACAATCCCGGGGCCGACGAACCCAGGATCATGCTTCGGCGCCTTCTCGATCTTGGTATAGATTCTTTTATTGATTTAACCGAAGAAGACGAACTTGCTCATTATGATAAAATTTTGAATCAGGCTTCCCCAAAGACCTGCATTTACCGAAGGTTCGGCATTGAAGATTTCTCGGCTCCTTCTTTGCAGCTGATGAGAGAAATTCAAAACCATATTGCGCAACAACTTGCCTCAGGCCGAAAAATCTTCATCCATTGCTTTGGCGGCATAGGTCGCACCGGAACCGTGGCCGGATGTTATCTCGTTGAAAAAGGGATGTCTGGAAGAGCCGCTCTCGAACAACTGGCCGAGCTGTTCAAGGCCTCATCCAGTTCAGACTGGGCAGTTGCTCCTGAATCTGATGAACAAAGAAACTTCGTTCTTAATTGGTCCAGAAATCCTGAAACCGCCTCAGGGTAAGCTTGATCTTCTTCAGTGAGCCGTTGATTGTTCTGGTGTCGAAGTTTGTCGCGCCCTGAAGCAGTTCTTCAGCTTCAAGGGCGAGCAGATTGAAGCTGTGATCCGTTCCAACCTTTTTAAGCATTCTCGCAAAATTGCTGATCTCATCGATGCTTAAGGCGCCCTCGAATTCACCAAGTTCTTTCATCAGATTGCTATCTATTTTGCTAAGCATTTCTCTTGGTTCGACAATTTGCTCGAAGGCAATGGCCGGAACCTGTTCTTCATCTTTTTGGGGTGATGGTTCCTGGCTTCTAAGAGTAAATTTCAGGAAGCGGCCGCTTTCGGCGAACAAATCATAAAGTTTAACCGGTTTGTGCAGATAGCCGTCAAATATCTCGGAATGCTCCGAGTCAGAGGTGTTGACTGACGCGGTCAGGGCGATGACCGGTATGTTCTTGCGGGCCTTGATTTCTTTTGTGGCTTGAATGCCATCTTTTTCCGGCATGCGAATGTCCATCACGATGAGTTCAGGGTCATATTTTTCGGCTATTTCAACCGCCTCGTTCCCGTCTTTTGCAGAAAAAACCACCAGACCCACTGCCTTAAGGGCTTCAGTAAGCAACTCACGATTCGATGTTGCATCATCTACCACCAGAACGGTTTGATTGTCGAACTGAAAAAGGCTTGCACGGTTGCCCGAATCCTGTTTCAGATGATCGGTCAACCTTTCAATCTTGATGTTTCTCAGTCTAAGCTCAAACCTGCTGCCCTTTTCCGGTTCGCTTTTCAGATAAATTTCGCCATTCATCATTTGCGCAAGCTTTTTGCTGATGGCAAGACCAAGACCGGTGCCACTCATTTTTTTATTTTCTCTTCTCTTTTGCGAAAAAGGTTCGAAAATGTAATCTTTGTCAGTATGGGAAATGCCGATGCCGGTATCTTCTACTGCGATGATCAGGTCGGTTTTACCGGTTTCTTCTGCCGGTGAGGCGGCAAAGCATACGCTTATCTGGCCTGAGTCGGTAAACTTGATCGCATTCCACACAAGGTTGTTGATAATCTGACGAATGCGCAAACCATCGAGAAGAAGTATTGACGGAACAGAATCGTCAACTTCGGTTGTGAAAATCAGGCCCTTTTTCTGAGCTTCGGTATTGAAAATAGCCTGGGTTTCGCGCGAAAGAACTTCTATCGATAAGGGTTCCGGGCAAATTTCAAGTTTTCCGGATTCGAGCTTTGAAAGATCTAAAATGTCGTTGATCAGATTTAGCAGGTTTCTACTGGCGGTAACGATGGAATTCATGTAGCTTTCGTTACTGCTGTCCTTCAATGCCGGAAGCAGCAGCTCGCTGAAGCCGATGATTGCGTTGAGAGGGGTTCTGATTTCGTGGCTGATATCGGCGAAAAATTCAGATTTCATTTTGCTGGCACTTTCTGCCTTTTCTTTGAGTTCTTCTAATTTTAGTTGCAGCTGCTTTTCTGTGGTTATATCGAGAATAATGCCATGCTGAAGGGCTGGTTTGTTGTGGGTGCTGAAGCTTGAAAATTTGAAAAGCAACTTCAACCAGCGGGTTTCAAGCTCACCTTTGCGGTTGGTTACACAGATTCTGAACTCGGTTGAAAAGATATTGTTCTGGTCATGCCCATTTGCTTTTCTGGCATTTGCATAGGTGGCCGGAAAAAGCTGTAAATCGTCAGGATGAATGAATTTCAACAGATCTTTTATATGGCTTATGTTGGCTGCTTTGATGCCAAAAATGCTTTCTACAGAGCCTTTCAGCTCTATTGAATTCTCGATGAAATTTAACTTGAAGGTTGCGGTGCCGGCTGATTCAAGACAAAGTTTGTAGGTTTCTTCATTGTTTCTGATTGCCTCTTCTGCATTCTTTCTGGCGGTGATATCGATCAGACCACCTTCGGCGTAAAGACCGTCTTCATTATGAAAAACTCTGCCAAATATAGCTCCCCAAAAGATACTTCCATCTGATTTTCTCAATCTTACTTCGAGATTTTCGGCTTTACCTTTCTTCTTCATTTCATCAAAGAAAAAGGTTCGGTCTTCTGGTCTGAGATAGATTTGATGCGATATGCTTTTTATTTGTTCGATCGCTTCTGCGGCTGAATTGTAACCGAGAATTCTCGCCATGGCCTGGTTAATGAAAATATAACGCTCGCCTTTGCTTCTCCAGATGCCAATGGGGCAGTTTTCATACAGTTTTCTGAAGGTGTCTTCACTTTGCTTAAGGGCTATTGCCGCTTGCTTTTGCCTTGAGACATTAAACAGAATACCGCCGCAGAAAACTTTGTCAGCGGTTTTTCGCCAGCAGAAATCAAGGCGAATCCATTGACTTTCGCTTCCGGCAATTTCTTTGGCCTGAGGATTGCCGGCATAATTGATTTCAAACTCGTGGCTCAAGCTGCCTTGCTCAGAGTTCGATATCTGTTCATTCAGATCAAAAAAGAATTGTCTGCAGGCCACTTTTTGGTCTGATTTATGAAGCTTGCACATCTCTTCAGGGGTTTCAAATTCCCCGGTATCTATGGGGGTTCCCGGGATGGTGTCGCCCTGAAACTTAAAAATCTGGTCTGAAACATCAAAATTAAAATGCAGTGCCCAGCTTTTTTCAAGGCAGGTTTCAAGCCAGGCTCGATTATGCCTGGCTTGCTCGATCATCTTGTTGGTTTGACTTATCGCTTCGCCAATTTCGTCGTTGTAGTCATAGCTCAATGCTTCTGGTAAAAGCCCGACGGATATTTTATCCATGGCTTTGCCTATGCTGTGTATCGGACCGAGAACAAGGTTGTCCATTACCATGAAAACGCCCGTTACCACACCAAGGGTCATTACTCCGATCAGTATGGCCTGAAATAACAAAAACTGCTCTATCATTTTTCTGATTTCGCTTTGATTAATGGCCAGCTCAATTTTCCATTGCTCGGTATCGTTTTGGGGGCCGCGAATGACAAGATAGTGAGTGTGCGAGCAGATTTCATTGTCACGGGGCTTTTTGAGGGTATTGGCATAGGTTACAACTACTTCATCCATGGGGTCCTTTATGGTAATTGCCCTTACCTGATCCTTTTCAAAGCAGCTTTTCATCGCGCTTATCACGGCAGAAAAATCGCGATTGTGAATTTTGTCTCGCAGATCTTCTGACAATTTGCTGAGAACCCACTTAATTCTGTTTTCTTCCTGGGTTACGATCATTTTTCTGGCCATTCCGGCGAGAAAGAAAATCACCAGGCCCGAAATTATCAAAACCGGCGGCAAAATGTACAGCAAAACTCTGAATTTGAAAGACAAGAAGCTCTTGCCGGCTTCTGTCAGATTTTTTGAATTTTCCCTGTCAGACTTTACCATGCTCGATCCTCTGCTGAACTTTAAGCCTGAAGCCTAACCAACTCTACCTTTTTCTTTATTATAGAGAGTTAAGAATGTCTGGGCAAGAAAAAATAAAAACCGGCCATCATAACCCATTGTTATGGGTAGAAATGACCGGATTCAAGTCTGAAGTTTGTGTGATGCAGCTATTACTCAGCTTTTAGGATTGGGTAACTCGATTTTGCGAGGCTTGTCTTTGAAGGGCTTGTAAAGCAAGACCACCCGGCCGATGATTCGCACCAGCTCAGCACCGCTTCCGGCTATTGCCGCTTCAGCGACTTCCTGGGCTGTTACCGGCGCTGAATCAAGAATTTTTATCTTGATCAGTTCGTTTGAATTGAAAGCTTCGTTGACGCTGCTTACGATTTTTGATTCAAGACCCTGTTTGCCGATTCTGATGATAGGTGAAAGCTTGTTGGCCAAAGCTTCGAGAAATTTTCTCTGATTCGAAGAAAGTTTCAATTTGATTCTCCAATATTAGGTTCTCCATGCAGTAAGCAGGAAGGTCAGAATATACCAGCCCGAAGTCTTTTGCAACTCTATAAATTTAATGAGATTCTACAGATTCTACTATCTGAAGTATTTCCTGGGGACTCGTTACCCGAAAGGCAGAAAATCCCATGTTCTTAGCTGCATTTACGTTGGTTGCGCTGTCATCGAAAAACATTATTTTTTCGGGTGCTACTCTGAGTTTGGCGGCTACAGCAGCAAAAATTTCCGGGTCCGGTTTAACCAGGTGCATTTCATAGGACAAAAACAGCTGTTCAAAATGATCGAGAAGATCGGTTTCTTTTCTGAGCATGTCAATGTGTATTTGATTGGTGTTTGAAAGCATTGCCAGGGTGCCTGACTCTTTGAGTCGGGGTAAAATTTCAAAACAGCCTTTCTTTACTGGTCCGATTATGTTGCCGAATTCCTGAGCGAAGTCAGAAAATTTTAACCTGTTACCCGTTTCCTCACAAAAGTCCGCAAAGAATTCAGCAAAATCGCATTTGCCCGCTTCAAACTTCTTTATCGAAGACATCGATAACCATTTATGCAGCAATTCATCTGGGTTCAGGTCGGCACCGAAAAGTTTCCTGGCCGCAGAGATCCAGTTAAGTTCGATCAATACCCCGCCAAGATCGCAAAGAATTATCTTTTCAGTACTGTTCATTTTTAGATAGTTTCGCAGTGGTCTGGGGTTGACTGCCCAGAAACTGAATTTTTCTGCTTTTCTTCCATGTCTTTGCGTCTTACTGCTTCGATTCTTGAAAAAGCCATTGAAATCAACATTGGCACTATTATCAAATCATCGATCCAGCCAATTATCGGAATAAAATCCGGTATAAGGTCGATCGGCGATAAAAGATAAATCAGGGCGACGGCAAAAAGAATTTTGGCCGCTTTTGGCTTGTTTTCGTAGGTAATCAGATTCTGGTAATAGACAAATCGATCTTGCAGTTCTGTAAATATGCTCATTGTTTTCTTTCCCGGGGTAGATAAAGAAACTATATCATAAGAATTTGTTGTTTCAATGTTTTACAGAATAATCGCGCCCTCAGCTTCGTATGAAGCAACCATTTCATCGGGCCAGACGCTAACCTGTACTTCGCCTATGTGTCTTTTCTGAAGAATAAGCATGCTGAGTCGCGACTGGCCGATACCACCACCTATGCTCAGTGGCAGAGATTCAGAAAGAAGTTTCCGGTGCCAGGGTAGATTGGCTCTTTGCTCGCAACCGCTAAGCTTCAGCTGTTTCTTAAGCGCCTGGGGGTCGACTCTTATTCCCATCGATGAAATTTCAAAAGCCGAATCCAGAATCGGGTTATAGACAAGAATGTCGCCGTTTAAACCATTTTTGCCGGCCAGAGTTGGCGTGGTCCAGTCGTCGTAGTCAGGCGCCCTGCCATCATGCGGTTCGCCATTTTGCAGTTTGCCGCCGATTCCGATTATGAATACCGCTTTATGCTCTTTACAAACAGCGGTTTCACGCTCTTTTGCACTGAGATTCGGGTATCGTTCGAGCAGATCTTCTGAATGAATGAAATGAATCTGTGATGGAAGAAAAGCCTTAAGCCCAAAAGAATTACAAATGTGCTTTTCGGTTTTAACTATGGTTTCATAGATGGTTTTAACCGTTTCTTTGAGAAAATCCAGGTTGCGGTCGCTTTTGTCGATGGCTTTTTCCCAGTCCCACTGATCAACGTAAACAGAGTGAATTCCGCTGGTGATAGTGGGTTCATCAGGTCTTAGCGCGTTCATATCCGTGTAAAGTCCTTCGCCCGTCGGTATCTGATAGCGAGCCAAGGCCAGTCTTTTCCATTTAGCCAGCGAATGGACGATTTCAAATCTTGTGTCGCCAATCTGGCTTACGCTAAATGAAACCGGTTTTTCGAAACCGTTAAGATTGTCCTGAATGCCAGAATCAGCTGCGACAAACATCGGTGCTGAAACTCTGTGCAATTTCAGGTTTCCGCTAAGTTCATCTTCAAAGAATCTTTTAAGTTCAAGAATAGCCTTTTCGGTCTGCAATAAAGTCAGTTTTTTCATCGAAACTTTAAATCTCCACTTTTTTGGTTTAATTATTATTACTTTCGAATTAAAACTAGTGAAAAAATAGGCGTTGTTCAATAAAAAATGTGATAGACTATGAATCCTTCAAAAAGCACTTGGGTTTTATAGAAATACTTCAAAAAAAAGAGATTTGTATGGGAAAAAATTACGAAATTGACAATCTTGACCAGCAAATACTTGAGGAGTTGCGAAAAGACTCGCGCAAATCATTTCAGGAAATAGCCAGACGCCTCGATGTTTCAGGCGGAACAATTCATGTACGGGTAAACAAGCTGCGTCAGGCCGGCATTATTCGCGGAACAAGGCTTTTGCTGGCCCCCGAGCTTCTTGGTTATGATATCTGTGCATTTATCGGAATCAATCTGCGCAAAGCCGGTGATCACGTTGCCGTGCTGGAAAAGCTTAAAGAGATGCCGGAAGTGGTAGAGGCTCACTTTACGACCGGAACCTACAGCCTGTTCATAAAAGTCTATGCTGCCAGCACCTCAGGATTACACCGCTTTCTCGTCGATAAGCTTCAGCCAATCGATGAGGTACAATCAACCGAAACCCTGATTTCATTGAACAATCCAATCGACCGCGCTGTTTCTCTATGAAAATATATTATGGGAATCTAATTTTATCGGTCGGGCAATTGAAGCGTTGGGTTGTCTGCTAAATGCTCAAAGTTTGGCAGCCAGATCGGCAAAATTTAAGCACTTTTATGACTCAAATCTGCAGAACCCGGTTGTGCGCAAATTTTGGCTTTGGCATAAGAATTGCTTTGGAGAAAGTTCGCTAATTTGTTGAAAATTTGGAGGACTCTCGAATGTTTAAATTGAAAACAGTTGCAGTATTCGCTCTCATCGCTATTCTTTTTACCGCAGGTTCGGTTTTTGCTCTTGATACGCTGACTTTGCGTCAGAATATGTGGAAATGGGCCTCTCTGGAGGCAGTTTTAAGCGAAAGTCTGCACTTCAATTTTGGCCATCACTATACCCCGGTTCTTTCGCCTGAAGAAGCTTATAACGAAATAGAGCTGGTTCGCAGCGATATCAGCAAAACCGTAGCCTCTATCGATAATGACAAAGATATGATGCAGGCAAGAGAAGTGGCTGATTATTTTCAAAACATGCACGGTCATGAGGCAGAAGTTGGAAAGACTCTGCACAAGCTTCTCGATATGCAGGAAAAATACATTAGCATTCACGGCAGCTGAAAACAGCCATCGTTAACGATGATTGGACATTTTCCAAAGCTCACATAGAATTTGAATTTTGAGCGCCATGTAATTTAGTCACTGCTATAATAAAAGATAAACCGGGCGTCTCGGTACATGCGAAGAATCCTGTCGCATGATCGAGACGCCCGGTTTTTTCTGGTTGAATTCTGCTTTTATTCAGCCCGTTCCCAGAAGAATTTCGGCGCTACGCATCTACGTCTTCTCTATTTTCTCGCTTCAAGCTCAACTCCTGATATTCGAGGAACCTTCAAAAATTGCCTTCCATGGCAATCTTGAAGGTCGGCAAATCTCCTGTTTGCTGACTCGTCAGGGTTTCAGCGCGTTATAAAAAGGGTGAGAAGCCAGAGTCAGGAGCCACCGAAGTTGTGTAATCGTCGCAAGCTGCACAAATGCCGGCATGAAGATTTTGCCGTAAACAGCAGGCTGTTTTTCGGTTTTACCTGAAGCCTTGACAGGGCTTCAGGCTTTTTTTATCCAGCTTTTCGGCTGAGTCGTTACAAAATTCACAGCTGGAAATAAAAAATCAAATTAGTTAAACTTTTTTTCACAAACCCATTGACCTTTGTGAAAATTTTCTTTATATTAAGAGTGTAATCGAGAAAAATTTATCGATATAAAAATATTGATAAAATCTGGTTCAATTTTAACAGGAGGAGCTATGGAAAAGCAGGTTGTGGGCGTTCCTGAGCCGACCCTAAGGCGATTGCCGCTTTACTATCATTATCTTAAAGCGGTCTTTGAGAAGGGGCGAGAACATATTTCGTGCACTCATATCGGGCGCGACCTCGATCTTGACCCGGTACAGATTCGCAAAGATCTTTCATTTACCGGAATTCGTGGTTTGCCAAAAGTAGGGTATCAGATTGAAGCCCTTCTGGGCGCTATTGAAGAATTCTTTGGTTATAACCGGGTTGATGAAGCTTTTCTGGTCGGGGTCGGAAACCTTGGCAGGGCACTTCTCGGTTATGAAGGCTTTAGTCGCTATGGCTTCAAAATTGTCGCCGCGTTCGATCAAAACCCCGATCTCGTCGGTAGTGAAATACATCAGATCTCTGTTTTGCCGATAGAAAAATTCGCTGACCTCTGCCGTCGCATGCAGATAAAAATCGGAGTGATTACAGTTCCTGAGCAGCAGGCGCAAAAAGTTGCTGACATCATGGTTGAAAGCGGTATCAAGGGAATCTGGAACTTTGCCCCCGTTGCTTTGAAAGTTCCTGAAGAAGTTGTGGTCGAAAATGAAATCATTGCATCTGGTCTCGCTGTGCTGACCAAGAAAATTCAGACCTCGTTACGGTTCAACAGTAAAAAGCAGGAGGTTGCAAAATGAGTTTGCAGTCACAGGATGTTTTAAGAAAGTTCGAAAAAGTCTGCGAAATTCTCGCAAGATACGAGCATGACAAATCAAAACTGATACCCATCATGCAGGCGGTACAAGAAGAATATCGCTATCTGCCGGAAGAGGTAATTACCTACCTCGCAACCTCATTGCGCATACCGCCGGCGCAGGTTTACGGGGTGGCGACCTTCTATTCACACTTCGCCCTGAAGCCAAAAGGCAAATACGTAATCAAAATCTGCGATGGCACCGCCTGCCATGTGAAAAAATCGATTCCCATTCTTGAAGCACTGATGAAAAGATTAGATCTCGAGCCTGGTCGGATGACGACCGGTGACATGCTTTTTACCGTAGAAACCGTTTCCTGTCTTGGTGCGTGCGGCCTGGCGCCGGTTCTGGTCATAAACGAGGAAGTTCATGGCCTGATGACCCCTGAATCGACAGTGGCCCTGATTGATCAGATATGTGAGGTTGAAAAATGAACAAATTACAGCTCGATCTTAAAAAAATTGCCGAAAACTACAAATCTGAAGAAATTGAACGTCGGGTGATTGTCTGCGCCGGAACCGCCTGCGTGGCCAACGGTGCCCTGGCTCTTATTGATGCTCTAGTGAAAAAAATCACTAAAGCCGGTTTGAAAGTTAAGGTAGAAGCTCACTCAGAAAATCCGGCCGATATAAGACTTTCCAAAAGCGGCTGCCATGGCTTTTGCCAGATGGGGCCACTCGTTACGATTCTGCCTGAGAACATCCTCTATGTGAAAGTAAAAGCTTCAGACGCAGATGAAATCGTGGAAAAAACTCTGATAAACGATGAAATCGTCGAGCGACTCCTTTATGTCGACCCCTCCACGGGCAAAAAGGCAAGAGGCAGCGCTGAAATCAATTTTTACAACCGCCAGAAAAGAATGGCCCTTGCCGAGTGCGGTCACATCGATCCTGAAGATATTGCAGAATATATCGCTCATGGCGGCTACGAAGGCGCGAGAAAAGCTTTTAAAGACATGAAGCCCGAATCAGTTTGCGAAGAGATTCTGCATTCTGGCCTCAGAGGCCGCGGTGGCGGCGGATTTCCCACCGGCAAAAAATGGGAATTAACCAGAATTCAAAATTCTGCATGTAAGTATGTCATTTGCAACGGCGACGAGGGTGACCCCGGAGCTTTCATGGACCGAAGTGTCATGGAAGGTAATCCGCACGCGGTTCTCGAAGGAATGATGATTGCTGCCCGTGCGATTGGTGCCGGCAAAGGCGTGGTTTATGTTCGAGCCGAATACCCGTTGGCAGTGCAAAGAGTTCGCAAAGCTGTTAAAGATGCCCTGAAACTTGGAATTCTTGGTGATAACGTATTTAACAGCGGCTTTTCATTCAATATTGAAGTTATGGAAGGGGCGGGCGCGTTCGTTTGTGGCGAAGAAACGGCATTGATTGCTTCGGTTGAAGGCAAGCGCGGCATGCC
>JASURT010000084.1 GCA_030446435.1 Candidatus Ozemibacter sp.
TTTCCTGCGAGAAAACAGGCGAATAATAAGAAAACCCTGCGCCCAGAAGGGCGATCAGGGTGTAAACTACAAAACTTCTTTTTGATCTGGTTAAATTAGGTTCCAGCTCGTTAGTCATCAGTCGTTATCCTGGATAATCTCCATGATTTCTGCGGGAGTTTTTGCATCGAGCAAAGCGTTTCTGAAGTCATCACTGCGCAGCAGTCTGGAAATCTTGGCCAGGAGCTTCAGGTAAGGACCACCTGATGAAACCGGTGCAAGAAGAACGAAAATCAAATGAACCGGCTTATCATCGATAGATTTGAAATCGATACCGTTTTCAGATCTGAAAAAAGCCACAGTAAGCTCTTTAATTGCGCTTGACCTGGCATGAGGCATGGCAATGCCGCCACCTACGCCCGTGGTACCGAGCTTTTCTCTTTCAAAAATAGCATCTTTAAGAGCGTCAGGCTCTTTGATTGCTCCAGTTTCTTGAAGTGCTGCAATGAACTTTTCAATGGCGCTATCTTTATCTTCTGCTTCGAAATTGAGGAAAACCTGAGTTTCCTTCAGCACATCGACCAATTGCATTTAAATGCCCTCCGTTGGGTGAGGTTATAGCTTGATTATAAGTACGCAATACCGCTAATGCAATCTTTTTTTTGTGAAAAACAAAATTTATTTCAGCTGAACCAGCAGAAGATTCACGGTTTGCCCCCGAACCACTCTTAGAACCATTGTTCCGGCCTTCTCAGACTCTTTAAGAGCTGCTGCAAATTCGTCTTCATTACCAACTCTGACTCGATTGATCTGCTGAATAACGTCACCAGGCCTTAATCCTGCGTTATCTGCCGGTGAGCCGGTTGCAACCGCATGAATTACACAGCCCTGAGTTACAAACAGAGAGAATTTTTTTTCGAGCTCAGGGGTTATTTTTTTTACAAGCACTCCCAGGGCATTCTTTTCTGCAGGGTTTTCTTTGAAAACCACTTTACAAATGCCTTCCCGGCCTTTGCGAAAGATTTTTATCGTTGCCGTTTCGCCCACCCGGTGTTCTTCAAGCGAATTCTGAAAATCACTCAGGGTATCGATATTTTTGTCTTCAATCGCAATGATAACGTCACCGGGAACTATTCCGGCCTTGTCTGCGGGGCTGTCTTCGACCACATCAGTTACAAGAACGCCTTTTTCAGGCACTTCAAAATATGCCGCAAGTTCAGGAGTCAGTTTTTGCACGGTTACACCGAGAAAAGCCTTTTTTACTTTGCCGTAGGCCATAAGATCGCCAACGATTCGTTTGGCAAGATTTACCGGAATCGCAAAACCGATGCCCTGACCATAGGGAATGATTGCCGTATTGATGCCGATAAGCTCGCCTTTACTATTCAACAGAGCACCGCCCGAATTACCCGGGTTGATCGAAGCATCTGTTTGAATGAGATCTTTGTAAGATCGGTTTGCATCGATTGACAAATCACGATTTCTGGCCGAAACAACCCCGGCGGTAACGGTCATACCGAGACCAAATGGGTTACCGATAGCAACGACCCACTCGCCGACGCGAATCTTGTCTGAATCACCAATCGGAACATGCGGAAGACTTTTATCTGAATCGATCTTCAGCACCGCCAGGTCGGTTCTGGTGTCTTTTCCTACCAGCTTTGCCTTAACCTGGGTGCCATCGTTAAGTTTTACAAGTATCTCATCTGCGCCGCCGATAACATGTTCATTTGTCAGCAGATGGCCCTGAGGGCTTATTAAAACACCGGACCCCTTGCCTTTTCTCGGAATGACATTGTTGAATCCCATAAAATCATCATCGAACAGATGCCCGAAAAATCTATCAAAGAAAGGGTCACCAGACCCGAAACTGCGGCGGGTTCTAACATATTGAACCGCTTCTATGGCGACAACCGCAGGGCTGACTTTTTCGGCAATGTCGGCAATCAGGCTCGTGCCAAAGAGCTCTGCGGGCGCAGAAAAAGCCCAAACAGGTATGAGAATAGAGATTATCGCAAGAATAATAATCGCTCTGTTGATTTTTTTCATTTTTTTCACCTTACTTTACCAATCGTTGACGAGACGAAGTTCAGGCAGGTAATTCTCGTAATGCTCGGGTTTATGATGCTCAATAGCCTTTCTTCGATTAAATTTTTCTAATCGGGCAAGAAATTCTTTTACTTCCTGCTGAGAAACTTCTTCTAGACCGGCTTCTTGTGCGACTTTTACCCTGGCCTGCTCTTCAGGAGCTTCTTTGTTTTGGGCAAGGGTATAAGGTCTGGCCGTTGCCGGGGTTTTAAAATGTTCATGGTCTTTTTCTGAAGTAACCAGAAAGAAAATCATAAGAATACAGGCAAGGGTAAAGCCCAGTTCAAGCGGCCGCAGCAAAGGCTCGATGAGAGTATCGAACCAGGCTGAGATAGAGAAGGCTTCTGAGTTGCCTTCGGTCACTTCAGTCATGATGCGCTGATGAAGGTCTGCCGGATAAGCGGGTTCTTCAGCTTCGTTAAGGGCTTCAAGCATTTCTGATCTTGTTTTGATTGCAAGCGAACAATCAGAGCACTTTGCGGCATGCGCAAGCACATCCTGCCACTCCTGAGAATCGCAGGAAAAATCTTCGCGTTCGACAAAATCAAGGTATCTTGAACAGACTTTCATTCCATTCTCCCGTAATAATAGCCCTGCAGAGATTCCTGCAGCATTCTGCGCCCACGATTTATACGTGATTTGGCGGTTCCAAGCGGAATATCGAGTATTTCACAAATTTTCTCGAGCGAAAACCCTTCAATATCTTTTAAAATAACCGGCATTCGGTAAACTTCAGGCAACTGGTCTAGCTTTTCGAGAACCATCTGCCGGTTCAATTTTCGGTTTTCCTGGGTGATAATTTCTTCTTCAGGCGTCTCGAGTGTTCTTTCAGACCACCAGTTAACCAGAGTTTTCAACAATCCTTCCTTTTCTTTCTTTTTCTTTTCAGAAAGTGTGATGCAGGTATTCGAAGCAATGCGATAAACCCAGGTTTTCAAAGAAGACCTGCCTTCAAATTTATCGAGAGAACGATAGATTTTTAAAAATACTTCCTGAGTCGCATCCATGGCATCGTTTTCGTCATTGAAAAATCTGTAGCACAGCCGATAAACGCCTTTTTCGAACTCGGTTACGATCTGCTCGAAAGCTCTTTTATCGCCATGCCTGAATCTTTCAACGAGATTTTCAGAATTTTTATCAGTTTCAATAACTACTGACTCTTTTTTTTCAGAAAAGGTTCCCATTTTTTACCAGACAAAAAAAGGTATGGTTTTATGAATTCTGGCAATTTTGCCAGGGTGAATACCAATTTGAAACGTTTCTCCGTTCCATTTGTTTCGAGCTGAGAAGGTGCCTTTGCGATACATACGAACGGTCAGAAAATAATACCCGGCATCGAGCTCTATTGGCTCGAAAGGAAAAATACGTCGGCGGTTTTCTTCGACAACTTCGGGTGAGCTTGCATCGAGAGAAGCCAGGCGCTTGGCCCCAAGCCATATTTCAACCCTGTCGGCAACCTGAGAGACCCTCTTGGCATTCTTGCCCGAAAAACTTTCGATGGTAACTGCTATTTTTCCCCGGCCTTCTGGAATTTTATCAAGTAAGGCCTCTACGTCTGAAAATGAAGCAACGATATCAGGTTCTGTCATACCGACTCTCGCGCCCAGAATCAGCAGAATAATGGCAAAACATAGAAAAAACGGTTTTTGCTTACAAACAAACATAAAAAGGTTAAATCGAACCGGCAGTTATGTTCAAATCAGCTGGAGTGGCCGGCCCTTTGATGAACAGATCTTTGTATTCGAGAAGGTTTATTTCTACTCTGTCTTTCAATCGACGGCCTGAAGAATCCATGATTATCTTTATTACCGGCCTGATGACCGAAGATGGATTGTTTTTCAATACCAGCGCGAATGACCCATCGTTCAGCGCAACCATGCTTCCGGCTGGGTAAAGAGAAAATTTTCTTACGAAGGCAATCAGAACTTTAGGGTCGAAATGATTATCTATTCCGGAATTGAGAATTTTCATGGCGTCGTAAGGACTCATTGCCACCCGGTATGGTCGATCTGTGGTCAGCGCATCATATACATCTGCAATGGCACATATTCGGGCGAACAAACTGATTTCTGTGCCTTTCAGCCGCTTGGGGTACCCCCCACCCTGAAACTTTTCGTGGTGCTGCAAGGCAACCATTCTGGCTCTTTCACTGATTCCTCTTGATTTGCTTAGAATTTCGTAGCCATAAGTCGGGTGCGACTTCATTTCGGTAAATTCCTGGTCGGTAAGCTTGCCATCTTTGTTTAAAATGCTAAGCGGAATCTTGAGTTTTCCGACGTCATGCAAAAGAGCCCCGGTGCCGAGCTCGTTCAGTTCTTCACGGGGCAAATCCAGTGCAGAACCGATCAATAAAGAAATGGTCGCGACATTTATATTGTGGGTGAAAGTATAGTCGTCGAACGACTTGATATCCATCAGATTCAGAATAGCATCAGGAGAACGAACAACCTCTTCTGCCAGCTGTGCCGCCACTTCCTGGGTTTGTTTGGCGTCTATTCCCTGGCCTGACCGAACTGAATGAATGATGTTCGAAACAGTTTTAAAAGCCGTCACCTGAGTTTTCTTGCTGACTACCACCTTCTCACCGACAGTGATGGTCTTCATTTCAGGAAATTTTTCGAAGAGCAGGTCAAAATTATGGGCAATACCGCTGACATTTTCGGCATCATTGATGTCGGTTATCTGAAAATCGCTGACAACGTATTCTTTACCTTCTGCGGTTCTAAGATAAAGATCTTTTCTAATCATCAGCGCTTCAACATCATACTCACATATCAGGTTTCTGAAAATAAAGCGCGATGGCATCTGTTTGGTGCCGATTCTATCGCCGGGAATCCAGACAAATTCGGTGCAGGAACCGATATAGCTGTAACCTGTGAAAATAGTTACATCTGTTAATTTAGTTGTCTGTCGCATAAAAAATGAACCACCTTGAAGGTGGTTCATTATAACATGCAAATATTGAAAAGATTAACTGTTTTTTACTTCTTCAAGAATGTCATCACGGTAAAAGTCGCCATGAGCACTGTTGAACATAACGCGATTGCGAATGAAGGAAAGGGCAAGCGAAGCCTGTGGCAGTTCTTTAACTTTCTGCCAGGTTTCGGTCGAGCCGTTTTTAAGATCTTCATTTACCAGCTCAGCAACACGCAGACTGATTTTTTCTACCCGGGTAAGAACTTCATTTCTTACGTTGATATCAGCTTCGTTGCCAAAGAGTGAAACCACATCTTCAAGAGCATTGAGCCCCGAATCGACATCGAGAGCATTTATAAGCTCTTCATCGCCTGATGGGGTTACCAGACCGTATGTTCCGGCTTTATCGATCAGATAAATCACCGCCGGGACATTCTGGTTACAGAAATTGTCGATCTGTGAAGCACTCGGAATGAAAGTGCTGCAAAGTTCGAAAGTAAAGCTGAGAATTTTGCAATCGCCGTAGAAAAAGTCGTCTGAATCACCCATTGCCGGGTAAAGCTCGGCGCTGTTCTGCGGTCTGTAATCGTTGAAATTCGCCATATCACCGGCCATTTTCACGAAAATCTTCTGGTCGGGATTGGGAATATTGTAGCCATAACCGAAAGGATAAAGAATCAGTTCAGAATAGGTATGAAAAGAGATGCTGGCCTGAAATTTTTCACGAAGAGCCAGGTCGCGCATGGCGCATGCTTCAGGTTCGCTGAAAGGGCCAGTGCCATGGTAGGTATCGGAATAACCTGATGAGCTTGCGCCGACATTGCCCCACTTATAGCCATAGTTGCGGTTAAGATCGACACCATAGGTTCCGCCGGAATTGGCGCGGCGATTTTTTCTCCAGTATCGGCTTTTTTCCTGTGAATAAATGAGTCCGTCAGGGTTAACGATCGGAACGAACCAGACTTCTCTTGAATCTACGAGCTTTTTCACTTCGCCATTAGAAGCATACTCTTCGATAAGTTTTTTGATTGTGGCCATTGGAACTTCAACTGAAGGCCATTCGCGGGCATGATGCAGGCCCATGATCAAAGCTGCGGGCTCGGCTTCGTCTTTTTCAGGGTTATCGCTTACCTTAAGCGCCCAGATATCGCGGCCTTCATAACTTTTGCCAATAGATTCAACCCGGCAGATGTGAGAATAATCTTTGGCCCATTTTTTCAACTGAGCCGTAGCGGTATCATAGGTATAATATCTGTCGCTTTTGGTTTGTCCGGCCTGTATTTGTTGAATATATCTATCGAGATCATCGATTAAAACTTTGACCGGATGACCTTTTTTAACAAAATCATTGATTTCATCTTTATTAATGACTACTTCAGCAAAACCTTTGCCTTCTTTGGCAACGTCATACCCTTGCTGAACCAGTTGAGTTACCTGTTTGCTCGTTAATTTCTTAACACGAACCAGGCTTTTGATTTCCTGGGAAAAAGCAGCTCCGCCAAGCAGTGAAAAAGCACAACACGCAGCAACGACCCATCGCTTCATACTCGATTCTCCTTCCAGAATGCGAAAAAAATACTTTAAATACTCTTATACACTAATTGAGAATAGATTGATTGTATTCCTGCACAGCCCATCTGTCAAGGGTACCCCCCGCAAAACCCCAAAAAATGTCCTGAAAACAGGAGCTAATTCTAAGGATGGCAAATTGTAGACCGGGTAAAAATGGACTTAAAGAGAATCGGGTGATTGCGGTAAAGCAATCACCCGATTCTATTCGAGTCAGATTAGTAAAATCAGGGGGTTTCGATTTGAATGAGCTTGTCCGGAGAAACCTTTGGTCCCTGAAGGATGTTGGTGAAGCTTGTATCTTCAGGGTCTACGGGCTCACCACTGCGCGATACAGCGTCTTTACCGGCAGGTTTGCTATTTTGATCTTCGCTTCCACTTGATGACGAAGAAGAGCCACCTGTGGCCTGTTCGATCAAGCGCTTTTTCTTCGCTGGATCTTTTTCTTTGGCAATATTCTGCATGTCTGCTTTATCAGGAATAATGATGACCTTGCCATTAGGTATGGTGCGGGGGTTATCGATTCCGTTGACCTGCAGCAGAACCGGGTATAAAGTCGGATCCCCGTAGTGTTTTGCCGCCAGCTCCCAGAGGGTGTCGCCACTTTTGAAAGTGTGAGTGGTGACAGCAAACAACTGCCAGCCTGAAACGACGCAAAATGCCATCATCAAAGTAACCAGTATCTTTTTATTCATCAGCTTCCTCCTGCCGCCTGTCTGGCGAGGTTCCAGAATTTTTCTTCATCTGAAAGAGTTGAAGCGACAAACCTTGGGTAAAGATAAGCCTTTACTTCAACTTTGTTTCCTTTATTGGTTTCTGAGCGAGTTTCGAGATCTTTATCCTTATCGACAATTATTCTGAATGCAATAAAATCATTTCCGGGTTCATCGGATTTTTCAACTATAAAATCGGCGACCTTGGCCTGGCTGACCGCCCTTCTTTTGCCGCCCTTAATCTCGCGATAGACCATTCCGTTTTCATAAGAATATTTTACAATTTTTCTGACCCCGTGATCATTGATGCAAAATTTTATTGAATTTGCACCCGGGGTTGTTACGATTTCAGGCTTCTCGCTTTCATCGATCGGCACCACCGCCAGTCGCAAATCAGCCTTCAGATGCTCGAGAATGATACTTGCCGAACGCAGATTGGTCAGCTTGGTCTGACTTTTGAAGAATTGCGAAAAGGTACCGCTCATGAGTTTGTAAATCACACCTGAAAACAGGGCGATTATAATCACAACCACGATAATTTCTATCAGGGTGAATCCGTTTTTTTTCATATCAGTCCATCACAATCGTATAAAGCTGCACCTTGTCTTTTTCACCACCACCCTGGCGCGGAAACTCAACCTTAACCGTCACCAGATAGTTAGGAACAGCTCTTCTTTTATTTATCAGATCGCTAATCCAGCCGATCACACCCACCGGGCCACGACTATCGCGACCTTTGAATTTTCTCACTTCCATGCTGCGGGAAAATGGTTTTTCGCAAGCCGGAGGCGGTTTAAGATTGTTGATTCTCTTAAAGAATGCGGCAATCTGATCGTCATTGGCAAGACGAAAGTTTTCGACCGAGCCGGCTGCTTTTTCGAAGTCATAGAATTTGATATCGCGCACGAAATTGATCATGTCAGAGGCGTAATTGGTTGCCGCCACTTCCTGAAGGTTGTTGGTCGTACCCTTTTGTCCGAACTGAAACAGGTTGTAAAGCGGCAGAAAAGCCAGACTGAGAAAAACCATCGTTATCAGAACTTCTATCAAAGAAAAGGCATTTTTGCTGTTAATTCTCATGGTCTCAGTTTCCGTTAAGTTCAAGGGGTTTATCGAGGAAAGGGTTAAGATTCCGGTTCACCGGAGCTGTGTTATGTGAAGCCGACGCAGAATCATCTTCATTTTCAGGCGAAACCGGGGCGGTTTTTTCTGTTTCAGTCTCTGTTAAGGTCTCTTCAACATTGAGATTTGAAGTGTCAGTGGCAATATATTCAGAGAAGGTAACAGTTTCAATCTTTTGTGGCTGTTGCACGGTTGCCGAGGCATTGATGTCGATTGCCCGATCGGCCGAGCCAAGATTTTGCTCGACCACTTCAAGGAGACGTTTGTTAATAGTTCGCTTTTTATCGTTGATTACGATGCCGACCGGTTCTCCTTCAAGAAGTAACCAGGTTGAACTTGCAGACTGTATTTTTAAAACATCATTTTCAACCGGAGAAATGACAGAAACTCCGCTATGCTGGAATTTTGAAGTGGCTGAAGCGATTACGGTAAAGATAAAGTCTCCATCTATTCGCATCGGCGAAAAGATTCCACCAAGATCATAAACCTTTCCCAGTTCAGCTTTATGACCGTTAATTCTGCTACTTGAAGCCATTGCCTGGCAGGTATAGATAATGGTTCGACAGGCTGGTTTTCTAACAAGGGTAAACAAAGCAGCAAACAGAATAATGGCAATACCTGGGGCGAGAATCCAGAACCAGGAAGTTTTTTGCGGGGCTTTGCCCGTTGGGGCGGCTGTTCGAACCGGCTTTTTAATTTCTTTCATTACCGCCTTTTTTACTGACACATCACGAAAAGCCGTATTGAAGTCATCTTTAATGTGTTTTTCGGCAGCCTTGAATAGAGCGAGCTCGTTACGGCAGTTCGGGCACTCGTTAAGGTGCCGTTCGAATGCTGCCCGGGCCGAAGCTTCGAGTTCGCCGTCGAGATATTTCAAGAGATCAATTTTTTCAGGACATTTCTTCATACTTATCTCTTTTTTCTCTTAGTAAAGTTCGGGCTTTAAAAATCCGATTTTTAACTGTCTGCAGCGGTAGATCAAGGATTTCTGAGATTTCCTGGTAAGAAATTTCGTTTACGATTCTCAATACAAATGGTTCGCGCACTTCTTCGGGCAGTTCGTTAATCATTTCGACCACCTTTGTGAAGCTTTCTTTCTTAAGAGCCAGGGCCTGAGGGTTGGTTTGCCCCTTGTCTTCTTCTTTTTGCAGAACCTCGGTTACCAGGTCGGTCGAAGCAAAGCTTCTTGCACTTTTGCGCACATGATCGATCAGAATGTTTCTGGCAATGGTAAGAAGCCAGGCAGTGAACTTTTTGTCGCAGTCAAAAGACTTAAGGTGTCTGAATGCTTTAACGAAAGTTTCTTGCGCAATGTCTTCCACCTCCTGCAGATTTTTCAGTCGCGTTAACAGAAAACTGAAAACCAGTTTTTCATATCGGTCGATCAACTCGCCGAACAGATCAATTTCGCCATCAAGAACTGATTTTATCAGCTCATTGTCGGAAAAATTTTCTTTATTCATCTAAAAATACCGGTTTTCTTTCAAAAAGTTTTTATTCTTCTGAAATAATTTCAATGTCTCTTGGTCCCATAGAGAGACCATAAAAGTCCTGTAATGCCATATCATTGTCTCCGGCAAGTTCTTCGGGGTAAAAGCCCCACTCGATAATGCAGCCGTTTTTGACAAAATCATCTATGTTGTCACTGGCGACACCGCCTATGATATGAAATGAATCCGAAACCGTCACTCTACCGGCACCATCATTGATCGATATGAAAAAACCGTGCACTTCCGGTAATGGCCCGGCGAACGCTTTCCCCGCGCCAAGATTGATGCCTTTGCGTGCAACTATGGTCAAATAACCAAAGGCATCAGGATTGGTGTGACTACCGGCACCGCCAGCAAGATAGGGATTTATTATGGGTTTTTGCACTTCAACTTTGCCATCGCAAAGAATAACCCCGCCCTTGGCTACTTCAAGAGGCATATCGATAACAAGATCACCTTTGAAACCAATGATACAATTCAAATAAAGTTTTCTCTTTCCACGGTCTTCAACCATGAATTTTTTTTGAAAAAATTCACATTTGCTTAAAAATACCGGCTTGCCGCCTTCACCTTCGATCAGATAAGACATTCGGTCTTTGAGATAATTAGCCCCCGGAGCAATCTGCCTGATATTACCGGAATAGTAGATTTCTTTATCGTTCTTGAAATCATAATCTGATTTACAAAGGTCTTCAGGTCCGTCGTCAACATAGCCGTTTTTGGGAACGACATCTTTCCACGAACGGTCCGGGGCACCCGGGTCGCAAATGTTTTTGAGTCCGGTCAGATAGGGTTCGTAGTCTACAATTTTGGGGTCCAGCCCGCCCAAAGGAGGGCTGTTCGAAGGAAGACCAACCTGGTATTTGGTAACGTCGAGCTCGGTAGTCATAACACTGTAGAAATCTCTGATCAATTCTTCACTTGCACTTGAACCCATAATTTCACGATAAAAATCAGGAACCTCGTTACAAATGAAATCTGAATAGGAAAGGTTCTGAGTGAATGCTCTCAAAGGGTAAACCCGCAACTTTTCAGAAAAATAAAACGCATAGGTTCTTACATAGCGGCGCTTGATTTTGCCGAAGACCAAAGTTGGGGTACAAATTGCCGGGGTACCGAAAAGATGCATCGAGTTACCCCGGTCGATATCTTCATTAACGGTGGAATTATAGATGTTAACCGCGGTACCGAACAGTGGTTTGTCTCTGAATTTTATCTGCCACAGACCTGAGTAGTAGCCATAATCAACCATGGCAACCATAATCTTGCTGACTTCTTCTGAGACATTGTTGCCGGGAATGCGGGCATCGAGCCATTTGGTCCAGTCTTTCGAGATGGTCCAGCCGGCTGAGTTCGGATTGAAATAAAAGTGAAAATACTCTCCGAAACAATTTTGCATTGCATCGTCTGAACTACCGGTATTTACATTCAAAACCAGGTTTCCGGTGTCACCTGAAGTATCGGTGGTGTTACCCCGGCCTCCGAGATAGATCCAGCCGCTTTTAACAAAGGATGGTTGCCCATCGATAGTTTTAACGATGTTGTCGGCCCGATTGAATCTGAAATCAAAGCCTTCGCCGGCATTCTGCCTTTTAGGAACCCTGCGATTCAGACAAACAAGGGGCCTGTTTCGCTGCAGCTTGCCTGAGTCATTGATCAAAGTGCGATTAGCAAGATTTTTGTCTATTGAAGCGCCTTTATGCGAAAACAGGGTAAAGCGATAGAATGGTGGCGCAAGCAGGCGGGTCAGCAAAAATTCTTTGCGCATACGGCTTACTTTGGTCATACTCTTATGGGTTGCTGAAACAGTTACTTCAATGTTGCCTTTTCGTTCGAAGGGGCTGTTCTGCATACCCACCATCGGCGCACGAAACGGAAACTTGTCACCCAGATCGACCACAAATGTCACTTCGAAATCTATTTCGCCACCATCATCTTCGAGCATCTTCCTGACAGCTTTGGTAACGTCGAGACCTTCGATGACACTGGTGTAATTTTCTTCGGACATTTTTCCGGTTTCGCCATTGAATGCAGCTTTGATAATTTTCTGACAAAAATCAGGGTCTCTGGTTTCGAAATCTCGTTGAAGTTTTCTAACTGATATTCGACCAATGGCCGAAGCAAGCTGATAAAGCTTTTCGCTGTTAGAAACGCGGTTGGTCAGAGAACTTTCCTGGCGGACCCGGTTCACTAACGAAATGAAAATGATCATTGAAAAGACCAGGGCTCCGACGACAAGCACCATCAGCATTCCCTTTTTGCGACTGAAGCACTGATTGATCATTGCCCGCCAACCTTTTTCATCATGGTTAAAGCACGTTTGTCATCAGGGGTCATTTCAAGAATCTTCTGAAGAAATTGTCTGGCCTCGGCAAATTTTTCACATTTTATCGCGCTGATTGCGGCCTGAAATAATACTGCCCGATTGAATGGAAAAAACTCGAGCGCCTGGCGAAAATTGGCAAGAGCATCGAGGTTGCGGCCGGCCTTCAAATTCAGCGAACCTTTTACCACCAGAGCCGTAGAACAATCACGGCTGCTGGGAAAGCCCTGAATCAGGCTATCAAGCACCTGCAAAGCTTCTTCATCTTTTTCGAGCTGTACCAGGCACTGGGCTTTTTCGAGCATTGCATTGGTATCAAGAGGATCAATCTGAACCGCTTTTTCATAAAGTTCAAGGGCTCGACCATATTCACCTCTGATTCGATAAGCGTCGGCCATGTCATTGTGTGCATTGCTGTCCATTGCGTTCAGCCTTATTGCAACCGAATACTTTTCAATTGCCATATCCAGTTTTCCTGCGTCAAAATATGCATCGGCAAGCCAGTTTGCCAGCATACCGCAGTTGGGGCTGAGCTTAAAGCCTTTTTCGAGATGTTCAATCGCCAGGTTCAGGTCGCCAAGCCGGGCATAGGAAATACCCAGACCGGTATGAGCTTCAGCCGAATCTTCGTTGATTTTCAGCGCTTTTTCATAGCTGGCAACGGCTTCGCTGATTTTACCTTCTTCAAACGCGGCAATGCCGAGCGCAATTTGTGCACTCAGCTTGTTTTCGCCTTTTTTTAGTTTGCTTCGGGCTTTTTTAACAATTTCTGAAGTTTGAACAGACATTTTAGATATTATAACAACAATTTAGAGTCGGGTCAGCAGATATTTTAC
>JASURT010000085.1 GCA_030446435.1 Candidatus Ozemibacter sp.
CACTTACGAAGGCCCGGTGCGCCCGTTTTATGATCTACTACAGGCAGGCGAAATAGTTCGCTGCGGCCGCTCAACAACCTTCGGCCAGGGCCGCATCAGTTTTGACGGCAAACATGATCTAAGCATCCGCGAACCTGGCCACGTTTTCTGAAACTGAAACATAAAGGATAAATTCATGAAAGCACTTCGAACGATTGTAAGTGTATTATCACAGCAGGCTGCTCCCAATTATTTGGTTATTCGAGAGCTTTTTCAAAAAGGGGACTCTTTGCTTTTCATTTCTTCCCGTACAATGTTACCGAAATTGAAGGTGCTTGAGGACTCATTGGCAGACCTTAATATTAAAGTTGACTCCGTGGTTTTTTCTGATGACGACGCCGAAGAAAAGTGGAATCTGATGTGCTGCGAAATTGAAGCCAAGTTGACAAAGGACAGAAAATATATTGTTAACCTTACCGGCGGAACCAAATTTATGAGCCTTGCGATTCAAAAAGTGTTCGAAAAATATGATACTCAATTCTATTATCTGCCAATTTCGAAAAATTATTTGCTGCGGCCCATGCAGAACGATGATGAAAAGACCTTTCTACGGTACAGACTCAAGGTTAAAGAATACATGGAGCTTTATGGGTTGAGACTGACTAGATACTCGGATCGTCTGTCTCAAACAAAAAGCTTTACCAATACTTTTTTCGACTTTTTTATAAATCGTCTTGGTAAAGATGCTGAGATCATTGAAAAACTGCGAAAATACCGCGATAAGAACCTTAAAATCAGCGAAGTTGAAACTTTAGGCAACGATAAATTTCCGAAAATAAATGGTCTATCTGGTTTCTTGAAAAAAATAAACTTTCCTCTGGCAGAAACCGGATCTCTTTCTAAGTATGAAACCCGTTACTTAACTGGTGGCTGGTTCGAAGAATACACTTTTTCATATGTAAAAGAACTGCTTCAGCCGGATGACATTTTGCTTGACGTAACTTTTAAGCCGGAAAATGGGCAGGGGAATGAGCTGGATGTCGTTTTCATGTTGAATAACAAGTTATATGTCATTGAGTGTAAGACCGGCGGCGTAAGTAGAGCTGGCGAAGCTGCACCGATAATTTACAAAGCCGCTGCGCTAAAAAAGTTTTTTGGTCTTGCAGCAAACACTATTATTTTTTCTCTAAGTTCCCACAATCCTCCCAGGGCAGAGGATTTTGACGCCCTGTTTTTTGATAGAAGTTACTTTGTAGATCCGGATAAATCAAATCGTATCAGGGAACAAATTATGCCTAAGTGAAAGGGAAATATAGTATTTTGAAGAGTGCAAATAAAGGTAAGGTTTTGATCAGCGGCATGGGTGGCTCTTTTGGGTTGTTGTATTCGGCGATTCTTCATATTCAGCCAGATACTGCAGTTATCGTTACCAGCAGCAAATTTCGCAATAATGTTGCCGAAGTATGTGAGAAGGCGGGTTTCGATGACAAAAGCCGTGTTCACGTTTTAACCATGAACGATGTTTTTGCTGGTTTCAACGAAACGCCTGAACTTTTACAAAAAATCTGGCCAATTGTTGAATATGCCGAAAAGATTATCATCAACCTCACAGGCGGCACAACCGCGATGCAATGGATCATGCAATCAGCCTACGAGGAAGCTTCAAAAAAATATTTGCCGGTTGAACGTGTCGCATTTATTGATCGACGATCTTCGATCGAGCAGCAACAGAACCCATGGCAACTTGGTGAACTTGTAGAAATAGAAAAAATCCGCAAAATAACCTGAAACCTTCGCCGCAAGAAGCACGACAGGCCAATCCATGGGTTCTTGGCGAAATGGTTAAAGTAGAAAAGCTCATCAAACTGAAATGAACAGATAATCTGGTTTGAGACTGGAGAAAAAAATGAAAGAAATAGAACTTGAAATCAGCTTTGTAACTCCTGCTTTCCTGGGAAATGCAAGCCAGAATTCGCAATGGCGAACACCGCCCTTCAAGACTTTGCTTAGACAGTGGTGGCGAGTGGTTAAGGCCAAAGACGTCGATTACGACTATAAAAAGTTGCTGATTGCAGAAAACGAGCTTTTTGGAACTGCTGCCGATGGTTGCAAATCCACCAGATCTGCCCTGAGGTTGAAGTTAGATAACTGGAATAACGGCAAGCTTTCTAATGTCGATCAAGGCACCAAGGTGAAGCACCCAGAAGTTAAAGATAAAAAAGGGAATGTTGTTCCTATTGGTTCACAACTCTATCTGGGTTATGGGCCGGTCACGACCAGGGGAATTAAAGATGGGAATAACGCCATTGCACCTTTACAGGAGTCAGCTACTCTGTGGCTTGGTTTTCCTGACCGCTTTTTCGAAGAAATCAAACAAACCATTCAATTGATCAACTGGTTTGGAACCCTTGGCTCCCGATCACGCAATGGCTGGGGTTCAATAATGATTAAACAGGCTTCAAACATGGAGCTAAAGCCTATCAATCAAAGCAATTTAATGCCGTTTTGTAGAGATTTGTCAGCATGTTTGCAGAAAGATTGGGCCCATGCTGTAGGCCACGTTTCAAACAACCCTCTTTTATGGCAAACCAATCCCAAGGCAACATGGGAAGAAGTTATGAAAGATTTGGCAGAAATTAAAATTGCCTTCAGAACAAATTTTCATTTTCCACATGAAAAACCACCACATTCTGCGCCAGAAAAGAGGCATATAATCGCCTACCCTGTTACCAAGCATGGTTTAGATCGTCTTGGCAACAATGCCCGTCTTGCTAATCAAATCAGGTTTAAAGTCCAAAAGACAGAAAAGGACCAATACCGCGCTCTGATCGTCCATCTGCCATGCCAAGCCCCTGAAAGAGGATTTCTTGACAAGCTGTCTTC
Source organism: Candidatus Ozemibacter sp. (assembly GCA_030446435.1). Classification (GTDB taxonomy): domain Bacteria; phylum Muiribacteriota; class Ozemobacteria; order Ozemobacterales; family Ozemobacteraceae; genus DYKG01. The sequence continues at coordinate 2,863 of JASURT010000085.1, forward strand.
TCAAAACAAAAGCTCTTTTAAAAAGTTCGCTCAAGAAGTTTGGCCCGCAATTCACCAAATACTAGACCAAAATTCCGAAAGGCTGAAATGAGGAAAAAGCTATGACAGAAAAACTTTGGCAAACAAAACTTACAGCCTGGCTACATGATCCTGCCGAAAAGTGTTTCGTTCTCTTTCATGATCCCAGCGGTCATGACGGCGGTACTATAAAAACCCTGCTCACAGATTTGAAAAATGAAATCGGGCTAAATCACGAAGAGCTGGAAAAAGAAATTAAGAAAGCCGATTGGTATGCAGCTTCGGCTGATAGGCCGCAATGGCCTATGGATGTTTCAGAAGGCAGATACGAACGATGGTCACAAGTTGATTTTTCTAATGAACCGATTCTCATACACCCACTAACCGGCGATGAAATAAGATTGAACGATCTAAGCAGCATCAACTACAAAGAAATCAAGACCGCATCTCTTGAACACTTTAGAGAAATTCTCAAGCTTGGCAACGATGCCAGAATGAAGTTTCTGGCGCTTTGGCGTTTTGGCTGCGAAAACCGGGAAGAGCTTGGGCAGTTATGGTCATTGCTTCCAGCTGATACTCGGGTGCCAGATCACTCCATCTGGAACCATCTCGATCTTACCTCCGCCTTTGCCGGCGCAAGCATAGAAAAGAACAAGCCTGCGATTCTTTCTCTGGCCTTTGGCCCGGTCCAGAGCTTTATTGCGCAGGCGCGCTCTACCTCTGATCTTTGGGCCGGCTCACACCTTCTTTCTTCAATCGTCTGGGAAGGAATGAAAGTAATTGCCGAGGAAATTGGCCCCGATGCCTTTCTCTTTCCGCAGATTCGCGGTCTGGCAATTGTCGATGCCTGGCTTCTTGAACAAGCCAGAAAAGCTGGCTGTGAAAATGAGTGGCACGAGCAATTCAAGAAAATTACTGCCGACTGGCTGAAAAATCGAACTGATTCAAACCCGCTTTTTGCAGCCTGTCTGCCCAACAAATTTTCTGCAATTGTGCCTAAGGCAAGGGTAAGAGAACTGGCTGAAAAAGTAACTGCAGCAGTTCGAAGCCGAGTCAGAGACTGGGCTGGGATTATGCTTGAAGAAATGAATCTCGATAAAAATGAAGTTTGCAGGGAACAACTGGAAAAACAGTTGAATGAGTTTCCCAATGTTTTCTGGTCAGCCGTTGAATGGCCTGAAGAGATTAAGGAAAAATCAGAAGCATTAAAAAACCTCAAAGAAACCTGCGCGCTCTTCACAGAGACTCAAGAGAACTTTTTTGAAACTGACTATTGGAAACTTCTCAGTAAAGAAATCGCTATCGGCGGCAAAAAATTCTGGGAACCCAGAACCGGCGTTGTCTACCCGGCAATATACGAACTGTCGGAAAAATCTCTGGCTTCTGCTAAAACCATACGAAATTTTGATCAATTGCTACAGCATGGCTTCAGATGCACACTTTGCGGAGAAAGAGAGTGGCTTTGTGAAGATAGAGAAGAATTGAAGTGGGCCCCGGGGCATAGAAAAAACCAAACTACTGTCTGGAGCCACAAAGCTGGAAAGTCCGGTATAAAAAAAGGCGAGCATCTCTGTGCCGTTTGTGCTTTGAAACGCTTTTGGCCCGTTATCTTCACCGACATGGTTAGAGACTTTATCGATAAAGACAACGTCAACAGATATGTTATAAGCACTCACACAATGTCACTGGTGCCGACTCTAAACAAGCTTGCCAAACTGAGTTCTTTAGATGAAACGGAAAAGCTGTGTGAAATTAGAAATGAGGTTGATCATGCCGACCCGGTAGTGTTACCGAAGAAACTTTTCAAAGAAGCCGCGGCAGGCAATAATCTTGATCTGCTGAAGCGTATTCCAAATTTTCTTGACAGCCTGGAAGACTCTGATAACGTAGAAGCGTTTCATAGCAAGCTAAAAAACGTTGTTGGCAAAGAATACCGCCCCGAGACTTATTATGCGCTTATCCTCATGGATGGCGACAACATGGGTGCCTGGCTGTCAGCCACTGAAACTGAGCGCCGCATCAAGTATTCTGCATCCTGGCATCCCAAGATAAAAAATAACAAAGACTTTTTACGTGAAGATGGAAATGAAAACCTCAACAAGTATTTTGAGGCACTAAAAACTGCTTCGCCAACCAGACATGCGGCCATATCACAGGCTTTAAACAGCTTTTCAAGTCTGATTGTGCCTCATATTATCGAGAATGAGCATAATGGCAAATTGATTTATTCTGGTGGAGATGATGTGCTTGCAATGGTTCCTACCGATGATGTGCTTTCAGTTATTCAAGCTCTAAGAATGGCATACAGCGGTTTCGGCAAAGAAGTTGAAAAGGGTGAAAAGCTCGATAAATGCAGGCCTTATTCCCAGAAAGGGTTTGTTCTGCAAAATGGTCGTTTGTTGCAGACCATGGGAAGCAAGGCCACTGCTTCAGTTGGGGTAGTTATCGTTCACCATCAGACACCTCTTGCCTATGCTCTAAAATGCCTGCGTGAGGCTGAACAGTCAGCCAAGAACGCAGGTAGAAACGCTTTTTGCATTAGAATTCTCAAAAGATCAGGTGGTGAAATTTCTTTTACCGATAACTGGTGGAATGAAGCAGACAGCCTGAAAGATATTCTGTTACATGGTTTCAACAAAGAAACCTCTGCAGGCCTGTTTGAAGAGCTAATCAAGACGGCCGCCACCGTTGACAAAATGTCGCGCAAAGCTTTTTATGCAATTGAAGAATGGCGACATTTACTGCCGGAATATTCTGAAAAATGGTCAACCGATGAATGGGAACTAAGTCAGAATATGGCAGCAAAGATGCTCAAGAGGCAATTTTCACAGCATGGCGGCCTCAAGGAGCTTGCTGAGGAGGTTGTTAAAACAATCTGGGGAAAAGCTCGCAAGGAAAAGAACAAAAAACTCGGTAATCCAATTAAGCAGTTAAGTGACATGCTTTTTTGTGCTGAATTTTTTGCTCGCGAAACTCGTTCTGGCAAATATAAAGAAGAAAATAACAAACAGGAGGTGGCAGAATGAGCCTGCAGTTTTTTGTAAAACCCTATGACATATTCATGCCAAGAGGAAACTCACATTTTGGCGTCAACTCAGGCGATTTCGGGCAAATTCGCATGTTGCCTGCCCCTTCGATCTTTGCTGGTGCTTTTCGCAGCTTCCTGGCCAGCCGAAAGCCTGATGTATTGAAGGCCATCATGGTCGGTCAGAGACCAGAAGAGGCTGAATATGCAAAGGTTCTTGGCTCTCTTGCAGAGCCTGGAACATTCAGAATTACCAGGGTTAGCCTGTGCGAAAAAAAGGCTGAGCAAGTCAGGTCAATCTTCCCTCTTCCGAGTGACATTGTTGTTTTTGAAGACAAAGAAAAAGATGAAATCGACATCAGATATCTTGTGCCACAGAATAAGCCGGCCCTAATCGATCTTGGCAGTAGACTGCCTAAAGTTCCCCTGTTAAAAGCACCGTCCAGGAAACCCGCCGGCGGCTTCTGGCTTGCCGAAAGCGGCTATGGAAAATATCTTGCTGGGCAGATGCTTGAAAAAGCTGATTTAAAAAAAGAAAGCGAACTATGGGGAAAAGAGATGCGAGTTGGCATCGGCCTGAACAGCTCAACAAGAACAGTTGAAGAAAGCATGCTCTATACTGCTGAAGCTGTTTCCTTTAAAGATGATATGGGGTTTCTGGTTGAAGTTGCCGGTGCCGAAGAAGTGTTTTGTGACTGTGGCGACTTGAGTCTTGGTGGTGATCAAAGAGCGGCGCACTTCAGCAGTGTTACGGCAGTAGTGCCGGTTGCAGATCTGCAAAAAATAGCCGCAGAAAAGCGATTTAAACTGCTTCTTACATCCCCGGCAATTTTTGCTGATGGTTGGCTTCCAGAAAACGTTCTCCTGGAAAATGGCGGCTTCTATCTTAAATTAAATGACTTTAAGGCAAAACTTGTTTGCGCTTCCATTAAGGGATACGAGACTTTGTCCGGCTGGAATATGGTTAAAAAAACTCCCAAAACAGCAATGAAAACTGTGCCTGCCGGTTCTGTCTACTGGTTTGAAGATATAACCGGTGACATAAATAATTTAAAAACTATTATTGAAACGGGTCTGTGGGCTTCAAGCCCTGACAAACAACGCTTAGCAGAAGGCTATAATCGTGTCGAAGTAGCTGCTTACGAAATCAAGTAAAGATTTACAGGAGAAATAACATGTTTGAAAAGAAAAGCCTTGTTTTTTATTATTGCACCACGCCTTTGCACATGGGTGCCGGCACTTCTGTCGGCGCGATTGATAACCCAATTCAGCGTGAAATACATAGTAATCATCCCATGATTGCCGGTTCTGGCTTGAAAGGCGCTGTCAGACACCACTTAAACAAACTTTGGAATAAGGAAGAGATTGTTCCTTTATTTGGGTCAGAACCTGGTCTGGGTGATCTTACAGCTGGAGCGGTTTCTTTTACAGATGCAAACCTCCTGGCATTCCCTGTGCGTTCGGTTAAAAATACCTTTGTTTATGTTACCTGCCCATACTCTCTCGCACGCATCAAGAGAATGGCAACCCTGGCCGGATTAAAATTTGATTGGAATGTTTCTGAAATACAACCAAATACAGGAGCTTCAAATGCTGCTCTCGCCGATGGAAAGTTATGCCTTGAAGCTTTTGAATTCAGTGTAAAAGAAGATGAAGACGTGGGGGGGATAGCCGAATGGTTAGCTGATCATTGTCTTCCCCAGGGTGAAGACAATGATTTCTTCAGGGAAAAAATCACATCGGATTTCTTCGTGCTTGACGATGATTCATTCAACTATTTTGTCAAACAGGCAACTGTCGTTGAACCGCATGTCCGCATCGATGATGCAACGGGCACGGCAGCAGATGGTGCATTGTTTTACACGGAAAACCTGCCACCGGAAAGTATACTTGCGGGCATAGTTCTCGCAAGCGTAGAAAGAAAAAAAGGTGAAGGCATGTCTGCCGAAGTTTGTCTCGATAAAACTCTTTTTGCAGAAAAAGGTATAAGTGGCAAGCTTGTTCAAATGGGTGGCGATTCGACGACCGGTCGTGGCCTGGTTCTGATTAATGCGGTTAAGGGGGCGTAATATGGCTATCACACTTGAACAAAAACGTGCAAAGCATGCCTGGAATGCTGCAACTGGGTGTGACGGGGATTTCAAAAATCTGGCAAAAGGTGCGCCGGCCATTGTCATGAGTAATGGTTTGATGCCATCTCTAGCGTTCTGGCATAGTAAAGGTAAAAAGCACCACAAAAAACTTCTGGATGCCATTTTAGGTTGGCTTCATGAGCGCAAATTTGTTACTGAAAAAGACTTTGTAATTGCCATGAAGTCTCTACAGGAAGCTAAATCGGAAAATTTCATGAAAGTTACCAGCGAAACACTTGAGTATCTTAAGTGGCTTCGTAACTTTGCGTCAGCATTAAACTCGGAGGAATAATATGCCCACAGAAATCCCTCCAAAAGTTATGAGCGCTGTGCCGAATTATCTTAGGCAAGCTGTTGAAAGAGCAAGAGGTCTGCCGCCGGGCCATATTTTCAATCTTTATGCCCCAATGTGGGTGAGCGAAAATTTTCAATCACAACATGACAGAGAACCCGAAGAAAAATGGGCAATTGCAAAAGACATAACCTATAAAAGAGCACAGGAGGCAAAAGGTAAATATCCTGCAAAGCCTGAAAGGCATGCGCGAAATAGTGGTAAAACAGAAACCTTGAACCTTGTCGCTAAAAACTTTTCCAATGAAGTTAAAGGTCTTCAGGAGAATCTTATTAAACGCCAGCTTACCCTTGCAGAATCAACCGGTGCTTATGTTCTGCCCTGTCAATTAACTGCGCCCTTAGCAACTGGTCTGGGCAACGAACACCCCGTCGAGAATGGTTTTGCATTTTTGTCGCCATACGGCCTGCCTTATATCGCGGGCTCTGGCGTAAAGGGGGCTTTAAGGCGTGCCGCCGAACTTATGGCGCTTTTTGGCGAAGAATACGGAATTGAAGATTTCTGTATGCTCGATGTCTGGTGGCTGTTTGGCTTTGAAGGATTCGGAGCGTCATATTGGTCCTGCAGTATAAGAAAGCAAAAGAAGGATGAAGATGATGCCAGTTATAGAGAATACCTGAAAAAAATGACCCCTTATGTGGAAGCCATGAAAGAGCAAGTTAGCAAGCTGATATCGAAGAAAGAAGATTTCCAGAAATTTGCCAAAAAAGTCGGCTACCAAGACGAAGATTTAGCGCAACTGGCGCAAGAGCTTACTGAAGGAAAAAGGTCTATTGTTGACAAGATTTCTTTCAGGGGCGCACTCAGCTTCTGGGATGCTTTCCCTGCCTGCAACAAAATGGCGGTAGAAATTTTGACACCTCATTACAGCCATTACTATCAGAGTGGTGATTCACCCCATGATTCCGGGCAGCCAATTCCAAATTCTTTTCTGGTAGTGCCACAAGGCTGCGCTCTGAATCTGATCATCGAATGTGACAAAACCAGATTGCCTGACGAATCTCTCAATTGGCAAAAGCTTTGCACCAGGATCATTGAATTTGCTTCAAAATGGCAGGGGCTTGGCAGCAAAACCGCTGTTGGTTACGGTGCTTTTGGGTTTGACGATAAGTTGATTGAAAAACGTGAAGCTGACAAAAAAGAAGCTGAAGAAAAAGCCGCTGAAGAAGCAAGACTGAATTCAATGACTGAAACCATGCGGCAAATTGAAGTTTTCGGCAAAGCTCTTCAAGATGAAATGGCTACCAGGACGGCATACGTTGTAAATGAAAGCAAAATTAATTCAGAGCTAAAAGGCTTCTATGCCGTTTGCGAGGCCTTGACGATACCAGCTGAAAAAGATGCAGCTATTGAGGTTTTGAATAAACTCTTCGACTATGTCAAAGTAAACAGCAAAAAGAAAAAAGAAGTCAGGGCTGAAATAGACAAGCTAAGTCAGTAGTGATTCATGGCAATTCAGTTAAATTAAAACAGTTCACCAATCCCAAAAAGTTTCGACTATAGTCGAACTTTCAAGCGATTGAAAAGGAAACCGATGAAAAATAAAGCACTGCTGCTTGGCACTCTTGGCGGTTCCTGGAGTATTGTTCCTGAGGTGCTGGGTTTTACCAACCCCGGGCAAATAAAGCTCTTTGCCCAAAGGGAAGATCTCGGCGAGATTTCAGAAGGTCTGCCGCAAATCGATGAAGTCTGGCTGGCGACAACTAATGGAGACATTTCAAAATCAGCAGCGGAAAAACTCAGAGCCTGGCAGGCGCTACTTGGTAAAGCTGCGCCGCCAATCAGAATCTGGGCGCCTGAAAAGGTTGATGACCTGACCTCTCAAAAACAGGCGGATTCGATGCGGGAAATGATCTGGCGACTGGCCCTGCGCGCCTGCGACGAGCGCGGCAGCGAAAATGTCTGTTTCTGCCTCGCCGGTGGGCGCAAAACCATGAGCGCCGACCTGCAAACTGCAGCAACACTTTTTGGCAGTAGCATGCTTCTGCACCTTATCGAAACGGGTTTTCTGCCAGAACATCTTCGAAATAAACCAGAACCGAAAACCTTTGCCAATGAACTGTCTAAAGAAGATGCCATGCTCTTCAAGCCGGTGATCCTCGATCGAAATCTGCCCAAAGCAGAAATCATAGAACTAAAAGGCGAAAATGACGGCCAATCGGTAAATTCAACAAGGTTTCCCATTGCCATGGCCCCGACAGATGGCATGGCATTTCCAGTAATAGTTGAAAATGACCTGAAGCGAACCATCGAAGAACGCCGCAAGCGGGCGAGAAACCTGCTTTATCACTATGCCGGTACTTTGACGCAAAGTACGGCGGGGCAACCCTTTCAGGCCCTCTATGTACTGCCACCCGCGGTGATCACAAAATTGAAAGCAGACAGAATCGGCGTCGATCCAATCGCCGAAAAAGATGAACTCATCTGGCTCGAAAAACTTCCCAAAACCGATCTACATTGCCACCTCGGCGGTGTGGCCGATGCAATGGATCTGATCAGAATTGCCAAAGCTATGCGCGAAGACCTCGATAAAGCTGCAACTCCAGAGCTTATGCAACGGCAAAAAGAATGGCGAGCCATTTTGCTGGGTCAGGGTCCAGCCGCGCTCAAAGAACAGATTCACAAAAGCGCAGACGGCTACAAGGCTGACCTCAAAAGAATAGCCCAGGAGACAAGAACCAAACCCTGGGCGGTCAACACTGCTCTAATCAGCATCTTTGCCGACCTGCCATCCTTACTGGAAGAATTCATTTTCGGTAAATACCTTAATTCTGAGAATTTCGTAAAAATCGGCATACTAAAGTATGAAGCCCTTGGCGACATGCAAGGTTCAAGCCTTCTGCAAAGCGAGAGCGCCATTCGCGAAATGTGCCGGGTCCTGATTGAAAAATGCCGCAAAGAAAATATCAGTTACATTGAAGTGCGATGCTCACCGGTAAATTATACCCAAAACGGCCTGAGCGAGACCCAGATAGTGCAGATAGTTCAGTCAGAACTGGCAAAAGCACTACCTCAACTGCATTCCAGCCTGATAATAATAGGCTCAAGACACCGCAAATTCAGCGATTGCTGCCGCCACGTAGAACTGGCAACCGATATTCTGAACGAAAGCTGGTATGATGCGAGGGTTCCTATTGTTGGCTTCGATTTGGCGGGTGATGAAGCATTCGAACCAGAAAAGTTTGCGCCCATTTTCAGGCCTTTATTTGAAAAGTGTCTCCACATAACTGTTCACGCGGGTGAAACCCAGTCTGTCGAAAGCATCTGGAAAGCCGTCTACACACTTAACGCGGAAAGAATCGGCCACGGCCTTGAACTTGCCAACATGCCAAAGCTGGTCGATCATTTTCTCGATCGCGGAATAGGCGTCGAGATGTGCCCGTCAAGCAATTTCCAGATCGTTGGCTTCAAAGATCGTTTCATTGAAACTTCTGACCGGTTAAAAATCTATCCGTTAAAAAAATATCTGGATATGGGTCTGAAGGTCTGTGTAAATACTGACAATCCCGGGATCTCGCGAACAAATTCAAGCCTTGAACTGCATCGCGCCGCAAGGTTGATAGCCGGAGGTCTCAGCCGCTGGGATATTTTACAACTGATAAAAAACGGCTTCAGTGCATCATTTGTTTCCTACGAAAAGGGCCGGGAAATTCTGCTCAAGGCAGAAAAAGAAATTTTAACAATTTTAGGACAAGAGCATGGCTGATGAAAACGTACTTTGCATAAAACAGAAAGATTTGCCGACTGATTGGTTAAAAGAACGTTTGAGTCTCGATTTGTCCTGGCATGATTTTTTGCAACTTGCTACCGGTTTGAAAGCAGAGTTCATGCCGAGAAATGTGATTGAAAACAATGCCGATTACAAGCAACTGATACCCTATGTTTTATTGAGTGATCAACTGGGGCGCACGGCTTTTTACCGGCGCTGCGGCAGCGAAAAGCGTCTTGATGGCTGTTTTTCAATAGGTATCGGAGGACACATTCGCGATGATGATTTTACTGATGCGGTTTTTTCCTGGAATGAATTACGAGAAAAGGCGTTGCAACGAGAACTTCAGGAGGAACTTCCCGGTTTCGCGCCGCTCGCTTCCCCTTTATTTCTTGGTCTGATAAATGAAGAGCTAACCAAAGTCGGGCATTCGCACCTTGGGCTGGTTTATCTGTTCGAGAATATCGATTCAGAGAATCTGGTTGTCGGCGAAGAGCTGGGGCAACTCAACTGGGCTGAGCCGAAGCAGCTGTTCAAGGAAGGCCAAAGGCATTTTGAAATCTGGTCAGAGCTGGCATTCGAACTTATTTCAGGGTTGAGCTGACAGCTTTTTCGCAACTGTTTAAAAGCTCTTTGATGATTCCTGTTTTTAATGACACTTCGACCCGCCTGGCGGGCTCAGCGACTGTTAGAAGGCGGTCATTCAGCCTGTCGAAATGCCCGCTTTTGAGTATTATTGAATAAGCTTTTTTTGTCTAGCGACCAGCAGACCTGTTGAAATAACGATAAATTCTGAGTTTTGGATTTATTGATAGCCAACAACAATCAAGAGAGCTTTCATGGCTTCAGAAATTGTTGCCTGGTCTACCGCACCAAGCTTTTTTACCAGGCGTCTTTCATCAATGCTTTTGATTTG
>JASURT010000086.1 GCA_030446435.1 Candidatus Ozemibacter sp.
GTGACGGTTCCATCAGTTTCTGAAGACAAATCAATGGAAAAGGCCGTATCGGCGTGGAGTTTTAGACGAAACCCATAGCGATCGGGAAACAATGTGGTTGAGGTGGCGATTCTAAAAGAACTGCTGATTTTAAGATCTTTTGAAAAATAACCCTGAGGGCTGAGCAGCAAAACTTCTGGAGACAAGATTAAATCAGGGCTTCGAAGCGGAGATTCGGCGACCTGTTTTACTCTTCTCGCCAGATACCAGGTCGATAGCTGTGAAGTGTAAAAATCGCTTCTGCCTGCAGAAGTAAAAGGTTCAGGGCTGAAAATTCTCCAGCCTTCGGTGCTTGAATGAGCCAGAGCAAAAATTTCGCTTTCAGGAAAAGCAATGCTGTTTGAAAAGCTGAGTTTTGCAGGGGTTTTGAGCAGAACCGGGGCGTTTCCAAGAGAAATGTCGTAGCTGAGAGATAAAACGCTGAAATCTTTCTCCCAGAAGGGTTTGCTTGTGTGCTGAAAACTTTGAATCGTAATCGGCCGCGGTGAGTTAAGGGCCGAAGATTCAAGTTTGAAAGAAAAATCAGAGTTTGAAAATTCCACATCTGCCGAGGTGCTTGTATTACCAGAAAACAGCATGGTTGGGTTGCTTTTCGCTGTTGATGAATTCGTTTCACCCCCAGAAGAAAAAAAGTCGCAACCGCAAAGGGTCAGCGAAGCAACAATAGAGAATATCAAGATCGTTCTGGTAAGGTTTTTCATGCTTTTTCTCTCAAGGTTATTTTTCTGTTTCAGCCCTTTGCTTGTGTTCCTGCAAATGATCGATGCAGAAGGCAACTCCGTCTGGACCACAACTTTCACAGGTGCAGTAGCGAAACTGAAGTTCCGGGTCAGAAATTTCTGTTCGACCGCAGATTTTGCAGACGTGTCGGGGGCCGTCAGATTGCTTTATCTTGCTTTCAAACTCTTTGCGTCTGCTATGAGCTCTTAGATTGCCTTTCATGGTGTTCGCAAACTCAGGGCCAAAGAAAATCAGATAGTTTGCCACAGCAAGCATGATGGCAATTTTTATCGGAAAAGGGTAGACGGCAATGCCGTAAAGCAGCCAACCGGCTGAAAGCATGCCAAGATATTTTACCTTTACGGGTAAAATAAGAAAAAGCAGAATCTCATAATCGGGGTAAATTGTGGCAAACCCGAGAAACAGGGTTAGATAAAGAAAATAGCTGCCAAGTTGAATGCCGGGAATGAAAAAGGCGACTAAAATATTCGCCAGGGCGCCAACCATATAATAAAGCGTGAGTTTGAAGGTGCCCCATTCAGATTCAAGTCCGTCTGCGCACATTACCAGAATGGAAAGTTCAAAAATGAGAAAAAGAAAGTTAGAACTTGCAGGAATCAGCAGAAAGGTAAAAAGACGCCAGATCTGACCGGACATAATTGCGCCCGCATCGAGATAAAGCATGTGATAGGGCAGTAGATTCGCCTTATTGAGAAAAAAGATCGTCAGCATCAGAAACGAGATATATCTGATGAGTCCTTCGAGAGCCAGCTGTGGGTAGTGTCTTTCAAGTTTGTCTAGCCAGTTCATTATTCTTGTCCCTTCGATATTGCCAGGCTTGTGCCTCTGGCTTGAATGATTCCTCGTGGATTAACGCGAAACGGCACCATAGTAACGACCAGTTCGGTGCCAGGTGTGATATTTTTGGTTTCAGGGGTTTCAAACTTAATCATGATCTGCTGGTCTTCGTGCTTGACGACCATGCTTGAGTCAGAAGTTACTTTTTCAACAACCGCCGGTATCGAGCAAGGTCTGTTCATTCGAAGGTTTGCAGGAATTTTGCTTCGCGAAAACTTTTTTCTTTCGTCGTCGCGCCAATCTTTCGGGCGGTTTACTTTGCCGTAATCATTTTTTCCCCGGTCGCTTAAAAGCATGATCGGAAGCATTGCCAGAAAGACTATTACAACTGCTCCACTCAAAATCATTTGCCAGTTTAAACTGCTTTTTAATGATTCTTTTGTTTTTGCATTTTGCTCTGCTTTGTAACCGGGTTTCCAGACTTTTTGCCGACTTCTGGCAATATTTCTAACATTCTCAACCGAATAAGGCTTGCTTTCAGATTTTGCATCGATCTTGACCGGCTCTTGAATCGCTTCTTCAGGCAGTTTTTTAAGCAGCTCGAACAGATCGTTTCTGGCTTGCGAAACAACCATTGCCACTGCCGGATTTGACGTTCTGGTGATATTGTCAAGGCCTTTTAAAACGGCCTTTGACGGATTAGACAAGAGAATGCTCGTGATGTGTTTGGCAATTACCGGGTGACTTTCTTCGTCAAGTTGATCCATAAGTATTTTGTATGCAGAGCTGAACGGACATAGGCCAAGACAGGCAACGGCATTGGCTCTAATGCGGTGCTCGGAAGATTTAAGCAATGATTTAAGAATTTCGATTGCTTCTGATTCTTTGAACTTCAAGGCGAATCTGATTGCCCGCAATCTGATGTTGGGATCGTCTTCCTGCATGAATGAGGCAATGTTTTCTTTGAGAAATTCATTGTCCAGGCGTTCAAGTATCTGAAAGGCCGCAATCTTAACACCCTGATCAGGGTTATCTATCGCCTGTTTCGCCAGATCAAGGAGTTTGTTGTCCGGGTGCAGGCGAAGCAAAGTCGAAAGTGCTTCTTTTCTAATCAGGGGCTTGCCATTTTCAGCTTCCTTAAGTAGCCAGCTTTTATTGGCCGGCAGGTTTTCAAGTTCAAGGCCGCGCATTTTTTTTATTTTCTGCCGGTCATCATCGGGAATTGCCTGTTGCTTTTGCATCGGCTTTGCTTGCGTTTCTGAATCCTGGTCTTTTTTGCTTTGAACAGGTCTGGTCAGCTGTTGAAAAACCTTCTCTGTTTGTGGATTTCTCGCAAGTCTTTCGATCAATTCTCTTACTTTTGGGTGATTGCGGTTTTTTTCTATCCAGGCAACTATGGCTGCCTTCTTTTTTTCATCAGAGAAAGAAAGCTGTATTTCAAGGTCATTTAAAAATGCTTCAAGTCTTTGCTGTTTCCAGATTTTTACGATTTCTTCAGGGCGGGCTTTTTCCGCATCCATAATGCCGGTGGTGCCCAAAGCCTGGCAAACAGTCTTGAAAATGATTGTCAGTCGCCCTTTTTGCTCTGGCGAGACCGAGTCGATACTGTCCAGTATGCCAAGTGCAGAATCAAGTTCAGGATTGGAGGCGAGAAAAGTCTGGCAGGCTTTAAGAACGTCAGCGTCTCTTTCTTCGGGAAGCAAAGACAGGATATACCCCTTTACTCTCTGAAATGGGAAAAGAAAAGCGATGGCAATTCCGGCGAGCCTGTCTTCGGGGTTGCGCGAAGCGAGAAGGTCAGAAAAATGTCTTTCTGCTTCTTCCGGGTCTATTCTTCTTAACGCGCTGACCGAACGGCTTCTGACCAGCGGTTCTTTGCTCGCTAATAAATGGGGAAGATTGCGGGCCAGGGCCTGTGGCGCTATCTTTTCAGCAGCTTCGATAAATGGCAAAGCCAGATTTGAGCTTTCATTCGCCAGACACTTTTCGAGAAACGGAGCGTCTGATACGTCGCCGTATCGGCGCAAGAATACCGCTACAGACGGCAGCAGTTCGTCAGAAATTTTATCGTAAAGACGACGAACTTTGAAAAGGGTTTCTTTACCCTTTTCGGCTTTGGTTGAAAGTAGCTCTTCGCGGGTCAGATTTTCGCCGCTTTCTTGAGCAGGTTGATAGTCTTTGATCAGTTCCTGAAGGTCCACCCCTGCTTTTTGCGCAATTTTACCCGCCGCCTGAAACGAGAAAAAAGAAATTTCGCGATCAGATGAATTTAGAAGTGGAACCAAAGCCTGAATTGAATCCTTGGTTCGGCCTATTCTGGTAAGCTTTACTATGGCCTGAATTACCAGACTTCTTTTGTCTGATGACAGCTGGGTGATCAGTTCTTTTTCTTGAAGATTCTCTGCCAATTATTTCCCCGCACTAAAATAAGGGTTTATTAGCCTATTTTAACCCTTGACCGGTCTTGCTGCAACCCAATTAGCGTTTAAAAAACAAATCAGGGTTGAAGGGTCAGGCGGGGCACCATGAATTCGCTTGAGCTGTCGATGTTGCGCCGTGCTTTGTTCGAACCTCTGGTAACGATATGCGGGGTAATGAAAATTATCAGCTCTGTTCTGGTCTCACGATTGGTTTTTTTCTGAAAAAGTTTACCAATTCCCGGCAAATCTCCAAGAAAAGGAACCTTGCTGATCGATTCGCTTTTATCTGTTTTAATCATACCACCAATTACAATGGTGTGATTGTTTTTGCAGATAACCTGAGTTTCTGCACTACGATTGCTCAGGTTGGGTGTCGAGTTTCCACCCAGCTCGGTAAAACCGAGAACACTCGAAATTGTGGGTTTGATATCGAGAAAAACTTCGTCATTTCCGGTTACAGAGGGAGTTACCGTAAGCTGAATGTTTGCGTCGGCCTGGGCAATGGTGTTGGTAACCTGGCCGGTTTCAGCGTTTACCTGCGATGCGGAAACATACGGAATGGATTGGCCCACCGTGATATTTGCTTCACGATTGTTCAAAGTCGTAATGACCGGATTACTCAAAACTTTGGCAAAGCTGTGGGTTTTAAGCATTGCCAGAAGAGCGGTAAACTGATTGATGTCGAGACTGCCGAAACGAAATACCCCGGTTCCGCCGGCTGAAGCATCTTCGGGGGCAATGGTCATTTCGAAAAGGTTTTCACTTGTGCCGGCAATGGGAATTGATTTTTGCCAGTTGATTCCCAGTCGTTCTTCTTCGTTTTTGTCTATTTCATAGATATGTGCGTCGATCGTTACCTGAATTGGCGGCACATCAAGCTTTTCAATCAGCTCTCTGATTCTTTGCAGATTGTTCTGGGTATCGGTGATGATCATCATATCCATACGACCGGTGCTACCGCCGCCGCCTTCGCCTGCTGCGCCGGCCTGCGAAGCGGAACTTGAAGAAAATTCCTGAATCTGAACACCTGATGAAAGCATTTCTATTGGTGCCCGCAACGTCGAAGCATCTGCGTAATCAAGATAGAAGACCTCTGTTAAAGGCCTTGAACTGATGTCGACGGTCGATTCCTTAACGTCAAGTTGAGGTAAAAGGCTTTTTACTTCTGACAATTTGGTTGCCGTATCGGTGACCATTAGAGAGTTGGTTCTGGTATCAACTTCCGAGGTGCCTTTTTGCGGGGTCAGCATTCGATCGACAATCGTTTTTATATCGGCCGCATTTGTATGTTGAATCGGAAAAATCTTGGTAAGGGTAGGGGCCTCGCTTTTAGGAAAAATTCTCAGAATGTTTCCTTCCCATGCGAATGAAAGATTGTAGCTGGTCATCAGAGTGTTGAAGGCTTCTTCAAGCGTAACGTCGCTGAAAAGAATGGTAACATTGCCTGAAACTCCGGGTGACATCATCAGGTTGATTTCTATAAGCTGAGCAAGCGAACGCAAGGCATCCTGTACGCTGGTGTTTCTGAAGTCAAGATCCTGAATTCGTATGTTTTTTTCTGGCGGAAAGGTTACTCTGGATTCTAAAACCCCGATTTCACGTTGTTCGGGCGGCAGTTCTTCTGCAGGGGTTTCAAGTCCCTGTGGCGTTGCACCGGTAATTGGTGCAGTGCCAAGCTGATAGGAAGGCTGAGGAGTTCTTTCGCTTAAGCTTCTCAGGGTTTCAATGACTTCGGGCGAAAGACTGTTTTTGCCGTTCTGGTCTTCAGAAAGGCGCATTCTTGCACCGTTGCCAAGATTGACCCACCCAGGCTGAGTTCTGTTGGCAGTTTGTGCCACAACAGGCCGCCGAACAACCGGGTAGAATGAGTCGGTCGCCCTGGGCGACTGCGGAAAACTCACTGCGCCCCTGATACGTGCAGGCGCTCCGGTTCGGGTCTGAGAAAATACCGGAAATACCGATATGCCCACCAGAAATAATCCGGTAAGGCATATATTTCGCAGATACCTTGGCTTCTGCATTGATTTCAAGTGTTTCTCCTGGGCTGAATTTGGCCTCTATCTTATCGGCAGATATCTAATTTTCATGAACTAAAAGACTCAGGGTTTATACAAAAGACAATGCGCTTCCTTGTTTATGATGTTGTCGTTGTAATCCTGAAATACCAGGTTAATTCTCGCGGTAACCGGCGAAATATCAGAATTTGACAAATCAAACAAATCAACCACCCTTGAAGTGTATGGTTTCACGGTGATGCTGATCGTGCCTGCCGCGTCGAGCTTCAGCTCGATAGGTGTCGAATTAACGGTCAGGCTCGGTATCATTTCGCCATATTTTGTGTAATAGCTGATACTGTAACTTTTTAGATTCGATGGAATCTGATTGATCGAGTTTACTGTTATGGTGGTGGTGGGAAGGCTTGCAGTGTCGGTGGCGGTCGCATATAGCTCGTAAGGATTGACCTGAGGAATTTCCAGCGCCGCTTCCGGCTTGAATGTTTTATCTATGCAGCCGCTTGTTAAAAAGGCAGCCGACCACAACAAAATCAGTAACAAAGTTTTGGTTAAGCGATTCATATCTTATTTATCGGTAAAAAGCGCCGAAAAATAATCTAGTTTTTCTGAGTTCTGTCCATATATGAATCTTCGAATGTATAAGTACCATCGGTTGCTATTTGTACCTGTACGCCAACCTTGGGAATCAGAAAAAGTTTCGACGAAGTGTCGAGAGAGACGATTTCGTTGCTTATACCGGTAATTACATTGTCGCGAAATCTGTCGCCCTTGCGATAAAGTCTTGAATCTATAACGGCCACAAGCTCTCTTCTGGTTTTAATGGTGGCGGTGAAATTGGCCTGAATAAGCTCGGTGGCCTTTTTTTCTTCTGTTTCTTCAGGAGCTTCTTCCTGGGCTCGCAGGTCTTCGACCAGCTGCGCGTAAGGCGATCTTTCAAATGGATTGCGTTTCAAATTTTGTAGCGAAATGATTATGGGATCGTTCAGTTCTGGCCTCAATGGCTCGGTTGCAGATGCCGTTTCTTCGGCAACATCAACGGTTTCAGAGGCGGTAGGCGTTTCTTCTGTGTCATCGCCTTCTTCCGGGGTTCCTTCTTCGCCTGGTTCGGTATCAGTATCTTCTGGCTGAGTCTCGTCGCCCTGATCCCCTTCGCCCTGTGAATCATCGCCCTGATCATCGGCATCCTGATCGCCGTCCTGTATCTGAAGATCGTCAAGATTCAAGGCCACTCTTGGGCGGTCTGATGGCCTTTTTACTTTCTTGGGCTTGTGCTTGAACCAGTGAATTCCCATGGCGACCGATAGAATTATCAGGCTGAGACAGAATAGTTGCTTCCCATTCATTATTCAGCCACCAGGTCGTCAGGAATAAGAATTGTTGTCGGGGTCAATTCAAGCTCAAAGGTGCCACTGCCATTGGGTACAAGGTTGGGCAGGTTCAAAAAGGTAATCTTTTCTTCTTTTTCGATCAGGCGCAGAAATGTAGCCAATTTTACCAGGTCACCGGTGAAATAAATCGATACCGGTAATTTTTCCACGGTAATTTCCCCTAGTTGCATCGGGGCAATTGACTGCGGATTAATACTTTTTACGGGTACATCTGCTATCTCTGCTATTTCTCTGATTCTGCGTAGAAATTTGGTGATTTCTGATTTCTTGTAACAAAATGACTGGGCTTTTTTCCATGCATCTTTTTTTTCGGCGATATCTAGTTTTATATCTTCAAGATTTTCAACCGCAGATTCAAGGCGCTTGATCTGTCCTTCTACGCCTTTGGTCCTTTTTGCCTGTCTTTCGAGATCTTTCGTTTTCGGAGCGTACAGAACTTTGTAACCGGCAAAGAAAAGGCCCAATATGATAATAACAGGTTGCGCCGCAACCTTTGGGTCTTCTTTGGCCTGGGCCAGCCATTCGGTTATACTTTTGGGATCAGCCATGTTACCTGTCTTTATTCAAAGAAATCGTCCATCGCCATTTCTTCTTCTGCTGCAGCTTCCTCTTTGGCGAGTGGATCTTTTTTCAGTTCCTTTTCATTAATTGTACCATTAACGACGAATCTTAGAAAATATCTGGTTTCGTCGATAGGCACCTCCTGGGTGCTTTCGAGTATGGGATTTGTAAATAGCTTTGATTTGCCGAGAATGCTCAAGAATTCAAAGACGCTGTCTGAGTTGTCGGCATGCCCCAAAAGTTTGAACTTGGGTGGCGATGCCGATTGATTGAATTCTGCGGCAGTAAGGAAAATCTGTTTCGGTGTCAGGCTTGCGATTTCGATGAGCATGACAGAGTTGTTGAGCGAAAGTTTTTTCAGCTCTGTTGAAAATGATGAGAATTTACCCAGAGATTCCTGCTCTCGCAGTAACTGAGAAACCTCGCGTTGCGAGCTTTGTAGCTGCGCAAGCTTCCTTTTCATTTTCTTCTCCTGGGCTTTGGCTTCGGCAAGGTCGCTTCGAATCTTGATGACCGGATACAGGCCGATCGAAAGAACTAAAATTCCAAGCAGCACGGCGATGATGCGAAGCTTTGTTTCATTAAGCTGAAAAAGTTTCGCGGAAAAATTCCCGCCGAATTTTGAACTTACGCCCGAAAGATTTATGCTTTGATTTTTTCGGTTAGGAAAAAGAATATCGATGAAGTTGATCGTTTCTGGTTCACCGCGATATTGAGAAACTCCGATGATCGGGGCCAATGCGGGTGCGTCTATGCCTCTTTTTTCTTCGTCGTATTTGATCTCGCCAATTTCTAACGCGCCGAAAGGGTCGGCAAGTACGGTTGGCACTTCAAGGCTTTCTTCGATAAATTCTTTAAAATTGACCATTCCCGCCGAACCACCAGTGAGAATGATTTTGTCGAGCCCGGATTCGCCTGATTGAGAAATATAAAAACTTATCGACAGCTGAATATGCTGAAATATTTTTTCAACCGATTCAAAGATTTTCTGTGCGGCGAATTTCTCCACACCTTTCAATTCGTTAATTTCATCAGGCGGAAGCACGCCCAGTTTGTGCTTTAGTTCGACGGCTTCGTTTATGTGTCCAAAAGTTATATTCTGGTCTTCGAATTCGCCGCCGGCGTAGATAGCTTCTGTAATTGTAAAGCCGGCCATATTGACATCGCGGAAAAATTGGATTTTCCCGTTTTTGTATATCATGATCGATGTGGTAGAATTTCCGCAGTGAATGATGCCGACCTTTTTGCCGTTTTCTGAGTATGGCTCTAATTGCTTCCTTAAAGAAATTTCCAGGGCCTGGGGCAGGGTAAGAATTCCCTCGTTGTTTAAGCCGCCGCCTTTCAGATTCAGATTTACATCGTCGATTATGTCTTTTTGTAAAGCAGCGACCATAATCTGGGTCAGTGCCTTTTCTTCTTTTACTACATCGCCCTGAACGTGGTAGCCAAGAACCGCATTGCCCATAGAAAAAGGCATCTGTTTGTTCGCTTCAGCGTTGACAGCTTCGGTCAGTTTGTCTTTTTCCGGAACCGGAGGAATTTCGATGCATCTGATGGTTACTTCTCGGTTCGAAGCGAAGCCTATGGCTCTTTTGGTCTGAATTTCGTTGTCATAAAGAAGTTCGGTTAAATGAGTGGTCAGAAACTGGCGTAATTCTTTAAGGCAGTGTTCCTTAATGTCGTCCTTACTCATCGTTTCAAGCTGATCTTCTGTCAGCTCGTGTTCGTAAGGGGGAATCTGCATCTGTGCCAGGGTTTTCAAAACGAAGTTGCCATCTTCGTTTTGTTCGCAATAGGCGAATTTCAGGGAAAAAGACCCCACATCGACAGCGACAAAATTTTGAAATTCGGGTTCAGACATTTAAATTCTCATGAAAAAAGCAGATGCGCCAATGATAACGCATCTGCTTTTGAATAAGCAAGTTAGAGAGCAAAAACCTCAGGGAGTTGCTGCAACTGCAGTGGTGAAATTTCTTCTTACTCGGGCAACTGATTGAATGATGTCATCCATACCTTCTACTTCAACCTTTTCTGCGTTAAGAGCATCAGCAATTGCCTCAAAGTTCATATCAGCACCGGCTGACCACAGATAAACATTTTTTTCGTGAGCAACGTATCTGATTTTGGTACCCCAGGAATCATACATGAAATCGTCCGGGGTTGAATCCATATATGGGCCTTTCCATTTTCTGCGGTAGTTTGGAATTCCCATGTCATCACAACCGACATTTTCATTTACGAAGATATTATTTTGTTCGCCGATACCGAGATATTTCGTTGATGCTGCGTTGTATGCGCCGGCTTCTTTGGCGTTACAGGCTTGTCCTACGAAGGGGTATCTGCCGACGTCAGATTTGTATGCCATAATGGCACTTTTCAATGAACTGATTTTCGATTTGGTCGCAGATGCACGACCCTGGTCCGTGATCGAACCGATCATTGGTCCGGCAACTGATGCCAGAACCGCAATAACGATAATAACTACCATGATTTCCATCAAGGTAAAACCTGCTCTTTGGTTGTGTTTCATAAATCCACTCCCTTGCTCAACTTGCATGCAATATAGGTAAACATATCGGCAGTGTCAATGGCAAAGTTGAACAAAATTTAAAAAATATTACAAGAGATAATTATGTGTTATAGTCGGTCTAAATGCAAATTCTTTTTTTCTGAAAGTACACAATCGATGACAAAGAAACGTTTATATTCTGTTTTCATTTTGCTGGTTCTTGTTCTGGTTTCCTTAACCATGCATTTTTCTGATTTTTTTGAAGCTTACCCCTGGATGGGCAAATACCATGTCAGTGATCCTGATTCTTTACTCTTTCTTCGCTATTACGAACAATCTCTTCTCCAGGGAGAGATTATAAAAGAAGATCACTATGGCTGCTTTCCATCAGTACAGAAGAATGAGTTCCCGCCATTTCATCTGAACTTTCTTATTAAATTTACGCAACTATATTTCTTTCTTTTTCCGGACTCTGATCTGGACACTGATTTTGTCATAGGGTGGATGCCGCCGATAGCCGGTTGGTTATGCAGTCTAATGATGGTTTTCTTTGCCTGGAAACAAACCAGATCGCCTGGTCTGACGTTCTTAACCGGGTTTTTCAGTGTACCCGGAGTTATTGCCTATATGACCTTCTCTTTTTTGCGAATTGATTATCATTTTCTTAACACCTTTTTTATTCAGTTCTGGCTAATATTAAGCTGGTATTATTGCCGAAAACCAGGCTTGGGTGTGGCTGCACTGGCAGGGTTTGTGGTGACTTTGTTTATGGCTACCTGGTCGGGTACACCGATTTTTTTTCTGATGGTTTCTGTTTATGCGCTGTTTCTTCTTTTGTGTGATTCTGAAATTGCCGAGCCTTTTCTTGAATTTTCTTCGGCCTCGATGTTTGTTGGCGCTGTTTTGACCGGGCTTAACCTTTTGCAGTCAGGAAAATTTTCTTTTGCTATCAATGAATACGGGTGGTTTCACGTATTAACAGTTCTTGCCGCCGGAGCTTTTTTTCACCTGCTTTTTTTTCTCAAGGTTAAGAAAGGTTTCACTTCAGCTAAACTGGTTTCTATTGTTGCGGTTCTGATTCTTGTTTTTGCTTCTTTCGCCTTTATGGCTTTTCCTGCGCAAATCTATGATGGTATCGGCTTTTTGACAGCCAAAGACCCTATAATGGCAACCATTTCAGAGCTGCAACCCGTCATAAATTTTTCTAACCTTATCGGCAGCCCGTTTCAGTTTTTTAAAGGCGGTGCCCTTTTCGGTCTTGGCTTTTTTGTTTTGCCTTTACTCGCATTCTGGCCACCCGCAAAAATCTTTGCCGGCGGGGGGCGAATAATCAGAGACTGGTTTTTCTTCTTTGTCGTTTTAACTCTTTTCAGCGCAAGATATGGTCGTTGGCTTGGTTCTATGCCAGGTCTGTTTTCTGCCATAGCGTTTTATATTTTGCTTGAATTCATTCTTGAAAAGGCTCATTGTTCGAAACGAAACTGGATTTTTGCCGGCAAAGTTGCGCTTGTTTGCGTGCCATTTTTGATTGCCGGATTTATTTTCAACTATCCCAACTTTATTCTTTCTTCAAAAGTTTCTGATAACGAAGTAGAAGCATTTAACTGGATTGAACTCAATACACCGCAGACCAGCGGTTACCAGTCGCCAGGTCTGCCGGAATACGGCATTCTGGGTTTCTGGGATGAAGGAAACAGACTTTCGTATTATACCCGCCGTCCGGTTCTGGTTAACAACGCACTTTGGGGTTACAAAAAGATGGCCCGGATTTTTTCGGCCACCTCAGAGAAAGAAGCGGCCGGTTATTGTGAAAAATATCGGGCCCGGTATATTTATATTCGCTATCGCAGTTTAAATGACGTTTCGATTGATCTTTTCAATATGTATAAAAATAAGCCCGAGGCCAAAGACGATGTTTTTTCGTTTACAAGAAACTATATAGCACCTGCAGAACCTGTCAGCCGGTATGCGAACACTTTTCATTACTGGCTGGCCAATCAGGCAGCAATAAAGCCGACGGGCCAATTTATCGAACCTGCATCCTTCTTTCGCATTATCTATTCTTCAAAACAGCCTAACAGGCTCGAAGCGCCTGAAGTTCTTCTCTATGAATTCGTTGCGGGGGCATTGATTTCAGGAAATGTAGACCCGGGCAGCGAGGTGGCCATATCTATTGAATGCGAATTTGATAAGGTGCGACAACTATATGCCAGAAATGCCATAGCTGATGATTCAGGAAAATTCAAGATTCGTTTGCCATATTCTTCCGGATATAAAAAGGGCAGAGTAAAAACAGATGAGTTTTACAAAGTCTCTTATGTGAAAAACGGTCATCGGCAGCTGGGCAAATTGTTTATAAGTGAAGAACAAATTCTTGGCGCAGCTGAAATTGACCTGATCAGGGCTGCTCAAATTGTTGACAGATAGTTTCAGGGTTTTGCGAAAAGATTGTTAAGCCATTTTTTTACTGTGGTATTACCGATCTTTTGCGCTTTTAGATCGAAAACCATGCTGTCGTCGTGATTT